>NZ_JBEXFB010000021.1:0-181866 GCF_040606575.1 Streptomyces sp. NPDC005402
CCTCCAACAACGCGCGCAGGGCAAAAGCGTGTGCGGCAAAGGCGGCCCTGCGCTGCGGAGCGCTCCGCAGCCACGGCGCCTGTCGTTCCCTATGGGGTGGTACGAGCCCGAGCCGTCTCCCCGAGTGGACGGCGCCGGGCGGCTCTGTGCGTTGTCGCCCCTAACTTTCCGCCAGGATGTGGGAGAGCTCCTGGTCCAGGTCGAAGTGGCGGTGCTCCGTGCCCCGGGGCACGGCGGCGTCCGTCCGCTTCAGGAACGACTCCAGGGCCCGCGCCGGGGCCTCGAGCAGTGCCTCGCCCTCCGGGGAGCTCAGGGCGATACAGACGACGCCCTGACCATGACTGCGCGACGGCCAGACTCGGACGTCGCCGGTTCCGGTGGGCCGGTGGAGGCCCTCCGCGAGGAGGTCGCGGGCGAACACCCACTCGACGGTCTCCTCGGCTCCGGTGTGGAAGGTGGCGTGCACGGCGTAGGGGTCGGCCGTGTCGTACCGCAGGCCTGCGGGGACAGGCAGGGAGGACTCGCTCGACACAACGAGGCGCAGGTGCAGCTCGCAGCTGACCGTGGTGTTCATAAGCGCCAGGGCCTTTCGCTCAGTGTGCGCTCGGGGATTCGCACGTCGGCGAAATCGACATGCCACCTACGGTGCCGTTGTAAACCCCTCTGGGTGTTTTGCGTGCCTTTACGTAACTCTTCCGGCCTAGGACCTCTTGGGGAGGTACGACCATTCCGGTGACCGGTTTCTCTCCGGTAGGGTTCGGCTGTATGAATACGGGGAGTGACGAGCCGCGCGAGGTCGCTGTGGCACCTGACGAGCAGACCGGCAAGAAGTCGGACGAAGCGCAGGACGAGCAGGGGCTCGGTTCCAAGGCGCCGGAATTCATCAGGTCGCGGCGGTTGCTGCACCTGAGCTGGCAGGTCCTGATCTTCGTCATCGGCCTGGCGGTCGTGGTGGCCGGCATCATCATGCTGCCGCTGCCCGGGCCCGGCTGGGTCGTGATCTTCGGCGGTATGGCGATCTGGGCGACCGAGTTCGTCTGGGCCCAGCTCGTGCTGCGCTGGACCAAACGCAAGGTGACCGAGGCGGCCCACCGTGCCCTCGATCCCCGGGTGCGTCGACGCAACATCATCCTGACCTCGGTCGGCCTGGTGATCATCGGCGCGATCCTCGGCGTCTACCTCTGGAAGTTCGGCTTCGAGATGCCCTGGAACATCAAGGACCAGTGAGCCGCGCGGGGGGTGCCGAGGCTGTCGCCGCTGGTCACAGGCACTCCCTGACATGGGGTAATGTTCTTCCTGCGTCCGGGCGATTAGCTCAGTGGGAGAGCGCTTCGTTCACACCGAAGAGGTCACTGGTTCGAACCCAGTATCGCCCACCCGGACCGACGGCCCGTCTGCGAAATCGCGGACGGGCCGTCGGCGTGTGCGCGGACCAAAGGGGTGGCCGAGGGATGCCGGCTCCGCCTCGGGTGACGCCTCCGCGGCGGCCCTGCCGTCACCCGCCCTTTTTCGGCCGCCCGTCGATCTCCGGCGACGCCCTGTGTGATGTTCGACCGGTCGATCCCGCGTCTCTCACCTGGGGCGTCGTCAGTTCGCCCGTGCGGCGCACCGGTTGGAGACGCTCCGATCTCTCACCACAGTCACAATAAATTCCTGTCCGAATCATTGACGCACCTCCGGGGTCTCCGTAACTTGTGCCAGCAAGCGCTTACTTGAAACGATTCATGCAGGCGACGACGCTGCGGGGAGGGGCCCGACTGTGGGAACCAACAGGAATGTCGAGAGGCGAACGATCCTGAAGGCGGCCGGGGCTACGGCGGCGACGCTGGGGCTGGCCGCGACGACCGGGTGCGGTGGTGACAGCGGCAGTTCCGGAGACGGAACGGTGACACTGCGTTACGCGTGGTGGGGTGGCGAGCCGCGCACCATCGCCATCAAGAAGACGATCGCGCTCTTCGAGAAGAAGTACCCGAAGATCAAGATCAAGCCTGAATTCACCGACTACGAGGCGTTCTGGGAGAAGTTCCAGACCCAGGCCTCCGGCGGGAATCCGCCGGACGTTTTCCAGAATGCGGTCGGTTTCCTGCGCAAGTACGACAAGCGCGGTGTTCTGCTGGATCTCAAGTCGCAGGCGGACTCCGGGAATCTGAACCTGGACAACTTCCGCAACGGCGTTCTGGCGAACGGTCAGGTCGACGGCAAGCAGATCGCCGTTCCGGTCGGCGCCAACACCATGTCGCTCGTCATCGACCTCAAGGCATTCAAGAAGGCGGGCGTCGAGGCGAAGTTCGGCTGGACCTGGGACGAGTACTTCGCCGCGCTCCAGACGATCCAGGACAAGCTGAAGATCGCCGGAGACACCGGTTACTTCAGCATCATGTACCTCTACGACCTGTATCTGCGTCAGAACGGCAAGGCGTTCTTCACCGACTCCGATCTCGGCTTCACCGAGGACGACCTGACGCAGTGGTGGACGGACGGCTACAAGCGCGTCAAGTCCGGACTGGTCGCCGACCCGAAGAAGATCGAGCAGGTCAAGCCCAAGTCCGGTCTCTCGGCGGGCCTCGCCGCGTCCGAGTTCACCTGGGACAACTTTTCCATCCGCTACGAGGGAGAGGGCGAGTCGGACTACGGACTCGCGCCGATCCCCACCACGGACGGCAAGCAGACCGGCCAGTACCTCGGCTCGCTGATGCTCAGCGCCTTCTCCGGGACCAAGCACCCCAAGGAGGCGGCGCAGTTCATCTCCTTTATGGTCCACGACCCCGAGGTCGGCAAGATCATGGGCTACGACCGCGGCATCCTCGCCACGACCGAGCAGTACGACGCGTTCACGCCCACCGACGCCCAGAACAAGGGTGTCAAGGCGTACGAGGAAGAGGTCGCCAAGGCCGGCGTGCTCGGGAAGATCACCCCGCACCCGTCGGGCGCCGATGTCATCGAGGCGGCGTTCCTGCGGATCGGCGGCGAGGTCTCCCAGGGCAAGACCAAGCCGGCCGACGCCGCCAAGGCGCTGTTCAGCGAGGCCAAGGCCGCGTTCGCGGGCTGAGGGGACGTACCACCATGACGCTCGTCAAGGAAGCGCCCGTGCGCCCGGCGAAGAAGCGGCCCGCCGCTCCCGCCGCCGGGCGGCGCGGGCGGCGCCGCGAGAACCTCGCCGGCTATCTCTTCATGTCGCCTTGGATCGCGGGGTTCCTGGTCCTCACGGCGGGGCCGATGATCGCGTCGCTGTACTACGCGTTCACCCGGTACAACCTGTTCACCCCGCCCGAGTGGGTGGGTTTCGACAACTTCACGACGATGTTCCAGGACCCGCGCTGGCAGAAGTCGGTGGAGGTCACGCTCAAGTACGTCGTCGTGGCCACTCCGCTGAAGCTGCTGCTCGCGCTCGGCGTCGCGCTGCTGCTCGCGCAGAGCCGGCGCGGGCAGGGCCTGTACCGGGCCGCGTTCTACATGCCCTCCCTCATCGGCGCCAGCGTCTCCGTCGGCTTCGTATGGCGGGCGCTGTTCTCCGACGACGCGATCGTGGACCGTACCCAGAAGATCTTCGGCGTCGACGCGGGCGGCTGGATCGGCAACCCGGACTACGTCCTCTACTCCCTGGTGGCGCTGAGCATCTGGCAGTTCGGTGCGCCGATGGTCATCTTCCTGGCCGGTCTCAAGCAGGTCCCCAGGGAGCTGTACGAGGCCGCCGAGATGGACGGGGCCGGCCCCCTCCGGCGGTTCTGGAACATCACGCTGCCGATGATCTCCCCGGTGCTGTTCTTCAACGTGCTGCTGGAGTCGATCCACGCGTTCCAGGTGTTCGGGTCCGCCTATGTGGTCTCCAACACCCAGTGCGGGCCCGCCGACGCCACCCTCGTCTACACCTGTTACCTCTACCAGAAGGGCTTCAAGGAGGCCCAGATGGGCTTCGCCTCCGCGATGGCCTGGTCGCTGGTGGTCGCGGTGGCGCTGGTCACGGCGGTCCTGTTCTGGTCGCAGAAGAAGTGGGTGCACTACGAGGAGGCCGCCAAGTGACCACTGTCACGACCCCTGTTGTCCACACCGCGAGTGAGCGGCGGCGCTTTGGATCGATCGCCTGGCACATCGGCGCGCTCGGCATCCTCGCGGTCATCCTGTACCCGGTGATCTGGGTCCTCGGTGCCTCGTTCAAGCCGAGCAAGGACATCATCGCCAGCATCGACCTGCTGCCCACCAAGCCGGTCTGGGCGAACTTCTCCGGGCTCGCCGACGGCATCTCGGGCATCTCCATCAGCAGCTTCTTTCTGAACTCGCTGACGTACGCGGGCCTCGCCGTGGCCGGTGTCGTGATCTCCAGCTCGCTGACCGCGTACGCCTTCGCCAAGATCCGGTTCGCCGGGCGGAACCTGTTGTTCACGATGATGATCGGCACGCTGCTGCTGCCGTACCACGTGCTGCTCATCCCGCAGTACGTGATGTTCCGCAAGCTGGAACTCGTGGACACGCTGGTGCCGCTCGTGGCCGGCAAGTTCCTGGCGACGGAGGCGTTCTTCGTCTTCCTGATGGTGCAGTTCATGCGTGGGCTGCCGCGCGAGCTGGACGAGGCCGCCAAGCTCGACGGCTGCGGGCACCTGAGGACCTACTGGTCGATCGTGCTGCCGCTGTGCCGCCCCGCCCTCATCACCAGCGCGATCTTCACCTTCATCAACGCGTGGAACGACTTCATGGGGCCGTTGATCTACCTCAACACCCCCGAGAAGTACACCGTCTCGCTCGGCCTGATGATGTTCCGCGACCAGGAGGGCATCTCCAACTACGGCAGCATGATCGCGATGTCGCTGGTGGCTCTGGTGCCGGTGATCGCCTTCTTCATGGCCTTCCAGCGCTACCTCATCGACGGCATGGCCACGTCCGGACTGAAGTGAGGTGGTCAGCATGGCGCAAGCGCGTGTGAAGGCCCGCAGGGCGTCCGTGTTCGGAGGGGAGCGCTTCGCGCTCTTCGCCGAGACACTCCTGACCGGCGTGTGGATCGCGGTCGCCTGTCTCGGGCTTGTCACCTACCCGGCGGCCTTCGCCGCCGGGGCACGGCATCTGCGCCGCCGTACGGGCCATGAGGGCGGCGGCTGGCGGGAGTTCGTCACGGACTTCCGTACGGCCGTGCGCCGCGGATGGCTCGTCGGGGTCGCCGGATGGGTCGCGGCGGCCGCGGTCTGGGTGGACGTCCAGGCCGCGCGGGCCGGGATCCCCGGCGGACCCCTCGTCGGGGCCGTCGGACTGTTCGCGCTGATCGGTCTCGCGGTGGCCGGGCTGCGCGCGGCGGCGGTCTGGGCTCCGGGCGCCTCCTGGCGCGCGCTGCTCGCGGATGCCGTACGCCGGACCCTGCGCGATCCCGCCGGGTCCTTCCTGATCGTCGCCGGCCTGGCTGTCGTCGCCCTGTCCGCGGGGTTCGTCGCACCGCTGGCGGTCCCGGTCCTCGGGGCCGTCGCGGCGGCGGCCGTGGCCGTGGAGGAGCGCTACCGGCGCCGCTGACGGGCGGTGCCCCCGTAACAAGGTCGGCGCCTCGGCGTCGCACCTCTCTCTGTCATGCCCCTGACCAGCCTGTTCCATGGAAAGGAATGGCCATGTCCCCCATCCCCCGCAGGTCCATCCTCAAAGCGGCCGCCGTCGCCGGTGCCGCCGCGCAGTTCAGCTGGGCGCTGGGAACCAAGGACGCGCAGGCCGCGCCCAGAGCCGCCGAGGCCGACGACTCTCCCGTGACCCTGGACTGGCTGGAGGACGGCGGCCTCGGCGCCGCACCCGGCTCCACCGTCGGTGTCCCCTGGCCGAAGGGCACGTATCAGGAGGGCCAGAAGTTCGCGGTCACGGACGCCGACGGCAAGGCCGTGCCGGTGCAGTCCTGGCCGATCGCCTACTGGCCCGACGGCTCGCTCAAGTGGACCGCCCACGCGGTCAGTTCGGGCAACGGCAAGCTGTCGCTGAGCACCGGTGACGCCGCCGTACCCGACAAGAAGGTCACCGTCGACAAGAGCGGCGGCACGATCACCGTCTCCACCGGCGTCATCACCGCCAAGATCGGCAAGTCGGGCGCCACCCTCATCAAGTCGGTCACCCGCGGGTCGACGGAGATCGCCAAGAACGGGCGGCTCGTGCTGATCCGCCAGCCCGAGATCGAGGACGAGGACCAGGGCACGGTCAAGACCGAGCGCTTTGAGGGGGCCATCTCCGAGGTCACCGTCGAGCAGTCGGGTCCGGTCCGCGCGGTCGTCAAGATCGACGGCAAGCACCGCAAGGGCAACCGGAGTTGGCTGCCGTTCTCGATCCGCCTCTACTTCTACGCGGGCGCCGACTCCTTCCGCATGGTGCACACCATCACCTACGACGGCACCCAGGAGCCCGGCAAGGCGAGCGGCGACTTCATCCGCGGCCTCGGCGTCCGCTTCACCGTGCCGATGCGCGACCAGTCCTACGACCGCCACATCCGCATCGGCGGCGAGGGCACCGGTCTGCTGCGGGAGGCCGTCAAGGGCATCACCGGACTGCGCCGCGACCCCGGCATCACCGTGCAGGAGGCCCAGTACGCGGGCAAGAAGCTGCCCGACCCCGCCACCTGGGACCAGCGGGTCACCACCCGGCTCCAGTACATCCCCGAGTGGGGCGACTACACCCTCTCCCAGCTCTCCGCCGACGGCTTCACCCTGCGCAAGCGCACCAAGAAGGGGCACGGCTGGGTCGGCGCCGGCGGTGGTGGGCGGGCCTCCGGGTTCGGGTACGTCGGTGGCGCGAGCGGCGGATTCTCCTTCGGCCTGCGGGACTTCTGGGAGCGGCACCCCTCCCAGCTCGACATCCGCGACGCCCAGACCGACGAGGCCGAGGTCACCCTCTGGCTGTGGTCGCCCGAGGCGCAGCCCATGGACCTGCGCTTCTACCACGACGGCATGGGCCAGGACACCTTCGCCGAGCAGCTCGAAGGCCTCAACATCACCTACGAGGACTACGAGCCGGAGTTCGGCACGCCCTACGGCATCGCCCGCACCTCGGAGCTGCTGTTCTGGGCCAACGAGTCCACGCCGTCACCGGAGGCCCTGGCCGAACAGGT
Organism: Streptomyces sp. NPDC005402; assembly: GCF_040606575.1. Taxonomy (NCBI): domain Bacteria; kingdom Bacillati; phylum Actinomycetota; class Actinomycetes; order Kitasatosporales; family Streptomycetaceae; genus Streptomyces; species Streptomyces sp. NPDC005402. The sequence continues at coordinate 7,061 of NZ_JBEXFB010000021.1, forward strand.
CGAGGCCGTACGGGTGTTGCCGCAGCTCGCCGCCCCGCCCAAGCAGCTCATCAAGGCGAATGTCTTCGGTCCTGGCCTCTACTCCGAGCCCGACCGCTCCACCCCGGCCAAGGCGAAGATCGAGGACCACCTCGACTTCCTCTTCACCTACTACAAGGACCAGGTGGAGCAGCGCCGTTGGTACGGCTTCTGGGACTACGGCGACATCATGCACACCTATGACACCGTCAGGCACCAGTGGCGGTACGACATCGGCGGCTACGCCTGGGACAACTCGGAGCTCTCGCCGGACCTCTGGCTGTGGTTCGCGTACATCCGCAGCGGCCGCGCCGACATCTTCCGGTTCGCCGAGGCGATGACCCGGCACACCGGCGAGGTCGACGTGTACCACCTCGGGCAGTGGGCCGGACTCGGCACCCGGCACGGCGTGCAGCACTACGCCGACAGCGCCAAGCAGCAGCGCATCGCCAACACGACGTATCGCCGCTACTACTACTTCCTCACCGCGGACGAGCGCGTCGGCGACCTCATGCACGCCAACGTCGACTCCGACGAGACGTTCCTCGTGCTCGACCCGCTGCGCAAGGTCCGCACCGACACGTACACGCCCGACCGGCACGCCCTGTCCGTCGGCTTCGGCACGGACTGGAGCGGGCTGGTCTCGGCCTGGCTGACCGAGTGGGAGCGCAAGGGCCCCAAGTGGGAGAAGGCCAAGGCGCGCGTGCTGTCGACCATGGAGGGCATCGCCGCCCAGCCCAACGGGTTCGTACAGGGCAGTGGTCTGTACGACCTCGACACCGGCAAGTTCGCCGTGGCCTCGGCGCCGGTCGTCGGGGTCTCGCACCTGTCCGCCGTCTTCGGGCTCAACGAACTGTGCGCCGAGCTCATCGACCTCGTCGACATGCCGAAGTTCAACGAGGCGTACTTCGACTACTGCCGGTACTTCAACGCGACCAAGGCCGAGCAGGCGGCGCGTTACGGGTCCAACTTCGGCTCGCTGCTGCTGTTCCAGGGGCACTCGCGGCTGGACGCGTACGCGGCCGTGAAGACCGGGGACGCGAAGTTGGCCGCTCGGGCGTGGGACAAGTTCTACAACTCCGACGGGTACAAGGAGTCCGCGCCCTGGAAGACGGAGGCCTTGAGCGGGCCGGTCTCGTTGGTGGCGGGTAGTGAGGCGGCCTGGGTGGCGACCAATGACACCGCGCTGTACGGACTGGCCGCCATCGAGAACCTGGCGCTTCTCGGGGACAAGATGCCGTAACGGTCCGGGGGAACTGCGGGGCCGGCGTGGCCGGTCCCGCAGTTCCCCGCGCCCCCGAGTCAGTTCATCCGACCCAGGTTCTCCCGTATCCGTCGGACGTCCCTGAGGCGCTGTTCGTAGGTCGCTCCCAGGGCCAGCAGCATGAGGCCGGCCAGGGCGGGCGGTACCCAGCGGGGCAGGGCGTCCGCCACCTGGACGAGATACGGGGCGAGTTCGTGCAGGGCATCCAGGATCAGCACACCGCCGCCCAGGAGCAGGGGGGCCTGGAGACGGTGGCCGGCGCCTGCCAGGGTGACCGACAGGGCCGCCATGCCCAGCAGCAGAGGGCGCTCCCAGTGGGGATCGCTCCATGCCGCGACGAGGCTCGGCACGAGGGTGACGGCCAGTCCAGGGGCGTACGCCGTCCAGGACGAGATCCGCGGGTCACGGCGGTGACGCAGGACGCCGACCAGCAGCGCGGGAATCGTCACCGGAAGCGTGTACGCCTCCGGGGTGCCCACGTCCCAGGCCGCGAGGCGGACCCAGGTGGCCGCCAGGAACAGGGCGGCGGCCGCGTACCCGACCGGGCGGCGGTCCGTGCGGATCGCCGTGCCCGCGGTGATGACCCCGCACAGGGCCAGGACCGTGGCGAGCAGGGGGACGTCGGTCGCCGCCAGCGCGATGGCGAGCAGTCCGGCCGCCGCCCCGGCCGCCTCGACCGGCACGATGGCCTTCGGGTCAGCGAGTCGCGGGGCCAGCAGGGCCGCGGCCGCCGGGATCACCAGCACCAGGAGGGCGGTGTGCGCCGGTGACCAGTTGGCGGCGGCACCGGTCGCACCGGCGAGCGCGGTGCCGTAGGCCAGTGCGGTCGGGGCCGTGAACGGGGCGAGGCGCCAGGAGGCCGCTGCGAACAGTGCGACCAGGCCGGACAGCACGATGAGGGTCGCGGTCTGGGACGCGAGGGCGAGCAGAGCAAGGCTCGCGGAGGTCACCAGTGCGAGGACGAGGGCTGTGCGGTGCCGGCGCAGGAACACGGCTGCCGTGAGGGCCCCGATCGTCACGGCGCCTTGGACCAACAGGCCTGCGGTGTAGGAGAGTTCGAGCTCGGCCGGGAGCGTGAGTGCGGTGGCCCCGATCAGGCCCAGGGCCCCGGCCAGGGCCCGCGGACGCCAGGTCGTGTCCCGTACCGCCAGGGCGAGCACGCCCGCGACGGCGGCCAGGACGACCGGCACGGCCTCCGCGTGCGGCGGCCAGGTCATGCCGACGGTCACGGCGGCGCGGGCGTCCGACGGGGCGCCGGTCCAGGCCTGTGAGGCCCAGGCGAGCGGACCCACCACGACGGCACCGACGACCGGCAGGGCCCACAGCAGGGCCAGTGCCTGTACGGCGGCGGAGGCCCAGATGAGACCTCGTCGTACCGCGTCCGGCAGGCGATCGAGGCGGAGTGCCGCCAACAGGGCGATGCCGAAGGCCAGATGGACCGGGACCGTCCACAGCTCGGGCAGTGCGGATCGGGCGGCGCCACCGAGGGCTGCCACCGTCAGCAGCCCGGAGGCGACGGCCAGGCCGAGCCACCGCTTCTGCCAGGCCGCCCCCAGGGCGATCGCCGCCGCGAGGAGAAGGAGCGCCGCCGCACGGGCGGCGGCGCCCGGACCGGAGGCTGTCCAGGTCAGCCAGCCGGCCGCCAGTACGCCCAAGGCGCCCACTCCGTACGCGCCGATCGCGGCGACCACGCGTACGGACCTGGGCGTCACCCGGAGCGCCACAACCGTGTCGAATCCGGCCGTCACCAGGAGCGCGGCCGTGAGGCCGTAGGAGCCAGCGTCGGCCGCGATCGCCCAGAAGAAGAGCGGGAGTTGCGCCGCGACCAGGGCGGCCGGGTGGGGCAGGCGCAGCTCGGAGACGCGTGGCAGGAGACCGTACGCCGCCCAGAGTCCCGCCAGCAGCGCGGAGGAGACCGCCGTGTACGGCGCGCCGGGGCTCTCCTGGAACACGGCCCCGTGCAGCGCGACCGCGTCCAGGACCGTCAGAGCCAGTCCCAGGCCGGCCACCGACTCGGCCGTCGACCGCAGCCCGCGCTTCAGCAGCGGGAGCGGTGCGGCGAGCGCGGCCACCGTGACGGCGCCGAGTACCAGAGCTCGGCCGGTGATCCCCAGGTGTCCCCAGCTGACCAGCGTGAACACCATCGCCGCGACGGTGAGCAGGACACCGCCGAGCAGCAGGAGCACGTTCTGCACGCTCGGTGCGCTCGTGTCGGGGCGAGGGGGCGCGGCGGGCGTCGGACCGGTCGGCTGCGGCGCCGGCCACTTCGGCTGGAGCGCGGCGACCAGCCAGGCCCGACGGGCCAGCAACTGGGTCCGGCGGGCGTCCAGTTGCCACAGCTCGGCGTCGAGGAGCCGGAGTTCCTCGGCCGGGGGCGGGATGTGCGTCATGCCCTGAAGTGTGGGCCGGGTCACGCTTCGCGACATGAGTACCGGTACTCAGAACGTACTCGGATCCGATGCCAGACTCTTCCCATGGACTGGACCCGATACCGCTTCCGCAGCCTGTGGTCCCTGCCCGCGAAGCCCGCCGTCGTCTACGAGGCGCTGGAGCGAGTCGAGGAGTATCCGCGCTGGTGGCCCCAGGTGCGCGAGGTGCGACGGCTCGACGACACCAGCGGCGTGATCACGATCCGTGCCGTGCTGCCGTACGACCTGGTCTTCACCGCGCGCGAGGTGCGGAGCGACCCGGCTGCCGGGGTGCTGGAGATCGCGATGGACGGCGATCTCGACGGCTGGGCGCGCTGGACGGTCACCGCGGACGGCGACGGCAGCCTCGCCCGCTACGACCAGTTCACCGAGGTGAGAAAACCGCTGCTCCGGCGCTTCGCCGTGCCCGGGCGGCCGGTCTTCCTGGCCAACCACCGGTGGATGATGCGCGCCGGACGGCGGGGGCTCGTCGCCCACTTGGAAGCGGTTTGAAGGAACGCCGCGGGGACCTGTATTGTTCAGTGCGTTCCCGGGCGATTAGCTCAGTGGGAGAGCGCTTCGTTCACACCGAAGAGGTCACTGGTTCGAACCCAGTATCGCCCACCCGGAAAAGGCCGGTCTGCACCCGCAGGCCGGTTTTTTGTGTCCAGTGTGTCCAGTTGTGTGTCTTGTGGGGGGCGGCATGAGTGGTGGGGCGGGCAGACGAAGGTCGCGGAAGGCGGTTTCGGTACGACGGCGCAGGGTGCGGTCCCTGATCGTCATGCTCGTCGTCCTGGCCGTGTTCGGTGGGGTCGCCGCTCTCGCGCAGACCCTCGCGAACACGGAGCGGGTCACCTCGATGTGGGTCGGTGCCCAGATACGCGCCGACGGCAGCGCCCGGATCACCGAGGTCATCGACTACGACTTCGGGCACTCCGGCGACTCGCACGGCATCTTCCGGGATGTGCCGGGTTCGCCGTTCGAGGGGGACGACGTGCGCGTCAGTCTGGACGGCCACAAGGTGCCCTGGAAGGACACGTACGGCGACTACTACCGGGATGTGACTGGTGAGGAGCAGATCGCCGACCGGCTCAAGGTGGGCGACCCCGACCGTCTGGTCAGCGGAGTCCACCGCTACCGCATCCAGTACACGCTCCCCGAGGTGGTGAAGAGCGGCAGGCTCGCGTGGGACGCGGTCGGCACCGGCTGGAAGGTCGACCGCTCGCACGTGGAGATCCATGTCGTGGACGCCCACGGGTTCACCGGTCTGCGCTGCCGCCACGGCAGTTGGGACAAGGGGAAGCCCTGCACGGCCGAGCAGAGCGAGCCGGGCCATCTCGTGATCGCGCTCGACAAGCTCAACGGCAGCGAGGGACTCACGCTGTACGCCACGGCGGCGAAGACCAGACTCGCCGACGTGGCGGCACTGCCCGCGGCACCTTCAGGCAAGGCCGTCGGTACGACCCTTCCGCATCCCCTGCGCAACGGCGGCATCTTCCTCGCCGTCGCGCTCGCCTGCGCCGGGCTGACCGTCTGCGCGTTGCGGTTCCTCGGACGCGACCGGGTCGCGGAGGACGGCGGACGCGAGCGGCGCGTCGAGATCGAGCGGCTCGCCCGGGACGTGACCCCGTCCGCGACCCCGCCCGAGGACCTGACACCGGCCCAGGGCGGCATCCTGCTCACCGACAGAGTCGACGGACGGCACAAGGTGGCCTGGCTGCTCACCGCCGCCGCGGACGGCCACCTCTCCATCCAGGGCGACGAACGGCACCCGGTCCTGCGACGGGCCAACTCAGGGGAGCGGATGGACCCGGAGGCCAAGGGCGTCCTGCGCGCGATGTTCTCCGGACGCAGCAGCCTCGCCCTCGGATCGAGTGACCTCTGGTTCAAGCAGGCCTGGGACGATCTCTCGCGGAATCTGGAGCAGTGGCGCACGACGAGTGGCCTGTGGGACATGTCCGCCAAACAGCGTCTGCTCGGGTGGGGGCTGGTGGACGTGGCCGCGCTGGCGCTGGGCTTCGTCCTCGCGATCACCGGCGGCATCCTGAACGGCCACCGGATCGCGGCCGGAACGCCCGTCCTGCTCGCGGGCGCCGTCGTCGCCGGCCTCGGTATCGCCGTCGCGGCCCGGTCCTGGGAGCTGGACCGGCGCACCCCGCGCGGCACCGAACTCTGGCTCCGGGTCGAGGCGTTCCGGCGTTACCTGGCCGACCCGAGCAGCCGTCCCGACGCCCTGCCCGTCGGTGAGCAGGCGGACCGCTACGCGGCCTGGGCGGTGGCCCTGGGCGTCGAGTCCGCCTGGGAACAAGCGGTCAGGGCCTCGACGACGAGGCCGGCCGGGAGGCGGCGCTTCTCGCTCGACGTCACCGACGTCCTGCTCGCCGCGGTAGTGCTGTCCGTCGCGAGTCCGCCCTCCAGCTCAAGCGGATCCAGCAGCTCGGGAAGCGGGGGTTCCACATCCGGGGACGTCGGTGGTGGCGCCGGCGGCGGAGGTGGCGGCTCCTGGTGAGGTCCGGGGCGTCGGTTGCGGCGCCCCGTTCCGTCACGCCGCCGCGGGCAGATCCGGGCGCAGCGGCCATGCCGGGTCCACCGACTCCTCCGAGCCGCTGCGCGCGAACCAGGCCTGCAGGCCCCGCGCCTGGGCCGCGTGCCACACCGCCTGGAGGTTGTGCAGCTCCGGCGGTTCCAGCCGCTCCAGCCGGGCGGCGAAACGGCGCCCGACCGCTCGTACGACATCCAGCGCGGCCTGTGCGTCGGCCGCGGCGTCGTGGGCGCCGTCCAGGGTGATGCCGTAGTGCTCGCACAGGTCGGTGAGGGTGCGGCGGCCCTTGCGGTAGCGGTCCAGGTGCTTGTCGAGGACCCGGGGGTCCAGCACCAGCAGCGGCGAGGAATCCAGCCAGCGGTCCAGCGACGAGGCGCGATGGCGGCGCAACTCCCGGTCCAGGATCGTCAGATCGAACGGCGCGTTCATCACCACCAGCGGACGGCCCGCGGCGGCCTGCTCCGCCAGCGCCTCGGCTATCTCGAACATCACCGGCGCCGGCCAGCGGCCGTTGCGCTGGAGGTGCTCGTCCGTCAGTCCGTGCACCGCCGTCGCCCCGGCGGGCACCGGCACACCCGGATTGACCAGCCACCGGCTCACCCGTGGCCGGGTGCCCGCCGCGTCCTGCACGACGACGGCGGCCGACACGATCCGGTCGGTCTCGACGTCCACGCCGGTGGTCTCGGTGTCGAAAGCGGCCAGGGGCCCTTCGTACCAGCACGTCATACCTACTCAACCCCTCGTTCACCCACGGCAGCTGACGCACCGTCTTCTGCCCCGTTTGGTGATACCCGGGCTGTTTGCGACGTACGCCGGAAGGACACAACAGGAGTGCGGGTCTTTGCAGTTCAGCGGCCCGGCGTGGGATTCATGTGGCCCGTGTGAGGGCATGTCACTTGGCTTGGAAGGCTGTTGGTCATGGCGATAGCGCAGCCCGAGCGGGGCGGGCTGCTGCCCGAACGCACGGGCCCCCTTCGCGGCACGCTCGCCACCACCGCCTGCATGGAGACACTGCAGGTGGGTTATCTGCACGCCGTCGCGGCGGCGGCCGGCTGTTCGTTGTCGCAGCCCTTCCCGGACAACGGCATCGACTGGCACGTCAGCCACGGCTCGCCCGGACACACCGTCGACGACGAGGTCACCATCAAGGTGCAGCTCAAATGCACCTACCAGGTGGCCCCGAACCCGCCCGGCCGCTTCTTCTCCTTCACGCTCGACAACGACCATCTGCGCAAGCTCGCCCGCACACCGGTGTCCGTGCACAAGATCCTGGTGGTCATGCTCGTGCCGAGAACCCAGGACGACTGGCTGCGCGCCGGCCATGATCGCCTGGACCTCAGACACTGCTGCTACTGGGTCGACCTGGCCGGCCACCCCATCACCGGCCGGACCCGGACCACCGTGCGGATCCCCACCAACCGCATCTTCGACGACCGGGCGCTGTGCGAGATCATGACGCGGGTCGGGACGGGAGGCAGACCATGACCCACCGCCCGCTGGAGGAGCCACTGCGCGCGGTACGCCCCCACCCGGAGGCCCACTGGGACCGTTCGCCGACCCCCGCCGAGGTCGACCCCGCCGTCCTGAGCGCCCTGCTCCAACGGCACGGCTGGCAGCGGCGCGGCGGCGCCCCCGGCCGCTACGGCCGCTGGACCCCACCAGGACCGGGTGCGAGCGGAACCAGCCTGCTCGTGCCCGAGAGCCGCGCCTTCCCCGACAGCGAGGACCTCCTCGGTGAGGCCCTCGTCGCCCTGTCCCGCAGCGGCACGCCCTCCGCGCGCGAAGTGCTCGTCGGCCTCGCCGTGCCCAGCGACGAGATCCGCTGGTGGCGGGACGTGCCCACCGGCCCCGCCGACGCCACGGCCTGGACCGTCGAGGAGCAACTGCGCGCCGCCGCCCGCCAGACCCTCCTCGCCGGCGCGCTCGCCACACGCGCGCGTGCCGGCTACTACGGCGCCCGTTACCGCCGTACGGCAGCGACGTCCCTCGACACCGTCCTGGTCGGCTCGGCCGCCGGTGGCCGCCGGCTCACCGCCTTCGTGCCCGTCGGCACCGGCCGCCCGCTCACCGTCCGCCTCCACCAGGCTCTCTACGCCACCCGCGAGGCCATCGACTACCGGCGGGCCACCGGTGGCATGGACGCCTTCGACGGGGCTGTGGAGGCGGGCGCCAGCCGTGAGCTCACCGAGGCGCTGATCGCCCTCGTGCGCGGTACGGAGGGCGCGCGCATCGCCGTCGAGTGGGCGCCCGCGGCCGGGGTTCCCGAAGGGTGCGCGGCGTCCTCGGAGCCCGTGGAGTTCTCACCCGGCGACCTGCCCGTGCTGCGCGAGGCCGGCGCCCGCTTCCTGCGCGAGGAGCCCTCCGTCGCGGTGCGGATCACCGGCACCGTGGTGCGGATGCGCAGGTCGGGGCCGCGCGGGGACGGGTCGGTACGGCTGCGGGTGATCGCCGGCGCCGAGATACCGCACGTCCGGCTGACCCTGGACGAGGAGGCGTACCGGATCGCCGGGCACGCCCACCTCGTCGGGCTCCCGGTCCGGGTGCACGGCAGGCTGGAGAGCCGCGGCGGCTTCCGCAGGCTCACCGGGGCCACGGGCGTGGTGCCCGTGCAGGTGGACGAGGCCGAGCGGGACCGGCTGATGAAGTCCCTCCAGGAGAATCTCGACTTCTTCGAGGAGGCCTGCGAAGAGTCCTACGAGGAATCCCGCGAGGAAGCTTACGAGGAGTCCTGCGAGGGGGACTGATTTCGCGGAGGTGGGTGGCGGGTCGGTACGATCCCCTATTGCGCGCGCTCCCGGTATGGCGCCGCACCCCCTTCAGTCAGGAGAGACCGGTGTCAGACGTCCGTGTGATCATCCAACGCGATTCCGAGCGGGAAGAGCGCGTGGTGACGACGGGCACTACGGCCGCCGAGCTCTTCGCCGGCGAGCGCTCGATCGTCGCCGCGCGCGTGGGAGGCGAGCTCAAGGACCTCGCGTACGTCCTGTCCGAGGGCGACGCGGTCGAAGGCGTCGAGATCTCCTCCGAGGACGGTCTCAACATCCTGCGCCACTCCACCGCGCACGTGATGGCGCAGGCCGTCCAGGAGCTCTTCCCCGAGGCCAAGCTGGGCATCGGCCCGCCGGTCAAGGACGGCTTCTACTACGACTTCGACGTCGAGAAGCCGTTCACGCCCGAGGATCTCAAGGCCATCGAGAAGAAGATGCAGGAGATCCAGAAGCGGGGGCAGAAGTTCTCCCGCCGCGTGGTGACCGACGAGGCGGCCCGTGAGGAGCTCGCTTCCGAGCCGTACAAGCTCGAACTGATCGGTATCAAGGGCTCTGCCTCCTCCGACGACGGCGCGGACGTCGAGGTCGGCTCCGGTGAGCTGACGATCTACGACAACCTCGACGCCAAGACCGGCGACCTGTGCTGGAAGGACCTCTGCCGCGGTCCTCACCTGCCCTCGACCCGTGCGATTCCCGCGTTCAAGCTGATGCGCAACGCGGCCGCCTACTGGCGCGGCAGCGAGAAGAACCCGATGCTCCAGCGCATCTACGGCACCGCGTGGCCCACCAAGGACGAGCTGAAGGCGCACCTCGACTTCCTCGCCGAGGCCGAGAAGCGCGACCACCGCAAGCTGGGCTCCGAGCTCGACCTGTTCTCCATCCCGGAGCAGATCGGCTCCGGTCTCGCCGTCTTCCACCCCAAGGGCGGCATCATCCGCCGGGTCATGGAGGACTACTCGCGCCGCCGGCACGAGGAGGAGGGCTACGAGTTCGTCTACACCCCGCACGCGACGAAGGGGAAGCTCTTCGAGCAGTCCGGGCACCTGGACTGGTACGCCGACGGCATGTACCCGCCCATGCAGCTCGACGAGGGCGTGGACTACTACCTCAAGCCCATGAACTGCCCGATGCACAACCTGATCTTCGACGCGCGCGGCCGCTCGTACCGCGAACTGCCGCTGCGCCTCTTCGAGTTCGGGACCGTGTACCGGTACGAGAAGTCGGGCGTCGTGCACGGCCTCACCCGCGCACGCGGCTTCACGCAGGACGACGCGCACATCTACTGCACCCGTGAGCAGATGTCGGAGGAGCTCGACAAGACGCTCACCTTCGTCCTCGGTCTGCTGCGCGACTACGGCCTGACCGACTTCTACCTGGAGCTGTCCACCAAGGACCCGGAGAAGTTCGTCGGCTCGGACGAGGCCTGGGAAGAGGCCACGGAGACGCTGCGCCAGGTCGCCGAGAAGCAGGGGCTGCCCCTGGTCCCGGACCCGGGCGGCGCCGCCTTCTACGGTCCGAAGATCTCCGTCCAGACCAAGGACGCGATCGGCCGTACCTGGCAGATGTCGACGATCCAGCTGGACTTCAACCTGCCGGAGCGCTTCGAGCTGGAGTACACCTCGCCCGACGGCTCCAAGCAGCGCCCGGTGATGATCCACCGCGCCCTGTTCGGTTCGATCGAGCGGTTCTTCGCGGTGCTCCTGGAGCACTACGCGGGCGCCTTCCCGGCATGGCTGGCCCCGGTCCAGGCGGTCGGCATCCCGATCGGCGACGCGCACGTCGAGTACCTGGAGAAGTTCGCCGCGGCCGCCAAGAAGCAGGGCCTGCGGGTGGAGGTGGACTCCTCCTCGGACCGGATGCAGAAGAAGATCCGCAACGCTCAGAAGCAGAAGGTGCCCTTCATGGTCATCGCGGGCGACGAGGACATGGCGGGCGGCTCGGTCTCCTTCCGCTACCGCGACGGCTCGCAGGAGAACGGCATCCCCTTCGACGAGGCCCTCGCGAAGATCGCGAAGGTCGTGGAGGAGCGGGCGCAGGTCTGATCCTGGTACGGCGGGGCCCTCGGGGAGTTCAGATCCCCGGGGGCCTTTCGTCGTCCTCCCGGGCGAAGGTCTGGAGCAGCCAGGAGGCGAAGGTCCCGGTCACCGCGCCGAGCAGAGCCAGCCCGACGGCCATCACACCGACCGCGATCAGGCGTCCGAGCGGGGTGACCGGTACGACATCGCCGTAGCCGACGGTGGCGAGAGTGGCGCAGGCCCACCAGACGGCGTCCCCGAAGGTACGGATGGTCGAACCGGGCGCCTGATGTTCCTGCTGGTAGACGGCGAGTGCACCGGTGAAGCCCAGCAGCAGGGCCGACAGACCGGCGTACACGATGACACGCGCGTGCAGGGCGAGCCGGGGGCGTCCGTGCCGTCGCTGCACGGTCTCGTACAGCTGCACGACCCTGAGGGGCCGTAGGAGCGGCAGGAGCAGGACCACCGTGTCCAGCACGTGTGTCCGTACGAAGCGCAGCCGCTGCCCGCTGAGGCGCCGGCGCACCGCGTAGTCGACGGCGAACAGCGCCCAGGCGGCCAGCATCACGGCCAGGCAGAGGTCCAGCACGGCTTCCGGGAGACCGTCGCCCAGGACCCGGAGTGCGTAGGCGGCGAGGAAGGCCAGGGAGGCGACGCCGAGGGGGATCTCGGTGCCCTGCTCCCAGCGGGCTTGGCGGAGGGCGCCGTGGGCGGGCTGGGAGTGGTCGGCCAGGTCGGACCCGGGGTCGGCAGTGGTGTGGGGAGGGAGGTGGGTGGTGTCGCGGGCCGGGGTCTCACCGGCGCCGCGGGGTCGGCGACCTGCTGTGCCGTGGGGGCTGGGCTCGGGCCGGTCATCGGTGGGGTTGTGGCTGCCGGGTTCGCCGGTGGTGTGGACCCGGTGATGCCCGGTGTCGTGGCGCTCGGTTTCGCCGCTGCCTCGACTCCGGTGACCGGCCGTGTCCTGGCCCTCGTGATCGTCGCTGCCGCGGGTCTCATGGGCATCGGGGCCGTGGGCCTCCGGCCCGTCGCTGTCAGGGCGCGTGCCGCTGTCGTCGTCCACCCGCCCAGCTTGACCCGGACCGTTTTTCCCACAACCCGCCGACACGGCGCGAACGGGCGAAGTCATATGCTGCACTGCATGACGAGTGAGCCGGAGCAGCAGTCGGGAGTCGGGACGCAGGACGCGTTCCAGCGTCTGTGGACGCCCCACCGGATGGCCTACATCCAGGGCGAGAACAAGCCGACCGGCCCGGGCGCCGACGACGGCTGCCCCTTCTGCTCGATCCCGGCCAAGTCCGACGAGGACGGCCTGATCGTCCGGCGCGGCCGGCTGGTGTACGCGGTGCTCAACCTCTACCCCTACACCGGCGGCCATCTCATGGTCGTGCCCTACCGTCATGTGGCCGACTACACCGACCTCACCGAGCCGGAGACCGCCGAACTGGCAGCGCTGACCAAGCAGGCGATGACGGCCCTGCGGACGGCCTCCGGGGCGCACGGGTTCAACATCGGCATGAACCAGGGGACGGTCGCCGGGGCCGGTATCGCCGCCCACCTCCACCAGCACATCGTCCCGCGCTGGGGCGGCGACACGAACTTCATGCCGGTCGTCGGCCACACGAAGGTGCTGCCGCAGCTGCTGGGCGACACCCGCAAGATGCTGGCGGAGGCCTGGCCGAGCGAGTGACACAGGGGGCCGCCCATGCGCGGCCCCCTCACCCCTACGCGTCGTAGAGGTCCGCCTTGCGCGGCGACACGTCCTGCACCTGCGTGCTCAGGAAGCCCGCCCGCGTGCCGAACTTCTCGGTGTCCACGCCGTTGTCCTGGAGGACCCGGATCGCCGCCGAGTGCACGACCCGCAGTACCGGAGTCGCGGCGCGCAGCGCGTCGTCGGCCATGAAGCGGTGCCGCCACGGCCTGTCCGCCCAGGCGTGCCGCAGACCGAACGGCTCGGGCAGCGCGAGCGAGCCGCCGAGCCAGTTGAGCAGCGGCGGATACCGGGTCAGGGGCGCCCGGGCGGTGAGGCGGACCACCTCGTCCGCGTCGACCAGCGGAAGCTTGATCTTCTTGGTCTCCCAGAACTTGAGCTGCTTGGCGACCTCCTTCTCCTTGGCCGCCGGCTTCGAGGTGAACAGCCCGTGCACCGGCCCCAGGGCGTGCCCGGTGACCTCGATGCGCAGCGTCTCGTGCAGCACGGTCACCGTGATCAGCATGGTGAGGACCAACTGCCCCTCCCACAGCGTCCATTGCACGCCCAGGTAGTGCCGGTCGCCGCCGCCGAACTGCTGCTTGTTGCAGATGTCCTGTATCGCGTGCGTCTTGACCTGGTACGCGTCGACGTCGGTGCCCCCGGGCCGGGACACCTCCTTGGCGCCCTCCGCGATCGGCGTGACGACCCAGTGACGTACGGACGGCTTCGGGAAGCCGCCGGTGTTGATCGTGTTGCGTTCCAGCATGCGCAGCTGGTCGTGGATGGAGCGGATCACGTCCCAGCTGCGGAAGGGGTGGATCTCGCGGGTGGGGTCGGCGGACACCAAATCCTCGGCCAGCTGCCAGCTGCCCCACCGGGTGCCCATCCCGAGTATCCCCTTGGGACCGGCGTAGAAGACCGAGTTGGACTGCTGTTCGGCGCTGAGCGTGGCCAGGGACTGGCGCAACTGCTCGGCCGCGGTCTCGCCGGGGTTGCTCGGCACCGCCTCGGGCACCTTGGCGCCGACACTGCTGCCCGCCAACAGACTGGCCCAGCGCTCCCGCAGATCCCGCGCGGTGCGCTCGCAGATCTGCTTGGCCCAGAACCAGCCGACCACGGGGAGGACGACGCACGCGCGTGCGTACAGCCCCCAGAACCCGCTGAACGGCATCTTGAGGAGGAACAGGACGGCCAGCGCGCCCACCGCGACGAGGAGCGCTGTGGAGATCGCTCCGGCCTGCTTGTCCTCGCGCCTGGCGACGTTGCTGCGCAGCGTGAAGATCAGCAGCCAGACCAGGAGTCCGGGCAGGAACAGCACACCGCACAGCACCATCACGGCGGTCAGCCAGTTGTCCCGGTCCCGGCGGATGTTGTTCGCCGCGAGACAGTGCTCGACCACGACCTGCGGCTCGGCGCCGAAGGACTGGATGAGGGGCTTGCGGCCCGCGCCGAGCATGCGGGTGACCACGGCCGTGGAGAACGCCTCGCCCAGGTTGGGGCGGAAGATCTTCGCCCACCTGCGGCCGCCCTTGACGGCCGACTCGTGCCACTCGTTGTTGGCCTTGAGGATCTCCTCCACCGGATTGTCCCGATAGGCCGCCGAGGCCAGGGCGAACGTCGCCGTCTGCGCCTCGTCCCCCGTGCGCGGCACTTGCGGACCGAAGATGTCCGCGTAGCCGCTGTCAACGGTCATTCCCGCCCCCGATCGCCGCCGGACTCACCCACTGCGGCTTTCCCGACTTCCTTGCTTCGCACACCTGTTGATCAGGTCATCAGCGTATCGGTACACACAAACATCGATCGGCGGACGGCCGAAGCCGCCCGCCGAACCGGAGGGGAGCGTTCCACAAACGTCACCCGCGGGGCTCCGAACGCCACTTGTGCGGTGTTCCTACCCAACTACGAGGCGACACGTGCCTCTTCACGGATCCTCTCGGCGATCTGCGGCGGCATGGGCTCGTGCCGCGCGTAGGAGCGGCTGAAGCGCGCGGTGCCGTGCGACAGGGACCGGAGGTCCACGGCGTACCGCCCGATCTCGATCTCGGGCACCTCGGCCCTGATCAGGGTGCGTGCGCCGTTGGTCTGCTCGGTGCCGAGCACCCGGCCGCGCCGCCCGGACAGGTCACTCATCACGGCGCCCACGTAGTCGTCGCCGACCAGCACGGACACCTCGGCGACCGGCTCCAGCAGATGGATTTTCGCCTCCGTCGCCGCCTCCCTGAGGGCCAGCGCCCCGGCCGTCTGGAACGCGGCGTCCGAGGAGTCCACGGAGTGCGCCTTGCCGTCCAGCAGCGTGACCCGGACGTCGATGAGCTGATGGCCCGTGGCGACTCCCTTGGCCGCCTGCGCCCGTACGCCCTTCTCGACGGACGGGATGAACTGCCGCGGCACCGCGCCGCCGACGACCTTGTCCACGAACTCGATGCCCGAGCCGCCGGGCAGCGGCTCCACCTCGATCTCGCAGATGGCGAACTGCCCGTGCCCGCCGGACTGCTTCACATGCCGCCCGCGCCCCGCCGACCTGTCGGCGAACGTCTCCCGCAGGGACACCCGGTGCGGTACGAGGTCCACCTGGACACCGTAACGGCTGCGCAGCCGCTCCAGGGCCACGTCGGCGTGCGCCTCGCCCAGGCACCACAGGACGACCTGGTGGGTGTCCTGGTTCTGTTCGAGCCGCATGGTCGGGTCCTCGGCGACCAGTCGGGCCAGGCCCTGGGAGAGCTTGTCCTCGTCCGCCTTGCTGTGCGCCTCGATGGCGAGCGGCAGCAGCGGGTCGGGCATCTCCCACGGCTCCATGAGCAGCGGGTCGTCCTTGGCCGAGAGGGTGTCGCCGGTCTCCGCGCGGCTGAGCTTGGCCACACACGCGAGGTCGCCCGCGATGCAGTGGCTCAGCGAGCGCTGCTGTTTCCCGAAGGGCGCGGACAGCGCGCCGATCCGCTCGTCGACGTCGTGGTCCTCGTGCCCGCGGTCGGCCAGTCCGTGCCCGGAGACATGGACCGTCTCGTCCGGACGCAGGGTGCCGGAGAAGACCCGCACCAGCGAGATCCGGCCGACATACGGGTCGGACGCGGTCTTCACGACCTCCGCCACCAGCGGGCCCTCGGTGTCGCACGCCTTGATCTCGCGCGGCTTGCCGTCGATGGTCGTGACGCCCGGCGTGGGGTGCTCGAACGGCGTCGGGAATCCGCCCGTGATCAGCTCCAGCAGCTCGACCGTGCCGAGCCCCTGCCGGGCGCCGTCGGCCGCGGGGGCGGCGGCCAGGACCGGATGGAACACCCCCCGCGCGACGGCCCGCTCCAGGTCCTCCACGAGCGTCTTGAAGTCGATCTCCTCGCCGCCCAGATAGCGGTCCATGAGGGTCTCGTCCTCGCTCTCGGAGATGATCCCCTCGATGAGCCGGTTGCGGGCCTCCTCGATCCCCGGCAGCAGGTCCTCTCCCGGCTCGGACTCCTTGCGCTCCCCGGACGAGTAGTCGAACAGCTTCTGCGACAGCAGTCCGGTCAGCCCGGTCACGGGCGCGTGCCCGTCGGGCCCCTGCGGGCCGCGCAGCGGGAGGTAGAGCGGGAGTACGGCGTCGGGGTCGTCGCCGCCGAAGGCCTCCGCGCAGATCCGCGTCATCTCCTCGAAGTCCGCCCGCGCGGCCTCCAGATGCGTGACGACGATCGCGCGCGGCATCCCGACCGCCGCGCACTCCTCCCACACCATGCGTGTGGACCCGTCCACCCCGTCCGAGGCCGAGACGACGAAAAGGGCCGCGTCCGCGGCTCGCAGACCGGCCCTGAGTTCCCCGACGAAGTCGGCGTATCCGGGGGTGTCCAGAAGGTTGATCTTGTACCCGTCCCATTCGACGGGCACCAGGGAGAGCTGTACCGAGCGTTGCTGCCGGTGCTCGATCTCGTCGTAGTCCGAGACGGTGCCGCCGTCCTCCACGCGGCCCGCCCGGTTGACTGCTCCCGCGGTGAGCGCGAGAGCTTCCACCAATGTCGTCTTGCCCGATCCGGAGTGGCCGACCAGCACCACATTCCGTACGGACGCGGGGTGGTCGGCCGCTGTTGCCCTGCCGGCGGCTCCGGGGTGTGCGTTCGCCTTGTCGCCCATGGCCTTGCCTCCCGTGCACGGTGAGGTCACATTGGGCGCGGACATGCGGACCCGCGTGCGGTGCGGCTCCGGTGACGCCCGCGGTCCTTCGAGCTTTCCACTCCCGTCACGGCGCGTCCATACGAGTGACGCGATCGCGCCGTGACCCCGATGCGGTGAGCCCGTGACACCGGGCTCCGGGTGCCCGGCCGTCGCCCACGCGCGGGCGTGGCTACGATGGGCCAGCCGGTGGCCAGCAGGGGCCGAGCCGGCCACACCGACCGTCGGGAAGGCCATGCTGAACAAGTACGCGCGTGCATTCTTCACGCGTGTTCTCACTCCGTTCGCCTCGTTTCTGATCAGAAGGGGCGTCAGCCCCGACACGGTCACGCTCCTCGGCACCGCCGGAGTGGTCGCGGGCGCGCTGGTCTTCTACCCCATGGGGGAGTTCTTCTGGGGCACGGTCGTGATCACGCTCTTCGTGTTCTCCGACCTCGTCGACGGCAACATGGCCCGCCAGCTCGGCCGCTCCAGCCGCTGGGGCGCCTTCCTGGACTCCACGCTCGACCGGGTCGCCGACAGCGCGGTCTTCGGCGGCTTCGCCCTCTGGTACGCGGGCGGGGGCGACGACATCGCCCTGTGCGCGGTCTCCATCTTCTGCCTGGCCAGCGGCCAGGTGGTGTCGTACACGAAGGCCCGGGGCGAGTCGATCGGGCTCCCGGTCGCGGTCAACGGCCTCGTCGAGCGGGCCGAGCGCCTGGTGATCTCGCTGGTCGCGGCCGGCTTGGCGGGCCTGCACAAGTTCGGCGTGCCCGGCATCCAGTACCTGCTGCCGGTCGCCCTGTGGATCGTCGCCGTCGGCAGCCTGGTCACGCTGATCCAGCGGGTCGTCACGGTCCGCCGGGAGTCGGCTGAGGCCGAGGAGGCCGCGGCGGAGTCGGGTGCGGTCGAGTCGGGCGCCGGCGAGTCGGCCGCCGCCGAGGAGAAGCCCCAGGAGCGGAAGAACTCCCAGGAGCAGGGGAGCGAGGCCGCGAAGTGAGGGCCCAGGAGCGGCTGACGGACTCGCTGTACGGCCTCGGCTGGGGCGTGGTGAAGAAGCTCCCCGAGCCGGTCGCCGTGCGTCTCGGCCGGAGCATCGCCGACCTGGCCTGGAGGCGGCGCGGCAAGGGCGTGCTCCGACTGGAGAGCAACTACGCGCGCGTGGTGCCCGACGCGAGCCCCGAGCGCCTCGCCGAGCTCTCGCGCGCGGGCATGCGGTCGTACCTGCGCTACTGGATGGAGTCCTTCCGGCTGCCGGCCTGGAGCAAGGACCGCATAAAGGCCGGATTCGACCCCAAGGGCCTGCACCACCTCACCGACGGGCTGGCCGCCGGCAAGGGCGTCATCCTCGCCCTGCCGCACATGGCCAACTGGGACCTCGCCGGCGCCTGGGTCACCACCAAGCTGGAGACACCGTTCACCACGGTCGCCGAACGGCTGAAGCCCGAGACGCTCTACGACCGTTTCGTCGCCTACCGCGAGGGTCTCGGCATGGAGGTGCTCCCGCACAGCGGCGGCACCGCCTTCGGCACCCTGGCCCGGCGGCTGCGGGACGGCGGCCTGGTCTGCCTGGTCGCCGAGCGCGACCTGTCGTCGTCCGGAGTCGAGGTGCAGTTCTTCGGCGAGGCGACCCGCATTCCCGCGGGCCCGGCCCTGCTGGCCCAGCAGACGGGCGCGCTGCTGCTGCCGGTGACACTCTGGTACGACGACTCGCCCGTCATGCAGGGAAGGGTGCACCCTCCGGTCGAGGTGCCCGAGACAGGTACCCGGGCCGAAAAGACGTCTGTCATGGCACAGGCGCTGGCCGATGCCTTCGCCACCGGGATCGCCGACCATCCGGAGGACTGGCACATGCTGCAGCGGTTGTGGCTGAAGGACCTCGAACCCCGACCGTCGGACGGGGCCCGCCCGTGAGAATCGGCATCGTCTGCCCGTACTCCTGGGACGTGCCGGGCGGCGTCCAGTTCCACATCCGGGATCTCGCCGAGTACTTCATCCGCCTCGGCCACGAGGTGTCCGTCCTCGCTCCGGCCGACGACGACACCCCGCTGCCCCCGTACGTCGTCTCGGCCGGCCGCGCGGTCCCGGTGCCGTACAACGGCTCGGTGGCCCGGCTGAGCTTCGGCTTCCTGTCCGCGGCACGGGTGCGCCGCTGGTTGCACGACGGCGGGTTCGACGTGGTCCACATCCATGAGCCGTCCTCGCCGTCGCTCGGCCTGCTGACCTGCTGGGCCGCGCAGGGGCCGATCGTCGCAACCTTCCACACCTCGAACCCGCGCTCCCGGGTCATGGTGGCCGCGTACTCGATCCTCCAGGCCGCCCTGGAGAAGATCAGCGCCCGGATCGCCGTCAGCGAGTACGCCCGCCGCACGCTCGTCGAGCACCTGGGCGGCGACGCGGTGGTGATCCCGAACGGCGTGGACGTCGACTTCTTCGCCAAGGCCGAGCCGAAGCCCGAGTGGCAGGGCGACACGATCGGCTTCATGGGGCGCATCGACGAGCCCCGCAAGGGCCTGCCGGTGCTGATGAAAGCCCTGCCGAAGATCCTCGCCGAGCGCCCGGGGACCCGGCTGCTGGTCGCCGGGCGCGGCGACGAGGAGGAGGCCGTGGAGTCGCTTCCCGAGGAGCTGCGCGCGCGGGTGGAGTTCCTCGGCATGGTGAGCGACAAGGACAAGGCCCGCTTCCTGCGCAGCGTCGACCTGTACGTCGCCCCCAACACCGGCGGCGAGAGCTTCGGGATCATCCTCGTCGAGGCCATGTCGGCGGGGGCCCCGGTACTGGCGTCGGATCTGGACGCCTTCGCCCAGGTCCTCGACCACGGCGCGGCGGGCGAACTCTTCGCCAACGAGGACGCGGACGCGCTGGCGGAAGCGGCGGTACGGCTGCTCGGCGACCCGGCGAGGCTCACCGAACTGCGCGAGCGCGGCAGCGCGCACGTCCGCCGGTTCGACTGGTCGACCGTCGGGGCGGACATCCTGTCGGTCTACGAGACGGTGACATCGGGCGCGGCGGCGGTCGCGGCAGCGGACGACGACCGATGGACCGGGTTGCGGGCACGGCTGGGGCTGGCGCGGGACTGACGGCTGACGGCCGCGCCGGTGACCGGGGGCTTGCGGAGAGCTGTCCGGGGTGGGGTCGGATGTGGGAGCGAATCACGGGCACCTGCACGGCCGACACGGAACCGGCTGACTCGCCCGCACTCGGTCCCCGGCGGCGGCACCCACGACGTCGACGTCGGCCCTGCCGCGCTCCGAACCACCGCGCTGCCGGCAGCCTGGTGCCGGTAAGAGCCTTCCCAGGCGCCCTTCGTGTCGGCCGCGGGACCCACCCCCCTGCCTGACCCACCCCGCCTCAACCCGCCCCGATAGCCTTGCTGCCCGTGACTCCCACCCTCATCTGGATCCTCGTCGCCCTCGTCGCGATCGGCCTTTATCTGAGCTGGACCGCGGGCCGTCTCGACCGGCTGCACGCCAGGATCGACGCCACGCGCGCGGGCTTGGACGCGCAGTTGCTCCGCCGGGCCTCCGTGGCCCAGGAGTTGGCCACCTCGGGCGTACTCGACCCGGCCGCGTCGATCGTCCTGTACGAGGCCGCGCACGCCGCCCGGCAGGCCGAGGAGGAGCAGCGGGAGGTCGCCGAGAGCGAGTTGAGCCAGGCGCTGAGGGCCGTGTTCGCGGAGCCGGCCCAGGTGGAGGCCGTTCGCGTGGCGCCCGGGGGAGAGGCGGCGGCCCACGAGCTCACCGAGGCCGTACGCCGGGTGCCCATGGCCCGCCGCTTCCACAACGACGCCGTCGGCGCCGCCCGCCGACTGCGCCAGCACCGCAAGGTCCGCTGGTTCCGCCTGGCCGGCCACGCCCCCTTCCCGATGGCCTTCGAGATGGACGACGAGCCGCCCGCGGCCCTGGTGGACCGGGCCGCGTAGGACGATGGCGGACGCGCGGCGCCGGGTCCTCCTCGCCACGGCTGCGTTCCGTAGGCGCGGGAGGGCCGTCTGCTCCCCGCGCCGGGACGGGCTCTCGTCGAAGAGCTGGAGGAGATCTTCGTCGGTGAGCTGAAGAGGGCAGGCTCCAGTGGCCTGACCTGGCCGCCCCGCCTGCTCGACCGGCTGAAGCGCCGTCGCACTGCACGCCCCCGGCTCCGCGAACCGCGACGACCTGTGTCCCGCGCTTTCTCGACGAGTCCCGTACGACGGAGGCCGACGAGGCGTGGGTGCCGGTTCTCACGCCCGACGGCCCCCGGCGTGCTGACCTGGGAGGACTCCGGCTGACACGATCCCCGGAGAGGCAAAACGATCCACCGGCTCCCCATTGGCCCTTGCTGTGGCCTGGTCCGGTGACGTTTCCTCGGTGCTGCAGTAATCCCTTTCACTTCAGCGAGGTCAACCCGTGTCCAGCACCGAGAACCAGGCTCCCGAGACCGGCACCGCGCGCGTGAAGCGCGGTATGGCGGAGCAGCTCAAGGGCGGCGTGATCATGGACGTCGTCACGCCGGATCAGGCGAAGATCGCCGAGGACGCGGGCGCCGTCGCCGTCATGGCGCTGGAGCGGGTCCCGGCCGACATCCGCAAGGACGGCGGCGTGGCCCGGATGTCCGACCCGGACATGATCGAGGGCATCATCGAGGCCGTCTCGATCCCGGTCATGGCCAAGTCCCGCATCGGCCACTTCGTCGAGGCCCAGGTCCTGCAGTCCCTCGGCGTCGACTACATCGACGAGTCCGAGGTCCTCACCCCGGCCGACGAGGTCAACCACTCCGACAAGTGGTCCTTCACGACCCCCTTCGTCTGCGGTGCCACCAACCTGGGCGAGGCGCTGCGCCGCATCGCCGAGGGCGCGGCCATGATCCGCTCCAAGGGCGAGGCCGGCACCGGCAACGTCGTCGAGGCCGTCCGCCACCTGCGCCAGATCAAGAACGAGATCGCCCGCCTGCGCGGCTACGACAACCACGAGCTGTACGCCGCCGCCAAGGAGCTGCGCGCCCCGTACGAGCTGGTCAAGGAGGTCGCCGAGCTCGGCAAGCTCCCGGTCGTGCTGTTCTCCGCCGGTGGCGTGGCCACCCCCGCCGACGCCGCGCTGATGCGTCAGCTCGGCGCCGAGGGCGTCTTCGTCGGCTCCGGCATCTTCAAGTCCGGCGACCCGGCCAAGCGCGCCGCCGCCATCGTGAAGGCCACCACCTTCTACGACGACCCGAAGATCATCGCGGACGCGTCCCGCAACCTCGGCGAGGCCATGGTCGGCATCAACTGCGACACCCTCCCCGAGACCGAGCGCTACGCCAACCGCGGCTGGTAACCACTCATGAGCACTCCTGTCATAGGCGTCCTGGCACTCCAGGGCGACGTCCGGGAGCACCTCGTCGCCCTGGCCGCGGCCGACGCCGTGGCCAGGCCGGTGCGGCGCCCCGACGAACTCGCCGAGCTGGACGGCCTCGTCATCCCCGGCGGCGAGTCCACCACCATCTCCAAGCTGGCCGTCCTGTTCGGCGTGATGGAGCCCCTCCGCGCGCGCGTGCGGGACGGCATGCCCGTCTACGGCACTTGCGCGGGGCTGATCATGCTGGCCGACAAGATCCTCGACCCGCGCTCGGGCCAGGAGACCATCGGCGGCATCGACATGATCGTGCGCCGCAACGCCTTCGGACGTCAGAACGAGTCCTTCGAGGCGGCGGTCGACGTCAGGGGAGTCCCGGGCGCCCCGGTGGAGGGCGTCTTCATCCGCGCCCCCTGGGTGGAGTCCGTCGGCGCCGAGGCCGAGGTGCTTGCCGAGCACGACGGCCACATCGTCGCGGTCCGCCAGGGCAACGCGCTCGCCACGTCGTTCCACCCGGAACTGACCGGCGACCACCGCGTGCACTCTCTCTTTGTCGACATGGTGCGCGCGTACCGGACGCGGGACTCCTTGTAGGATCTCAGGCGTTGGTTGCAGAGATGGGTTACGCGAAGGAGACAGGCAGATGTCCGGCCACTCTAAATGGGCCACGACGAAGCACAAGAAGGCCGTGATCGACGCCAAGCGCGGCAAGCTCTTCGCGAAGCTGATCAAGAACATCGAGGTCGCGGCGCGCATGGGCGGCGTGGACCTGGACGGCAATCCGACGCTGTACGACGCCGTGCAGAAGGCGAAGAAGTCGTCTGTTCCGAACAAGAACATCGACTCCGCGATCAAGCGTGGCGGCGGTCTCGAGGCCGGCGGCGCCGACTACGAGACGATCATGTACGAGGGCTACGGTCCCAACGGCGTCGCGGTGCTCATCGAGTGCCTGACCGACAACCGCAACCGCGCCGCCTCCGACGTGCGTGTCGCCATGACCCGCAACGGCGGCAACATGGCCGACCCCGGTTCGGTGTCGTACCTCTTCAACCGCAAGGGTGTCGTCATCGTCCCCAAGGGCGAGCTCACCGAGGACGACGTGCTCGGTGCCGTCCTGGACGCGGGCGCCGAGGAGGTCAACGACCTGGGGGAGTCCTTCGAGATCCTCAGCGAGGCCACCGACCTGGTCGCCGTCCGCACCGCACTCCAGGACGCCGGGATCGACTACGACTCCGCCGACGCCAACTTCGTCCCGACCATGCAGGTCGAGCTGGACGAGGAGGGCGCCAGGAAGATCTTCAGGCTCATCGACGCCCTGGAGGACAGCGACGACGTCCAGAACGTCTTCGCCAACTTCGACGTGAGCGACGAGGTCATGGAGAAGGTCGACGCCTGACGCTGCCGCGAACTGAGCGGATCCGGCGGGCCGGTGGGACACACCCCACCGGCCCGCCGCCGTTGTCGGTGGCAGCGGATAGCCTGCTCAAACAGGAGATCGAGAGGGAGGGGGCGCGGTGCGCGTACTCGGGGTGGACCCCGGACTGACGCGGTGCGGTGTCGGTGTGGTCGAAGGCGTTGCCGGCCGGCCGCTCACGATGATCGGCGTCGGGGTCGTACGCACGCCCGCGGACGCCGAGTTGGGGCAGCGGCTCGTCGCCGTGGAGCAGGGCATCGAACAGTGGCTGGACGAGCACCGGCCCGAATTCGTGGCCGTGGAGCGGGTGTTCAGCCAGCACAACGTCCGTACCGTGATGGGCACCGCCCAGGCCAGCGCCGTCGCCATGCTGTGCGCCGCCCGCCGGGGCATCCCCGTCGCCCTGCACACCCCGAGCGAGGTCAAGGCCGCCGTCACCGGCAGCGGGCGCGCCGACAAGGCCCAGGTCGGCGCCATGGTCACCCGCTTGCTGCGGCTCGACGCACCGCCCAAGCCGGCCGACGCCGCCGACGCCCTCGCCCTCGCCATCTGCCACATCTGGCGCGCGCCCGCCCAGAACCGACTCCAGCAGGCCGTCGCCCTGCACGCGGCCACAGCACGGACCACAGCACGGAAAGGCCGTACGGCATGATCGCCTTCGTGAGCGGCACAGTCGCCGCACTCGCTCCCGACACCGCGGTGGTCGAGGTCGGCGGTGTCGGCATGGCGGTGCAATGCACGCCGAACACGCTGTCGACCCTGCGCCTCGGTAAGCCGGCCAAGCTCGCCACCTCCCTCGTCGTGCGCGAGGACTCCCTCACCCTCTACGGCTTCGTCGACGACGACGAGCGCCAGGTGTTCGAACTGCTGCAGACCGCCAGCGGAGTCGGCCCCCGGCTGGCCCAGGCCATGCTGGCCGTGCACGCGCCGGACACGCTGCGCCGAGCGGTGGCCACGGGAGACGAGAAGGCGCTCATCGCCGTGCCCGGCATCGGCAAGAAGGGCGCCCAGAAGCTGCTCCTGGAGCTCAAGGACCGGCTGGGCGAGCCGATCGGCGCCCCCGCGATCGGCGCTCCGGTCACCCAGGGCTGGCGCGACCAGCTGCACGCCGCCCTGATCGGCCTCGGGTACGCCACGCGCGAGGCCGACGAGGCCGTCACCGCAGTGACCCCGCAGGCGGAGGCGGCCGAGGGCACGCCTCAGGTCGGCCAGCTGCTGAAGGCCGCCCTGCAAACCCTGAACCGCGCCCGCTAGGAGACGTCAGTGAACTGGGACGACACCACCGACGAGACCGCCGCCGAGCGGCTCGTCGGTGCGTCCGCCGACCGTGAGGACCAGGCCGTCGAGGCCGCCCTGCGGCCCAAGGACCTGGACGAGTTCATCGGCCAGGAGAAGGTCCGCGAACAGCTCGACCTGGTCCTGCGGGCCGCACGCGCGCGGGGTGCCACCGCCGACCACGTACTGCTCTCCGGCGCCCCCGGCCTCGGCAAGACCACCCTCTCGATGATCATCGCGGCCGAGATGAAGGCCCCGATCCGGATCACCAGCGGCCCCGCCATCCAGCACGCCGGCGACCTCGCGGCGATCCTCTCCTCACTCCAGGAGGGAGAGGTCCTCTTCCTCGACGAGATCCACCGCATGTCGCGGCCCGCCGAGGAGATGCTCTACATGGCGATGGAGGACTTCCGCGTCGACGTCATCGTCGGCAAGGGCCCCGGCGCCACCGCCATCCCGCTGGAGCTGCCCCCCTTCACCCTGGTCGGCGCCACCACGCGCGCGGGCCTGCTGCCGCCCCCGCTGCGCGACCGCTTCGGCTTCACCGCCCACATGGAGTTCTACGAACCCGCCGAGCTGGAGCGCGTCATCCACCGCTCGGCCAACCTGCTCGACGTCGAGATCGGCTCCGACGGCGCCGCCGAGATCGCGGGACGCTCCCGCGGCACGCCCCGTATCGCCAACCGCCTGCTGCGCCGGGTGCGCGACTACGCCCAGGTCAAGGCCGACGGGATCATCACACGCGACATCGCCGCGGCGGCGCTCAAGGTCTACGAGGTCGACGCCCGCGGCCTCGACCGCCTCGACCGGGGAGTCCTGGAGGCCCTGCTCAAGCTCTTCAGCGGCGGCCCGGTCGGCCTGTCCACGCTCGCGGTCGCGGTGGGGGAGGAGCGCGAGACCGTCGAAGAAGTGGCCGAGCCCTTCCTCGTACGGGAGGGTCTGCTCGCCCGCACCCCGCGCGGACGGGTCGCCACTCCCGCCGCATGGGCACATCTCGGCCTCACCCCGCCCCGATCGGCATCCACCGGAAACGGACAACAGGACCTGTTCGGGACGTGATGTCTTTGTGACGGCGAAGCATTGGCCGGGTCCGGAACCCAGGTGCGATGCTGAGCGTTGTTCCCTGCGCGCGGACTCGCTTAGACTCCGCCGATGCCGCCTTTGCCGGCGGCAGACATACCCCCAACCATCAGGCCGCTCACCTCGCGGTCGCGTGAAGGAAGTACCGACCCGTGAGTCTCGTGACCCTCCTCCCGTTCATCGTGCTCATCGGGGCCATGTTCCTGATGACCCGCTCGGCCAAGAAGAAGCAGCAGCAGGCCGCGAGCATGCGGAACGACATGCAGCCCGGCAGCGGCGTCCGCACCATCGGGGGCATGTACGCCACGGTCAAGGAGGTCAACGAGGACACGGTCCTCCTCGACGCCGCTCCCGGCGTCGATCTTCTCTTCGCGAAGAACGCCATCGGTGCCGTCCTGACCGACGACGAGTACAACCGCATCGTCCACGGCATCGAGCACGACCTGAAGTCCGACTCCGACGTCGTCCCCGACGACGCCTCCTCCCTCACCGACACCGAGACCGACGAGTCCGCCGACGAAGCTGCCGCCGCCTCCGACGAGAAGCCCGTCGACCTCGGTAAGAAGGACACGGCCGAGGAGCCCGCCGACGACGCGCCCGCCGAGGCCGCCGAGGCGAAGTCGGACGACGAGCCGAAGAAGACCGACGGCGACACCGACGCGAAGTAGTCGCACTCCGGGGCGCGCCGACCAGCTCGACGCGCCCCGGACCTGCGCGGCTCGCACGGGATCCCGACACCAGTCATGGCCGCCCGCCCGCCGATCCGGCGCGAGAGCGGCCCGAGAGGGAGTACGAGAAGGTGGCAGCACCCAAAAGGGGCCGGAGCGCGAGTGCCCAGAGCAAGCCAGGGCGCACGCTGGCCCTGATCCTGATCGCCATCGTGGCGCTCACCGGTGGAATGTTCCTCTCCGGACACACCACCCCGCGTCTCGGCATCGACCTTGCCGGAGGCACCAGCATCACGCTGGAGGCCAAGGCCGACCAGGGGTCCGCGATCAACAAGGCCAACATGGACACCGCGGTCGACATCATGAACCGCCGTGTCAACGGCCTGGGCGTCTCCGAGGCGGAGGTGCAGACCCAGGGTGATCGCAACATCATCGTGAACATCCCCAAGGGCACCAACTCCAAGGAGGCCCGCGACCAGGTCGGCACCACCGCCAAGCTGTACTTCCGTCCGGTCCTCGCGCAGGAGGCCACCGGCCCCGCCGCGGCCACCTCGCCGAGCCCCTCCGCCAGCGGCTCCTCGAAGGCCTCACCGAGCCCCTCCGCGAGCAAGTCCGGCTCCACGGGCGAGAAGGCGACCTCCTCGTCCTCCCCGTCGGCCTCCACCTCCCCGCAGGGCCGCGCCGTCAGCGACGCGCTGAAGGCCGACGCCACGCCGTCGGCGTCCGCGAGCGCGTCGAGCTCCGCGTCCCCGTCGGCTCCCGCGAGCACCGCTCCCTCCGCCGCCGAGGCCAAGCTCCAGGCCCAGTACACCGCCCTGGACTGCTCCAAGAAGGCGCAGCGCAACACCGCGGGCGACGGCGCCAAGCCGGGCGACACCACCGTGGGCTGCGGCGAGAGCTCCGGCGTCTGGTACAAGTACCTGCTCGGCCCGGCCGCCGTCGACGGCACCGAGGTCAAGAAGGCCCAGGCGGTCTTCGACACGCAGACCGCCGCCGGCTGGCAGGTCACCATGACCTTCAACAGCAAGGGCGCCAAGAAGTTCGCGGACATCACGGGCCAGCTCGCGAAGAACACCCAGCCGCAGAACGAGTTCGGCATCGTCCTCGACGGCGAGGTCGTCTCCAGCCCCTACGTCAGCTCCTCGATCACCGGCGGCAACGCCCAGATCTCCGGCAGCTTCACGCAGGACGAGGCCCAGAACCTCGCCAACATGCTGTCGTACGGCGCCCTCCCGCTCTCCTTCCAGGAGCAGAGCGTGACCACGGTGACCGCGGCGCTCGGCGGTGACCAGCTGCACGCCGGTCTCCTCGCCGGTGCCATCGGCCTCCTCCTGGTCGTCATCTACCTGGTGGCCTACTACCGGGGTCTGTCGCTCGTCGCGATGGCCTCGCTGCTCGTCTCCGGCATCCTCACCTACGTGCTCATGGCGCTGCTCGGCCCGGCCATCGGGTTCGCGCTGAACCTGCCGGCCGTGTGCGGTGCCATCGTCGCGATCGGTATCACCGCGGACTCGTTCATCGTGTACTTCGAACGCATAAGGGACGAGATCCGCGAGGGCCGCTCGCTGCGCCCCGCCGTCGAGCGGGCCTGGCCGCGTGCCCGGCGCACCATCCTGGTCTCCGACTTCGTGTCGTTCCTCGCCGCCGCGGTGCTGTTCATCGTGACGGTCGGCAAGGTGCAGGGCTTCGCGTTCACGCTCGGTCTGACCACCGTGCTCGACGTGGTCGTGGTCTTCTTCTTCACCAAGCCGCTGATGACGCTGCTGGCCCGCCGGACGTTCTTCGCAAGCGGCAGCAAGTGGTCCGGGCTCGACCCGAAGAGCCTGGGTGCCAAGCCGCCGCTGCGCCGCACCCGCCGTCCAGCCGCCCCCGCCCACACGAAGGAGGCGTGAGCATGTCGAAGCTCGGCAACCTCGGCGCCCGACTGCACCGTGGCGAGATCAGCTACGACTTCATCGGTCACCGCAAGCTCTGGTACGGCATCTCGATCCTGATCACCATCACGGCGATCCTGGGTCTCGCGGTCCGTGGCCTCAACATGGGCATCGACTTCCAGGGCGGCGCGGTCTTCACCACCGAGAAGACCAGCTTCTCGGTCTCCCAGGCCGAGGACTTCGCGAAGGAAGCCTCCGGCCACGACGCCGTCGTCCAGAAGCTCGGCAACGGCACGCTGCGCATCCAGATCGCCGGCATGGACACCAAGCAGTCCGACCAGATCAAGACGGACCTGGCCAAGGACTTCAAGGTCGACCCGGAGAGCATCGCCGCCGACCTGGTCGGACCCAGCTGGGGCGACCAGATCGCCAACAAGGCCTGGCAGGGCCTGGCGATCTTCATGGTCCTCGTGGTGATCTATCTGGCGATCGCCTTCGAGTGGCGCATGGCCATCGCGGCGCTCGTCGCCCTGATCCACGACATCACCATCACCGTCGGCATCTACGCCCTCGTCGGCTTCGAGGTCACGCCGGGCACGGTGATCGGTCTGCTGACCATCCTCGGTTACTCGCTCTACGACACGGTGGTCGTCTTCGACTCCCTCAAGGAGCAGACGAAGGACATCACCAAGCAGAACCGCTGGACCTACAGCGACATCGCCAACCGCTCGATCAACGGCACCCTGGTCCGTTCGATCAACACCACGGTGGTCGCGCTGCTTCCGGTGGCGGGCCTGCTGTTCATCGGTGGCGGCTTCCTCGGCGCGGGCACGCTCAACGACATCTCGCTGTCGCTGTTCGTCGGTCTCGCCGCCGGTGCGTACTCCTCGATCTTCATCGCCACGCCGCTCGTCGCCGACCTCAAGGAGCGCGAGCCGGCGATGAAGGCCCTCAAGAAGCGGGTCCTGGCCAAGCGCGCCCAGGGGTCCACCGAGGAGGAGACGGCCGACTCGCGTCCCGTCTCCGACGAGCCGGACGACGACACCGCCCACGCGGTCGTCGGTCCGCGCACCCAGCCCGCGTCCCGGGGCCGGGGCCGTGGCCGTCCGTCGGGGAAGCGCCGATGACGGGCATCGAGGAGCTGCTGCTCAGCCGTATCCGTGACGTGGCCGACTACCCGGAGCCGGGGGTGATGTTCAAGGACATCACCCCGCTCCTGGCGGACCCGGGGGCTTTCACGGCGCTCACCGACGCGCTGGCCGCGGTCGCCGCGAGCACCGGTGCCACGAAGGTCGTCGGCCTGGAGGCCCGGGGCTTCATCCTCGGCGCCCCGGTTGCCGTCCGCGCGGGACTCGGCTTCATCCCCGTGCGCAAGGCGGGCAAGCTCCCCGGGGCGACCCTCAGCCAGGCGTACGACCTGGAGTACGGCTCGGCAAAGATCGAGGTGCACGCGGAGGACCTGTCCGCTGACGACCGCATCCTGATCGTCGACGACGTCCTGGCCACGGGTGGCACCGCCGAGGCGTCCATCGAGCTGATCCGCCGCGCGGGCGCCGAGGTGGCGGGCCTCGCGGTGTTGATGGAGCTGGGCTTCCTGGGCGGGCGGGCCCGTCTGGAGCCCGCCCTGGCGGGAGCCCCGCTGGAAGCGCTGCTGGTGGTCTGACCGACAGCATCCGTGAACCGCGTGACGGCCGTCCCCGGATCTCCGGGGGCGGCCGTTTCCCGCGGGGGAGTGCACGCGCCCCCCGGAATGCGGGCGGCAGGCCCTCGTGTTCCGCAGGTAGACGTCCCTCACATCGGCCTGAAGGGGATCTGGGGGCGCAGGATCGCTACCATGGGTTCTCCGGAGCCTGACCGGGGGATTCGGATCGCGCACGAGGAGTCCTCTTGCCAGACGAGGCCCAGCCACTGACCGCCGCCAAGCCCGAGCCCGCCTCGGCGCCCGCGGCGAAGCCCGCACCGGACGCGAAGAACGCGACGAACGACGCCCGCGGGCCGGTCGAGCACGCCCAGTCCGCGCCCGTCGACAAGCCGGCAGAGTCGGCCCGGCCCAAGCCGGCCCCGGCCGAGAGCCCCGCGCAGTCGGCCCCCGCGGTCCGCCCGAACACGGGCCAGCCCGCCCGCACCGGCTCCTCCAACCGCGTCCGCGCCCGTCTCGCCCGCCTCGGCGTGCAGCGCTCCAACCCGTACAACCCGGTCCTTGAGCCATTGCTGCGGATAGTGCGCAGCAATGACCCGAAGATCGAAACCGCGACCCTGCGCCAGATCGAGCGGGCCTACCAGGTCGCCGAACGCTGGCACCGCGGCCAGAAGCGCAAGAGCGGCGACCCGTACATCACCCATCCCCTCGCGGTGACCACGATCCTCGCCGAGCTCGGCATGGACCCGGCGACCCTGATGGCCGGCCTGCTGCACGACACCGTCGAGGACACCGAGTACGGCCTCGACCAGCTCCGCCGCGACTTCGGCGACTCGGTCGCCCTGCTCGTCGACGGCGTCACCAAGCTGGACAAGGTCAAGTTCGGCGAGGCCGCGCAGGCCGAGACCGTGCGCAAGATGGTCGTGGCCATGGCCAAGGACCCGCGCGTCCTGGTCATCAAGCTCGCCGACCGCCTGCACAACATGCGCACCATGCGCTACCTGAAGCGCGAGAAGCAGGAGAAGAAGGCGCGCGAGACGCTGGAGATCTACGCGCCGCTCGCCCACCGACTCGGCATGAACACCATCAAGTGGGAGCTGGAGGACCTCGCGTTCGCGATCCTCTACCCCAAGATGTACGACGAGATCGTCCGGCTGGTGGCAGAGCGGGCGCCCAAGCGTGACGAGTACCTGGCCATAGTGACCGACGAGGTGCAGTCCGACCTGCGCGCGGCCCGGATCAAGGCCACCGTCACCGGCCGCCCGAAGCACTACTACAGCGTCTACCAGAAGATGATCGTCCGCGGCCGTGACTTCGCGGAGATCTACGACCTGGTCGGCATCCGAGTCCTCGTCGACACCGTCCGCGACTGCTACGCCGCCCTCGGCACCGTGCACGCGCGATGGAACCCGGTCCCCGGCCGGTTCAAGGACTACATCGCGATGCCCAAGTTCAACATGTACCAGTCGCTCCACACCACGGTCATCGGGCCGAACGGCAAGCCGGTCGAACTCCAGATCCGCACGTTCGACATGCACCGCCGCGCCGAGTACGGCATCGCCGCCCACTGGAAGTACAAGCAGGAGGCCGTGGCCGGCACCTCCAAGGTCCGCTCGGACCAGCCGAGGACCACCGGCAAGGACGACCACCTCAACGACATGGCGTGGCTGCGCCAGCTCCTCGACTGGCAGAAGGAGACCGAGGACCCCGGCGAGTTCCTGGAGTCCCTGCGCTTCGACCTCTCCCGCAACGAGGTCTTCGTCTTCACCCCCAAGGGCGACGTCATAGCGCTGCCGGCCGGTGCCACACCGGTGGACTTCTCGTACGCGGTGCACACCGAGGTGGGCCACCGCACCATAGGAGCCCGCGTCAACGGCCGTCTCGTACCACTGGAGTCGACCCTGGACAACGGCGACCTCGTCGAGGTCTTCACGTCCAAGGCGCCCGGGGCCGGACCGTCCCGGGACTGGCTGAACTTCGTGAAGTCGCCGCGGGCCCGCAACAAGATCCGCGCCTGGTTCTCCAAGGAGCGCCGCGACGAGGCGATCGAGCAGGGCAAGGACGCCATCGTCCGCGCGATGCGCAAGCAGAACCTGCCGATCCAGCGCATCCTCACCGGCGACTCCCTCGTCACGCTCGCGCACGAGATGCGGTACTCCGACATCTCCGCGCTGTACGCGGCGATCGGCGAGGGCCATGTCTCCGCGCAGAACATCGTGCAGAAGCTGGTCCAGGCGCTCGGCGGCGAGGAGGCGGCCACCGAGGAGATCGACGAGTCGGTCCCGCCGACCCGAGGCCGCGGCCGCAAGCGGCGCTCCAACGCCGACCCGGGTGTCGTCGTCAAGGGCGTCGAGGACGTGTGGGTCAAGCTGGCCCGCTGCTGCACCCCCGTGCCCGGCGACCCGATCATCGGTTTCGTCACCCGGGGTAGTGGCGTATCGGTTCACCGCAATGACTGCGTCAACGTGGACTCACTGTCCCGGGAGCCCGAGCGCATCCTCGAGGTCGAGTGGGCGCCCACCCAGTCCTCGGTCTTCCTGGTCGCCATCCAGGTCGAGGCCCTGGACCGCTCCCGGCTCCTCTCCGACGTCACCCGCGTCCTGTCCGACCAGCACGTCAACATCCTCTCCGCGGCCGTCCAGACCTCCCGCGACCGCGTCGCCACCTCCCGCTTCACCTTCGAGATGGGCGACCCGAAGCACCTGGGCCACGTCCTGAAGGCGGTCAGGGGCGTGGAGGGCGTGTACGACGTGTACCGCGTGACGTCGGCGCGGAACCGGTCGTAGAGGACATGCGAAAGGGCCCCGGGAAACCGGGGCCCTTTCGTGTGAACGGCCTTGTCAGCCGCCGAACTCCTGAAGGCCCTTGAGGGCCTGGTCCAGGAGCGCCTGGCGGCCCTCCAGCTCACGCTCCAGCTTGTCGGCCCTGGCGTTGTTGCCCTGGGCGCGCGCCTGGTCGATCTGGCCCCTGAGCTTGTCCACGGCGGCCTGGAGCTGGCCGGTCAGACCCGCGGCACGCGCGCGTGCCTCCGGGTTCGTCCGACGCCACTCGGTCTCCTCGGCCTCCTGCAGGGCGCGCTCCACGGCGTGCATCCGGCCCTCGACCTTCGGCCGGGCGTCCCGCGGGACGTGACCGATGGCCTCCCAACGCTCGTTGAGCGTGCGGAAGGCCGCGCGGGCGCTCTTCAGGTCGCCGATCGGCAGGAGCTTCTCGGCCTCCTCGGCCAGCTCCTCCTTCAGCTTGAGGTTCTCGGTCTGCTCGGCGTCCCGCTCGGCGAAGACCGAGCTGCGGGCGGCGAAGAACACGTCCTGGGCGCCGCGGAAGCGGTTCCACAGGTCGTCCTCGTGCTCGCGCTGGGCGCGGCCCGCGGCCTTCCACTCCGCCATCAGCTCGCGGTAGCGCGCGGCCGTGGGACCCCAGTCCGTCGACCCGGACAGCGCCTCGGCCTCGCCGACCAGCCGCTCCTTGGTCTTACGGGCGTCCTCGCGCTGCGCGTCCAGCGACGCGAAGTGGGCCTTGCGGCGCTTGGAGAACGCCGAGCGGGCGTGCGAGAAGCGGTGCCACAGCTCGTCGTCGGACTTGCGGTCCAGACGCGGCAGACCCTTCCAGGTGTCCACCAGGGCGCGCAGCCGCTCACCGGCGGCCCGCCACTGGTCGGACTGGGCCAGCTCCTCCGCCTCGACGACCAGCGCCTCCTTGGCGTGCCGGGCCTCGTCGGACTGCTTCGCGCGCTGCTGCTTGCGCTCCTCGCGACGCTTGTCGACGGTCTCCACGAGCTTGTCCAACCGCACCTTGAGCGCGTCCAGGTCGCCGACCGCGTGATGCGCGTCGACCTGCTCGCGGATGTGGTCGATGGCCGCAGAAGCGTCCTTCGCCGACAGGTCGGTGGTCTTCACCCGCTTCTCGAGGAGGCCGATCTCGACAACCAGGCCCTCGTACTTGCGCTCGAAGTAGGCCAGGGCTTCGTCGGGGGAGCCGGCCTGCCAGGAACCGACGACCTGCTCGCCGTCGGCCGTACGCACGTACACGGTCCCCGTCTCGTCGACGCGGCCCCACGGGTCGCTGCTCACAGCGCCTCCTCCACATGATGCCTGCGGGAGGCTCACTCGCCCCCGGGCATCGTCCACAGTTTCGTCACGGCCAACATAGGCGACCGGCGGGTTGCCTGTCCGCATCCCGCGCGACCGAAATTCCGCACTTGACGGTCAGGATTTGGTGACAGTCGCCTTGTTGATCACGACGGTCGCGTTCGGCGCGCCGTCGCCCGCTCCGGTGCTCTCACCGGCCGCGGCGATCTTCTTCAGCACCTTCATACCGGATTCCGAGATGGTCCCGAACGGGGTGTAGCTCGGGGGCAGCTGGCTGTCCTGGTAGACGAGGAAGAACTGGCTGCCGCCGGTGTGCGCCTGTCCGGTGTTCGCCATCGCGACGGTGCCCGCCGGGTAGACGTTGGACTTGAGGCTCTTGTCCTTCAGATTCTCGTCCGGGATGGTGTATCCCGGCCCGCCGCTGCCGGAGCCCGTCGGGTCGCCGCACTGCAGGACGTAGATGCCGTTGGTGGTGAGCCGGTGGCACTTGGTGTGGTCGAAGAAGCCCTTGTTCGCGAGGAAGTCGAACGAGTTCACGGTGTGCGGAGCCGCCGACGCCTTCAGCGCGATGTCGATCTTGCCGCAGGTTGTCGCCAGGTCAAGGGTGTACTTCGCCGACTTGTCGATGGACATCGCCGGCTCCTTCTTCCAGCTCTGCTTCTCGACCTTGCCGGGGGCCGCCTTCTCGCACGGGTCCGGCGCCTTGCTGGTCGGCGCCGCGCTGGGGCTCGTCTCGGAGCTCGCGTTGGCCTTGTCGTCGTCCTTCATGACCCCGGAGGTGTAGAGCGCGAGGCTGCCCACCAGGATCACGCCGAGCACCGACGCGATCACAGAGTTGCGTACACGGGCCTTGCGGCGCGCGGCCGTGCGCCGCTGCTGCTGCCGCAAGAACTTCTCCCGCGCGAGCTGCCGCTTCCGCTGTTCCTGGGTGACCACGGGGTTCTCTCCTCATGCGTCTCGTACGCCGACCGGTACGCATGCGTCCTATGAACCGACCGCCTGCGTGTGCCCCGTACCGTATATGGGTTCGCTGAGGAAACGGCAGCGCCGGTAGGCTCTGACCACTGGGGCAGCCGCCCGGAAGACCGCCCGTACCGACACAAACCGAGGACGATCGTGCTCATTGCCGGGTTCCCCGCCGGGGCCTGGGGGACGAACTGTTATCTCGTCGCCCCCGCCGCCGGTGAGGAGTGCGTGATCATCGACCCCGGCCACCAGGCCGCCGAAGGCGTCGAGGAAGCGCTGAGGAAGCATCGGCTCAAGCCCGTCGCCGTCGTCCTCACCCACGGCCACATCGACCACGTGGCCTCGGTCGTCCCGGTCTGCGGCGCGCACGACGTGCCGGCCTGGATCCACCCCGAGGACCGGTACATGCTGAACGACCCGTCGATGGGTCTCGGCCGGTCGGTCGGCATGCCGCTGATGGGCGAGATCACCGTGGGCGAGCCGGACGACGTCAGGGTGCTGACCGACGGCGCGAAGCTGGAGCTGGCGGGGCTGGAACTGTCCGTCGCGCACGCGCCCGGCCATACCAAGGGGTCGGTGACCTTCCGGATGCCCGAGACCGCGGAGATCCCGTCCGTGTTCTTCTCAGGGGATCTGCTCTTCGCCGGCTCCATCGGACGCACCGACCTGCCCGGCGGTGACATGGCCGAGATGCTCGACTCGCTGGCCCGTGTGTGCCTGCCGCTCGACGACTCGACCGTGGTGCTGTCCGGCCACGGCCCCCAGACGACCATCGGCCAGGAGCGCGCCACCAACCCGTACCTGCGGGACGTGGCCGCCGGCCAGGGAGCGGGTTCGAACACCCCTCCCCGACGAGGAATGTGACGAGAGACTTCGTGAGCACCTTTCAGGCCCCCAAGGGCACGTACGACCTGATCCCGCCGGACAGCGCCAAGTTCCTGGCCGTCCGCGAGGCGATCGCCGCACCCCTGCGCACCTCCGGCTACGGCTACATCGAGACGCCCGGCTTCGAGAACGTGGAGCTGTTCGCGCGCGGGGTCGGCGAGTCCACCGACATCGTGACCAAGGAGATGTACGCCTTCGAGACCAAGGGCGGCACCAAGCTGGCCCTGCGCCCCGAGGGCACGGCGTCCGTGCTGCGCGCGGCGCTGGAGGCGAACCTGCACAAGCTCGGCAACCTGCCGGTCAAGCTCTGGTACTCCGGCTCGTACTACCGCTACGAGCGCCCGCAGAAGGGCCGCTACCGGCACTTCTCGCAGGTCGGCGCCGAGGCGATCGGCGCGGAGGACCCGGCGCTGGACGCCGAGCTGATCATCCTGGCCGACCAGGCGTACCGTTCGCTGGGCCTCAGGAACTTCCGCATCCTGCTCAACAGCCTGGGCGACAAGGAGTGCCGCCCGGTGTACCGCGAGGCGCTGCAGACCTTCCTGCGGGGTCTCGACCTCGACGAGGAGACCCTGCGCCGCGCGGAGATCAACCCGCTGCGCGTCCTCGACGACAAGCGCGCGGAGGTCCAGAAGCAGCTCGGGGACGCCCCGCTGCTGCGCGACTACCTCTGCGACGCCTGCAAGGCGTACCACGAGGAGGTCCGCGAGCTGATCACCGCGGCGGGCGTGGCCTTCGAGGACGACCCGAAGCTGGTGCGCGGCCTCGACTACTACACCCGTACGACCTTCGAGTTCGTCCACGACGGACTGGGCTCCCAGTCCGCGGTAGGCGGCGGCGGCCGGTACGACGGTCTGTCGGAGATGATCGGCGGCCCGGCGCTCCCGTCCGTCGGCTGGGCCCTCGGCGTCGACCGCACGGTCCTCGCCCTGGAGGCGGAGGGCGTCGAGCTCGAACTCCCCTCCACGACCAGCGTGTTCGCGGTGCCGCTGGGGGAGGAGGCCCGCCGGATCCTGTTCGCCAAGGTCACCGAACTGCGCAAGGTGGGCATCGCGGCGGACTTCTCCTACGGCTCCAAGGGGCTCAAGGGCGCCATGAAGAACGCCAACCGCAGCGGCGCCCGCTACGCGATCGTCGCCGGTGAACGCGACCTCGCCGAGGGCGTCGTACAGCTCAAGGACATGGAGTCCGGGGAGCAGTCGGCGATCGGGGTCAACGAGATCGTGGCGGAGCTGGAGTCCAGGCTCGGCTGACGGGGGTGCGGCAAGGGCGCCGGTCGTGAGACCGGCGCCCTTGCCGTCCGCCGGCTCGGCAGGCACGTCGAGTGCGAGACGGGGCGTGGGGCCGTCGCCCGGGCCCCGGCCCTCACTGATCGAGCAGTCCGTACCGCATCGCGCTGGTCACCGCCGCGGTCCGGTCGTCGACCCCCAACTTGCCGAAGATCCGCAGGAGATGGGTCTTCACCGTCGACTCCCCGATGTACAGACTGCGGCCGATCTCCGCGTTCGTGCAGCCCTCCGCCACCAGGCGCAGCACCGCTGTCTCGCGCTCCGAGAGCCGCGGCCGTTCCGGCCTGGTGCGCAGTTGGTCGACCAGACGGGCGGCGACCGTGGGCGCCAGGACCGTCTCGCCGCGCGCGGCGGCCCGTACGGACTCGGCCAGTTCGGCCCGGGGCAGGTCCTTGAGGAGATAGCCCGCCGCGCCCGCCTCCACGGCCCGCAGGATGTCCCCGTCCGTCTCGTACGTCGTCAGGACGACCACCCGGCAGGGCAGTCCCGCCTCCGTCATCCGCTCGATCGACTCCACGCCCGAGCCGCCCGGCATCCGCAGGTCCATCAGCACGATGTCGGGCCGCAGTGCCGTCGCCAGCGCCTCCGCCTGTGGTCCGCTGGAGGCGTCCGCGATCACCTCCAGGTCCGGCTCCGCCGTCAGCATGGCCCGCAGGCCCTCCCGTACGACGGGGTGGTCGTCGGCCAGGATGATCCGGATCATGAACAGCTCCTCGGGGGCGGTACGGGCAGTCGGACGGTGACCGTGGTGCCGCTGCCGGGCGCGCTGTGCACCTGGACCGTCCCGCCGACCTCGGCGGCGCGGGCGCGGAGCCCGGCCAGACCGTAGCCGTCGCAGACCGCCCCCGGGTCGAAGCCCTGACCGTCGTCCCGTACGAAGAGGGTGAGGTTGTCGTCGGCGTAGGCGAGGTCGATGCCCACCGTCGCCGAACTGCCCGCGTGTTTACGGTAGTTCGTGAGCGCCTCCTGGCACGAGCGCAGGGCGACGACCTCGGGGCCCGCGGGCAGCGGACGGACCGGGCCGGTCACGTCGAGCTTGGCGGAGTGCCGGGTCGCCAGCCGGAACAGGGCGTCCGGCAGCGTCGCGCCGTCCAGGTCGGCGGGGGTGCCGTCGGCGACCAGGGCCCGGGCCTCGGCGAGGTTCAGCCGGGCCGTCTCGTCCATCAGGGCCAGATGACGGCGGGCCTGCGGCACATCGTGGTCGAGCTCGGCCTCGACGGCCTGGACCAGCATCAGCAGGCTGGTGAAGCCCTGCGCGAGGGTGTCGTGGATCTCCCGGGCCATCCGCTCCCGCTCGGCCAGCGCCCCGTGCGCCGCCGACAGCCGCGAGACCTCGTGCCGGCTGGAGTCCAACTCGGCGATCAGGGCCGCCCGTTCCTGGCTCTGCTCGATGATCCGGATGACATAGCTGCCGACGGCCACCGAGAAGACCAGGGTGACGACGGCGAACAGGCCGTTGAAGAAGACGTCCTGATCGCTCGGCCACCACAGCAGCGCCCAGCCCACCACGGGCGCGAGGTTGATCACGGCCACGGCGGTCAGCGCCCACCGCATCCGCAGCGTCATGAAGCACTGCGGGACGAGCGCGAAGGTCATCAGCCGGGTCTCGCCGACCAGGATCGCCGAGGGCAGGAATAGGGCCATCATCGCGCCGAGGTAGATGAGAGCCTCGCGCCCGAGGGGCGGATCCTGCCGGAGCAGGGGCCGCCCGACCCGTACGAAGAGCGGGACCAGCGGCACCAGCAGGGCCGCCGCGGTGACGCGGACCGGCCACCCCGGTTGTGCCGTGCCCAGCACGAACACCAGGGTGGCCAGCCAGATCAACGCGAAGTAGGTGTCCCAGAGCCGGAAGGAGCGGTCCCAGGAGTACGCCCCCATGGCGTCCGCCGGACCGTTCACCCGTCGCGCCGGTTCTTCCACCGGAAGGTCAGCAGACACAGCAGCAATCCTCCGACGCACCATGCCCCCAGCACCAGGGCGGTGCGCCCGAACTCCCAGCCGCCGGCCTGTTCCAGGACCTGCGCCGAGTCCGGCAGGAACACCCCGCGCAGCCCCTGGCACATCCACTTCAGCGGGAACAGCGCGCCGATGTTCAGCATCCAGTCGGGGATCGTGTCGATCGCGATGTACACCCCGGAGATGAACTGCAGGACCAGAAAGGGCAGGACGACCACGGAGCTCGCGCTCTTGCTGGACTTGGGCACCGAACTGATCGCGATGCCGAGCAGCGAGCACGCCGTCAGGCCGAGCACGAAGATCCACGCGAAGGCGAACCACCTGCCGGCGTCCGACGGCAGCGAGACGTCGTACAGCGTGGTGCCGACGAGCAGCAGGATCGCCGTCTCCAGGACGCCGGTGACGAGAACCAGCCAGATCTTGCCGAGGAAGTAGGCGGCCGGCGGCATCGGTGTCCCGCGCAGCCGGCGCAGCACCCTCTCGTCCCGCTCTACCGCGATCGAGACGCCGAGCGACTGGAAGCTCGTCGACATGATGCCGGCGGCCATCATCGCCGGGACGTACAGCTGCGAGGCCTTGATGCCCGCCCCCTCCACGTCGTCGCTGAAGATCGACGCGAACAGGAACAGGAAGACCACCGGGAAGGCGAAGGTGAACACCACCTGGTCGCGCTGGCGGAAGAACTGCCTGATCTCCAGGGCGCCCCGCCGAAGCCCGAGCCCCCAGACGCCGGGCAGCCGCTCCGTGCCGGCGTCGCTCCGGGACCGTACGGCGGTCGTGGTCATCGCGCGTCCTCCTGTCCGGTGAGCCGGAGGTAGACGTCCTCCAGCGTGGGGCGGCTGACCTGGAGCCCCGGGATCTCGCCGTCGAAGCGGCGCATCAGCTCGGCGACCGTCCTGGTCGGGGTCTCGGTGTGCTCCGCGCGCGGGGCGCCGTCCGGCTCGGTCCACTCGACGGTGGTGCCGGAGCCGTACCGTTCCCGCAGAGCGGCGGGCTCGCCCTCGGCGACGACCCTGCCTTGGGAGACCACGGCCAGCCGGTCGGCGAGCGCCTCGGCCTCCTCCAGGTAGTGCGTGGTGAGCAGGATCGTCGTGCCCTCGCCGGACAGCTTGCGGATCAGGTCCCAGAACTGCCGCCGGGCCGCCGGGTCGAAACCCGTCGTGGGCTCGTCCAGGAGCAGCAGCTCGGGGCCGCCGATCACCCCGAGCGCCACGTCGAGACGTCGGCGCTGGCCGCCCGACAGGGCCTTGATCCGGCTGCCCGCCTTCGCCTCCAGACCCACCAGACCGATGACCTCCTCGGGGTCCCGCGGCCGCGGGTAGTAGCGGGCGAAATGCCGGACGGTTTCCGCGACCGTCAACTCGGCGGGCGCGGATTCGTCCTGCCAGACGATTCCCACACGGGATCGCCACGCGCGCGTGCCGTGCGCCGGGTCCGCGCCGAGCACGGACACCTCACCCGCGTCCCGGTCCCGGTTGCCCTGGAGGATCTCCACCGTGGTGCTCTTGCCCGCGCCATTGGGCCCGAGCAGGCCGAAGACCTCGCCCCTGCGGATGCCGAGATCGATCCCGTCGACCGCGGTCACGTCGCCGTACCGCTTGCGCAGTCCTCGAACGTCCACCGCGCGTTCGTTCGCCTGTGTGGTCATGCCCACGAGTCTCGGCCGGAACCGAACGCTCAGGGACGACCGTGCGTACTTCCTTATGTCCACCGAACGGTGGACAAGCCCCTGCGTGCGGCACAATGGCCCTGCCCGAAGAAGGTCCAACTCTCAAGCAGACGGATCGGCGTGATGAGCAAGACCACAGTGAAAAACGTGTCCACGGAGCCCGAGCCCTCGTCGGCGAGCGCCGACGCCGCGCCCCGGGCGGTGGGCGGCAGCCGTGCCTTCGCGCTGCTGCTGGTGATCACCGGTGCCGCCGGACTGCTCGCCGCGTGGGTCATCACGATCGACAAGTTCAAGATCCTCGAGGGAAAGGTCAGCGGCAAGACGTTCACGCCGAGCTGCTCCCTCAACCCGATCGTCTCCTGCGGCAGTGTGATGGAGAGCAAGCAGGCCGCCGCCTTCGGGTTCCCCAACCCGATGCTCGGCCTCGTCTGCTACGGCATCGTCATCTGCGTCGGCGTGAGCCTGCTGACCCGCGCCACCTTCCCGCGCTGGTACTGGCTCACCTTCAACTTCGGCACGCTCTTCGGCGTGGCCTTCGTCACCTGGCTCCAGTTCCAGTCGCTGTACCGGATCAACGCGCTGTGCCTGTGGTGCTCGCTGGCCTGGGTCGCGACGATCACGATGTTCTGGTACGTGACCTCGTTCAACGTCCGCAACGACCTGCTGCCGTCGCCGGGCTGGCTCAAGCGCTTCCTCTCCGAGTTCACCTGGGTCCTGCCGGTCACGCACTGCGGAGTCATCGCCATGCTGATCCTGACCCGCTGGGGCGACAAGCTCTGGGCCTGAGGGCCTTGTCAGTGCCGTGACATAGGGTTTCTGGTGTGGAGCCCGATCTGTTCACCGCCGCGGCGGAAGAGCGCCAGGAGAAGGACCCGGCCGGCAGTCCGCTGGCGGTCCGGATGCGCCCGCGCACCCTCGACGAGGTGGTGGGCCAGCAGCACCTGCTCAAGCCGGGCTCGCCGCTGCGCAGACTGGTCGGCGAGGGCAGCGGCGGTCCCGCCGGACCCTCCTCGGTGATCCTCTGGGGTCCGCCCGGCACGGGCAAGACGACCCTGGCGTACGTCGTCTCCAAGGCCACCAACAAGCGCTTCGTGGAGCTCTCCGCGATCACCGCCGGAGTCAAGGAGGTCCGCGCGGTCATCGACGGCGCCCGCCGCGCCACCGGCGGCTTCGGCAAGGAGACCGTCCTCTTCCTCGACGAGATCCACCGCTTCAGCAAGGCCCAGCAGGACTCCCTGCTCCCCGCGGTCGAGAACCGCTGGGTGACCCTGATCGCGGCGACCACCGAGAACCCGTACTTCTCGATCATCTCCCCGCTGCTGTCCCGGTCCCTGCTGCTGACCCTCGAACCCCTCAGCGACGACGACGTCAGAGGACTGCTGAAGCGGGCGCTGAGCGACGAGCGCGGTCTCAAGGACGCCGTCACCCTCCCCGAGGACACCGAGGACCACCTCCTGCGGATCGCCGGCGGAGACGCCCGCCGCGCCCTGACCGCCCTGGAGGCCGCCGCCGGGGCCGCGCTCGACAAGGGTGAGCCGGAGATCTCCCTCACCACGCTGGAGGAGACGGTCGACCGCGCGGCCGTGAAGTACGACCGCGACGGCGACCAGCACTACGACGTGGCCAGCGCCCTCATCAAGTCCATCAGGGGCTCCGACGTCGACGCGGCCCTGCACTACCTGGCCCGCATGATCGAGGCCGGCGAGGACCCCCGCTTCATCGCCCGCCGCCTGATGATCTCCGCCAGCGAGGACATCGGCCTCGCCGACCCGAACGCCCTGCCCACAGCGGTCGCCGCCGCCCAGGCCGTCGCCATGATCGGCTTCCCCGAGGCCGCGCTGACACTGAGCCACGCCACCATCGCCCTCGCCCTGGCCCCGAAGTCCAACGCCGCGACCATGGCGATCGGCGCCGCCATGGAGGACGTACGCAAGGGACTGGCCGGGCCGGTGCCGCCGCATCTGCGCGACGGGCACTACAAGGGCGCCGCCAAGCTCGGGCACGCACAGGGGTACGTCTACCCGCACGACCTGCCCGAGGGGATCGCCGAGCAGCAGTACGCCCCGGACGCCATCAAGGACCGCGAGTACTACGAACCCACCCGGCACGGCGCCGAGGCCCGGTACGCGGACGCCGTGGAGTGGACCCGCAAGCACCTCGGTCGCAAGCGGTCCTGAGCACCCTGTAGAATCCCTCGAAGTGCTGTGTCCCGTGCAGTCAGAACGGGACGGTCAGCCGGAACCCCCAGTGGGTTCCAGGAGCGTCGCGCA
The DNA here is from genome assembly GCF_040606575.1 of Streptomyces sp. NPDC005402. Classification (NCBI taxonomy): domain Bacteria; kingdom Bacillati; phylum Actinomycetota; class Actinomycetes; order Kitasatosporales; family Streptomycetaceae; genus Streptomyces; species Streptomyces sp. NPDC005402. Next base: position 50,264 of record NZ_JBEXFB010000021.1, read on the forward strand.
CCGTTCGAATGGTGTCGCGGGCAGCCCACCACCGCCCGTCGTACGACGGGAAAGGTCGGTGGGCCACTCGCGTGCTGCACGTATGTGCCCAGACCAGGGGAGCGGCTGCCCACCAGGCCCTTCGCGGACCCGGCGGGTTTCCCCGGCTGCGGATGCGACCTCCCATAACTCTGACGAGCCGAACACAAGAGATGAGAGATTGTGGCGAACCAGCCCCGCCCCAAGGTCAAGAAGTCGCGTGCCCTCGGCATCGCGCTGACCCCGAAGGCCGTCAAGTACTTCGAGGCCCGCCCCTACCCCCCGGGTGAGCACGGCCGTGGCCGCAAGCAGAACTCGGACTACAAGGTCCGTCTGCTCGAGAAGCAGCGTCTGCGTGCGCAGTACGACGTGTCCGAGCGTCAGCTCGTCCGCGCCTACGAGCGTGCCGCCAAGACCCAGGGCAAGACCGGTGAGGCCCTGGTCATCGAGCTCGAGCGTCGTCTCGACGCGCTGGTCCTGCGTTCGGGCATCGCCCGCACGATCTACCAGGCCCGCCAGATGGTCGTCCACGGCCACATCGAGGTCAACGGTCAGAAGGTCGACAAGCCGTCCTTCCGCGTCCGTCCCGACGACGTCGTGATGGTCCGCGAGCGCAGCCGCGAGAAGACCCTCTTCTCGATCGCCCGTGAGGGCGGCTTCGCCCCCGACGGCGAGACCCCGCGCTACCTCCAGGTGAACCTCCGCGCCCTGGCCTTCCGCCTGGACCGTGAGCCGAACCGCAAGGAGATCCCGGTGATCTGCGACGAGCAGCTCGTCGTCGAGTACTACGCCCGCTGATCATCGGCAGGCCGTAGGACCCGCACCACTTCAGCCCGCCGTCTCCCCACCCTCTCGGGTGGGCGAGGCGGCGGGTTGCTGCATGTCGGGGGCCGCTTCACCGTGCCGCTCGGAGTCCCGCGGCGCCGGCAGCCCGTCGAGCGGACGGGCGCGGCCCAGCGCCCGGGACCGCGGCCTCCCGCCCGAGCGCCCGGCCCAGTCGTACACACCCCTCGGACCGCTCGTCGCCCAGCCCTGCCCGCCGGACCGTCGCCTCGCACAGTTCGTGCGGGGCGTTGTAGTAGGCGGCGAACCGCACAGGGGCAGGCCCACCGAGGGCCACAGGGAGGCCGCCGCGCCCTGGAGCACGGCGGCCTCGGCCGCGTCGCCCTGGGCCACCGTGACCAGGGCGAGAAGCTCGATCGACAGCACTGAGCCCCCAGGAGCGTCTCGCGCGGCAGCCGTGTGGTGTGGTTCGTCAGGCCCAGCGCCTCCACGACCGCGTAGTCGACGAACTCAGGGTCGCGTACGGCGGCCAGCTCCACGCGCGACACCCCGTCGGGCGGGGTGCACCGGCCGCCCGCCGCCCGTGCCGCGAGCCGTGACGTGCCGATCCCGCCGGGGCCCCGTCACCGTCACCAGCCGCGAGGAGTCGAGCGCCCGTGCCGGCCCCGAGAGTTCCGCGCGCCAGCCCACGAAGCCGTCGAGCTCCAGCGGGAGATTGCCGTTCATCTCGGTGCCGTCGGGCTGATGACTGCGCGTGGGGCACGGAGCGTACTCAGGCGTATGCACTGCGTACAATCGCCGTGAACAACTCGCCTGCGTGCGCGGGGTGATCCGGTGCGGACCGCCGTCCGGGGCGCGATAGGCTCGGCGGAGACTTTTTCCATAGACAGCACGTATTCAGGGAGCGGGTGCACACAGTGTCCGGTGGAGAGGTTGCCGGGATCCTGGTGGCCGTCTTCTGGGCGATCCTGGTCTCCTTCCTCGCCGTCGCGCTGGCGAGGCTGGCCCAGACGCTCAAGGCGACCACCAAGCTCGTGGCGGACGTGACCGACCAGGCCGTCCCGCTGCTGGCCGAGGCCTCCACCGCGGTGCGCTCCGCGCAGACCCAGATCGAGCGGGTCGACGCGATCGCCTCCGACGTCCAGGAGGTCACGTCGAACGCCTCCGCGCTGTCCACGACCGTCGCCTCCACCTTCGGCGGCCCCCTGGTCAAGGTCGCGGCCTTCGGCTACGGCGTGCGCCGGGCCCTCGGTGGCCGCAAGGATGATGTGCCCGTGAAGGCCTCCCGGCGTACCGTGATCGTGGGTCGGGCGGTTTCCCGGGGCCGTGGGAAGAGGGACTGAGGTTCAGGATGTTCCGCCGCACTTTCTGGTTCAGCTCGGGCGTGGCCGCCGGTGTCTGGGCCACCACCAAGGTCAACCGCAAGCTGAAGCAGCTGACCCCCGAGAACCTCGCCGTCGCGGCGGCCAACAAGGCGATCGAGACGGGCGCCCGCCTCAAGGACCGCGCGGTCGGCTTCGCGCTCGAGGTCCGCGACAACATGGCCCAGCGGGAGGCCGAGCTGACGGACGCGCTCGGCATTCGTGAGAGTCCCGAACTGCCCGCACCCAGGCGCATCGCCGCCATCGAGAACACGACGTACACCACGAACTCGCACAACCGGAATGAGGACCACTGATGGAGTCGGCCGAGATTCGCCGCCGCTGGCTGAGCTTCTACGAGGAGCGCGGGCACACCGTCGTCCCTTCGGCGTCGCTCATCGCGGACGACCCGACTCTGCTCCTGGTCCCCGCCGGCATGGTCCCCTTCAAGCCGTACTTCCTCGGTGAGGTCAAGCCGCCGTGGGCGCGCGCGACCAGTGTGCAGAAGTGCGTGCGCACGCCTGACATCGAAGAGGTCGGCAAGACCACCCGGCACGGCACGTTCTTCCAGATGTGCGGCAACTTCTCCTTTGGCGACTACTTCAAGGAAGGCGCCATCAAGTACGCCTGGGAGCTGCTCACCAGCCCCCAGGACAAGGGTGGTTACGGCCTGGAGCCGGAGAAGCTCTGGATCACCGTCTACAAGGACGACGACGAGGCCGAGCGCATCTGGCACGAGGTCGTCGGCGTGCCGAAGGAGCGCATCCAGCGCCTCGGCATGAAGGACAACTACTGGTCCATGGGCGTCCCCGGACCCTGCGGCCCCTGTTCCGAGATCAACTACGACCGCGGCCCCGAGTTCGGCGTCGAGGGCGGCCCCGCCGTCAACGACGAGCGGTACGTGGAGATCTGGAACCTCGTCTTCATGCAGTACGAGCGCGGTGAGGGCATCGGCAAGGACAACTTCGAGATCCTCGGCGAGCTCCCGAGCAAGAACATCGACACCGGCCTCGGACTCGAGCGCCTGGCGATGATCCTGCAGGGCGTGCAGAACATGTACGAGATCGACACCTCCATGGCCGTCATCAACAAGGCCACCGAGCTGACCGGTGTGGCCTACGGCGACGCCCACGCCTCGGACGTCTCCCTGCGCGTGGTCACCGACCACATGCGCACGTCCGTGATGCTCATCGGAGACGGTGTCACCCCCGGCAACGAGGGCCGCGGTTACGTCCTGCGCCGCATCATGCGCCGGGCCATCCGCAACATGCGCCTGCTCGGTGCCACCGGTCCGGTCGTGCTCGACCTGATCGACACCGTGATCGCCATGATGGGCCAGCAGTACCCCGAGCTCGTCACCGACCGCGAGCGCATCGAGAAGGTCGCCGTCGCCGAGGAGAACGCCTTCCTCAAGGCCCTCAAGGGCGGCACGAACATCCTCGACACCGCCGTCACCGAGACCAAGGCCTCCGGTGGCACGGTCCTCGCCGGCGACAAGGCGTTCCTGCTCCACGACACCTGGGGCTTCCCCATCGACCTCACCCTGGAGATGGCCGCCGAGCAGGGCCTGTCCGTGGACGAGGACGGCTTCCGCCGCCTGATGAAGGAGCAGCGGGAGCGCGCCAAGGCCGACGCCCAGGCCAAGAAGACCGGCCACGCCGGCGCCGGTGCCTACCGTGAGATCGCCGACAAGGTCGGCGAGACCGACTTCATCGGCTACAGCGACACCGAGGGCGAGTCCACCGTCGTCGGCATCCTGGTCGACGGCGCCTCCTCCCCGGCCGCCACCGAGGGCGACGAGGTCGAGATCGTCCTGGACCGCACCCCGTTCTACGCCGAGGGCGGCGGCCAGATCGGCGACACCGGAAAGATCAAGGTCGACTCCGGTGCCGTCATCGAGATCCGCGACTGCCAGAAGCCGGTCCCGGGCGTCTACGTCCACAAGGGCGTCGTCCAGTTCGGCGAGGTGACCGTCGGGGCCAAGGCCCACGCCTCCATCGACAACCGCCGTCGTACGGCCATCGCCCGCGCCCACTCGGCCACCCACCTCACCCACCAGGCGCTGCGGGACGCGCTCGGCCCGACGGCCGCCCAGGCCGGTTCCGAGAACCAGCCCGGCCGCTTCCGCTTCGACTTCGGTTCCCCGTCCGCCGTTCCGACGGCCGTGATGACGGACGTCGAGCAGAAGATCAACGAGGTGCTCGCCCGCGACCTCGACGTCCGCGCCGACGTCATGGGCATCGACGAGGCCAAGAAGCAGGGCGCCATCGCCGAGTTCGGTGAGAAGTACGGCGAGCGGGTCCGCGTCGTGACCATCGGCGACTTCTCCAAGGAGCTGTGCGGCGGCACCCATGTGCACAACACCTCGCAGCTCGGCCTGGTCAAGCTGCTCGGGGAGTCGTCCATCGGCTCGGGTGTGCGCCGTATCGAGGCGCTCGTCGGTGTCGACGCCTACAACTTCCTGGCCCGTGAGCACACCGTCGTCGCCCAGCTCCAGGAGCTGGTCAAGGGCCGCCCCGAGGAGCTTCCGGAGAAGGTCTCCGCCATGCTCGGCAAACTGAAGGACGCCGAGAAGGAGATCGAGAAGTTCCGCGCGGAGAAGGTGCTCCAGGCCGCCGCCGGTCTCGCCGAGTCCGCCAAGGACGTCCGCGGGATCGCCGTCGTCACCGGTCAGGTCCCGGACGGCACCACCCCCGACGACCTGCGCAAGCTGGTCCTCGACGTGCGCGGCCGTATCCAGGGCGGGCGGGCCGCCGTGGTCGCCCTCTTCACCGTCAACAACGGCAAGCCGCTGACGGTCATCGCCACCAACGAGCCCGCCCGCGAGCGCGGTCTCAAGGCCGGTGACCTGGTCCGCACGGCCGCCAAGACCCTCGGCGGCGGCGGTGGCGGCAAGCCGGACGTCGCCCAGGGCGGCGGCCAGAACCCGGCCGCGATCGGTGCGGCCGTGGACGCCGTGGAGCGCACGGTCGGGGAGACGGCCAAGTAATGCGCCGAGGCCGCAGGCTCGCGATCGACGTCGGGGACGCCCGTATCGGGGTCGCCTCGTGCGACCCCGACGGGATCCTCGCCACCCCGGTGGAGACGGTCCCGGGCCGGGACGTCCCGGCGGCCCAGCGCCGGCTGAAGCAGCTGGTCGAGGAGTACGAACCGATCGAGGTCGTCGTCGGTCTGCCTCGCTCCCTCAAGGGGGGCGAGGGCCCGGCCGCCGTGAAGGTCCGCGGCTTCGTCCAGGAGCTCGCCCGGGGGATCGCACCCGTTCCGGTCAGGCTCGTCGACGAGCGGATGACCACTGTGACGGCCAGCCAGGGACTGCGCGCATCCGGAGTGAAATCCAAAAAGGGCAGATCGGTCATCGACCAGGCAGCAGCCGTGATCATTCTTCAGCAGGCCCTGGAATCCGAACGGGTGTCAGGTAAAGCACCCGGCGAGGGCGTCGAAGTGGTCACCTGATCGCGATACGGTAACGTTCCGCGCGATGCGGCGACATTCGAACAGTCACCGCACAGAAAGAGGCGGAGCGGTAGCCGAATCGTGGAAGCAGGAGACCGCCGCCTCGCGGCTCTAGGGGATCGATGACTGAGTATGGCCGGGGCGAAGGCTCCGAACCGTGGAATCCCGAGGACCCGTTGTACGGGGACGGTGGATGGGAAGGACAGCAGGCCCACGCGGGTCAGCAGTCCCCCTACGGCGGCCAGCCGCAGCACTATCCGCAGCAGCCGCAGCAGTCGCAGTACGACAACGGTGGCTGGGGCGACGGCCAGCAGGCCGCCTATGGTCAGGCGCAGCAGCAGTACCCGCAGCACAACGGCCAGTACGACCAGCAGCAGTACAACGGCCAGTACGACCAGCACCAGCAGCACAACGGCCAGTACGACCAGCAGCAGTACGGTCAGCAGCAGTACGACCAGCAGGCCTATCAGGACCAGCCGCAGCAGTCGTACGACAACAACGGCTGGGCGACGAACACCCAGGCGCAGGTCCCGTACCCCGCCGACCCGTCGGATCCCTATGGCCAGCAGGCAGTCGCGTACGGCGCTGAGCAGCAGGACCACTACGGCAGCCCGGACGCCTACCCGCCGCCGGAGCCGCCGAACCGTCGGCGCGCCGAACCGGAGCCGCGGACCGACTGGGATCCGGGCCCCGACCAGGGCGAACACGCCTTCTTCACGGGCGATGACGACGACCAGGACGACTCGGACGACCCGCAGGGCGGCCGTGGCGACCGGCGGGGCCGGGGCGGCAAAGGGGCCAAGAAGCGCAAGAGCGGCTGCGCCTGTCTGGTGGTCCTGCTGGTGTTCGGCGGAGGTATCGGTGGCGTCGGGTACTTCGGCTACCAGTTCTACCAAAATCGTTTCGGCGCGGCCCCGGACTATGCCGGGGACGGCACGGGGCAGACGGTCACGGTCCAGGTCCCCAAGGGTGCGGGCGGCTACGCGATCGGACGACTGCTGAAGGACGCGGGTGTCGTCAAGAGCGTCGACGCGTTCGTGTCCGCTCAGGAACAGAACCCCAAGGGGAAGTCGATCCAGGCCGGCGCCTATCTCCTGAAGAAGGAGATGTCCGGCCAGAGCGCCGTGCTGATGATGCTGGACCCGAAGAGCCAGAACAATGTCCAGGTGAATCCGGGGCAGCGGAATCTGGCCGTCTACAAGTTGATCGACCAGAAACTTGATCTTGCTTCCGGGAGCACCAGGAAGATCGCCGAGAAGAAATACAAGAGCCTCGGGCTGCCGAGCTGGGCGAACGACAACGAGGACATCAAGGACCCGCTGGAGGGCTTCCTCTATCCGGGCACCTATCCTGCGGCCAAGGGCATGAAGCCCGAATCGGTGCTGAAGGCGATGGTCACCCAGGCCGCCGAGAAGTACGGCGCCTACGGCCTGGAGGCGAAGGCCAAGGCGCTCAAGCTGGACAGTCCACTGCAGGTCATCACGGTCGCCAGCCTCGTCCAGGCCGAGGGCAAGACCGAGGATGACTACCGCAAGATGGCGGAGGTGGTCTACAACCGCCTCAACCTCGCGAACCCCGAGACCTACGGCCTGCTCCAGTTCGACTCGACCTTCAATTACCTGAAGAACGAGAGCAACATCCACATCACCGAGTCGGAGATCAAGAGCAACAAGAACCCGTACAACACGTACACGAACAAGGGTCTGCCGCCCGGCCCGATCGACAATCCGGGCGACGTCGCGCTGAAGGCGGCGCTGAATCCGACCCGTCAGGGCTGGTACTACTTCGTCGCCACCGACGGCGTGAAGACCACCGAATTCGCCAAGACGCACGCTGAATTCCTGAGGCTCAAGGACAAGTTCGATGCAAGCACGGGCAGTTGACGCCCGCCGGGCCGCCGTTCTCGGCAAGCCCATCGCCCACTCCCTCTCGCCGGTCCTGCACCGGGCCGCCTACCGGGAGCTGGGGCTCACGGGCTGGTCGTACGACCGGTTCGAGCTCGACGAGGCCGCGCTGCCCGGGTTCGTCGAGCAGCTCGGACCGGAGTGGGCCGGGCTGTCGGTGACCATGCCGCTCAAGCGGGCGGTCATCCCGTTGCTCGACGGGATCAGCGACACGGCCGCCTCGGTGGAGGCGGTCAACACGGTCGTGTTCACCGAGGGCGGCCGTCGTCTCGGCGACAACACCGACATCCCGGGGATGGTCGCCGCCCTCAGGGAGCGGGGCATCGAGCAGGTCGACTCGGCGGCGATCCTCGGCGCGGGCGCCACCGCCTCCTCCGCGCTCGCCGCGCTGGCCCGGATCTGCACCGGCGAGGTCGTCGCCTACGTGCGCAGCGAGGCGCGCGCCGCCGAGATGCGGCAGTGGGGCGAGCGCCTCGACGTCGAGGTCCGCACCGTGGACTGGGCGAATGCGGCCGAGGCCCTGGGTGCCCCCCTGGTGATCGCCACCACCCCCGCCGGGGCGACGGACGCCCTCGCCCAGGCCGTACCGGAGCGCCCCGCGGCCCTCTTCGACGTGCTCTACGACCCCTGGCCGACCGAGCTGGCGGCCCGCTGGTCGATGATCGGCGGAGCCGTGGTCAGCGGCCTCGACCTACTCGTGCACCAGGCGGTGCTTCAGGTCGAGCAGATGACGGGCCGCGGGCCCGCGCCCGTGGAGGCCATGCGCAAGGCGGGCGAGCACGCGCTGGCGGCCCGCTGAGCCCCTCGGCCAAGTGATCGCCGCGATCCGGAACGCGGCGGAGCGGATGGTCCCACTGCTCGGTACGCGGGTCCGTCCGTCTGCTGGACCTGTGACCGGCTGTCGCCGCCGAACGTGGGAGGATCGGACGTGGCGGGCCGGGGCCGCGCACCTGGTCGCGCCGTTGCCGTACGCGAGGACGCGCGTAAGCAGGGCAGTACCAGAGCGCGAGCACTGAGGAGCACCGTTGAGCAGGTTGCGCTGGCTGACCGCGGGGGAGTCCCACGGTCCCGCACTCGTCGCGACGCTGGAGGGCCTTCCCGCCGGCGTGCCCATCACCACGGAGCTGGTGGCGGACCACCTGGCGAGGCGTCGGCTGGGCTATGGCCGCGGTGCCCGGATGAAGTTCGAGCAGGACCAGGTCACCTTCCTCGGCGGTGTCCGGCACGGTCTGTCCCTCGGTTCCCCGGTCGCGATCATGGTGGGCAACACCGAGTGGCCGAAGTGGGAGCAGGTCATGTCGGCCGACCCCATCGACCCGGAGATCCTGGCGGGCCTCGCGCGCAACGCCCCGCTGACCCGCCCGCGCCCCGGCCACGCCGACCTCGCGGGCATGCAGAAGTACGGCTTCGACGAGGCCCGGCCGATCCTGGAGCGCGCCTCCGCGCGGGAGACGGCGGCCCGGGTGGCGCTGGGCGCGGTGGCCCGGTCGTACCTGAAGGAGACGGCCGGCATCGAGATCGTCTCGCACGTGGTCGAGCTGTGCTCCGTGAAGGCCCCGGCCGGTGTGTACCCCACCCCGGCCGACGTCGAGAAGCTGGACGCCGACCCGCTGCGCTGCCTGGACGCGGACACCTCGAAGGCGATGGTGGCCGAGGTCGACCAGGCCCACAAGGACGGCGACACCCTCGGTGGTGTGGTCGAGATCCTGGCGTACGGCGTGCCCGTGGGCCTGGGCTCGCACGTGCACTGGGACCGCAAGCTGGACGCCCGCCTCGCGGGTGCGCTGATGGGCATCCAGGCGATCAAGGGTGTCGAGCTCGGTGACGGTTTCGAGCTGGCGCGGGTGCCCGGGTCGAAGGCGCACGACGAGATCGTGAACACGCCCGAGGGCATCCGGCGGGTCTCCGGCCGCTCGGGCGGCACCGAGGGCGGGCTGAGCACGGGTGAGCTGCTGCGGGTGCGGGCCGCGATGAAGCCGATCGCGACCGTGCCGCGGGCCCTGCAGACCGTGGACGTGACCACCGGTGAGGCCGCGCAGGCCCACCACCAGCGCTCCGATGTGTCCGCGGTCCCGGCCGCCGGCATCGTCGCCGAGGCGATGGTGGCGCTCGTCCTGGCGGACGCGGTGGCGGAGAAGTTCGGCGGCGACAGCGTGCCCGAGACCCGCCGCAACGTGCAGTCGTACCTCGACAACCTGGCCATCCGATGAGCCCTGTGGTGGTTCTCGTCGGTCCGATGGGCGTGGGCAAGTCCACCGTGGGGCGGTTGCTGGCCGAGCGGCTCGCGGTGGGATACCGGGACACCGACGACGACATCGTCGCCGAGCAGGGCCGCGCGATCGCGGAGATCTTCGTCGACGAGGGCGAGCCGGCCTTCCGGGCGATCGAGAAGGCCGCCGTGCGGCGGGCGCTCGCCGGGCACGACGGCGTCCTGGCGCTCGGCGGCGGCTCGATCCTCGACCAGGACACCCGTGCCCTGCTGGCCGGTCAGCGGGTGCTGTACCTGTCGATGGACGTCGAGGAGGCGGTCAAGCGCACCGGCCTGAACGCCGCGCGTCCGCTGCTCGCGGTCAACCCGCGCAAGCAGTGGCGCGAGCTGATGGAGGCGCGCCGCCACCTGTACGAGTCGATCGCCACGGCGGTCGTGGCCACCGACGGCCGCACCCCCGAAGAAGTCACCGAAATCGCGCTGGACGCACTGGAGTTGAAGGAAGCATGAGCGAGGCAGTGACGCGCATCCAGGTCGGCGGTACCGCGGGCAGCGAGCCGTACGAGGTCCTGGTGGGACGTCAACTCCTGGGTGAGCTCGGCGCGTTGGTCGGGGAGAAGGCCCAGCGGGTCGCGGTCATCCACCCCGAGGCGCTAGCGGACACCGGTGACGCGCTGCGCGCCGACCTCGCCGGGCAGGGCTTCGAGGCCGTCGCCATCCAGGTCCCGAACGCGGAGGAGGCCAAGACCGCCGAGGTCGCCGCCTACTGCTGGAAGGCGCTCGGCCAGTCCGGCTTCACCCGCTCCGACGTCGTGGTCGGCGTCGGCGGCGGCGCGACCACCGACCTCGCCGGGTTCGTGGCCGCGACCTGGCTGCGCGGGGTGCGCTGGATCGCCATCCCGACGACCGTGCTCGCCATGGTCGACGCCGCGGTCGGCGGCAAGACCGGCATCAACACCGCCGAGGGCAAGAACCTCGTCGGCGCCTTCCACCCGCCCGCCGGCGTCCTGTGCGACCTGGCCGCGCTGGACTCCCTGCCGGTCAACGACTACGTCTCCGGGCTCGCCGAGATCATCAAGGCCGGTTTCATCGCCGACCCGGCGATCCTGGAGCTCATCGAGTCCGACCCGGAGGCCGCGCGCACCCCGGCGGGCCCGCACACCGCCGAGCTCATCGAGCGCTCGATCCGGGTCAAGGCCGAGGTGGTCTCCTCCGACCTCAAGGAGTCGGGTCTCAGGGAGATCCTCAACTACGGCCACACGCTCGCCCACGCCATCGAGAAGAACGAGCGGTACAAGTGGCGGCACGGCGCCGCGGTGGCCGTAGGCATGCACTTCGCCGCCGAACTGGGCCGTCTGGCGGGCCGGTTGGACGACGCGACGGCCGACCGTCACCGTACCGTCCTCGAATCCGTGGGCCTGCCGCTGCACTACCGTTACGACCAGTGGCCCAAGCTCCTGGAGACCATGAAGGTCGACAAGAAGTCCCGTGGCAACCTGCTGCGGTTCATCGTCCTCGACGGACTGGGCAAGCCCACCGTTCTGGAGGGCCCGGACCCGGCCGTTCTGCTCGCCGCGTACGGCGAGGTCGGCCAGTAGGTCCCGCGACGGGCGTTGCGCCGGATTCGCCTTGCGTCAGGGGCACTTCGGGGCGCCCCCGGCCGTTTCACCAAACGTGGGCCGGGGACGGTACCGTTCGGTGGCGAGCGGGGTATGCACCACCCCGTAACCAGCGCCGATCAGCCTGACGCGAGCGAGCCGGAGGGGCGCGTCGGAGGCGAGAGGACGAGCGAGCGGAGGCCTTCGGGCCGCGCCCGGTCGGACTCCCGGCACCGACGCGAGCGTCCCGGAGGCGAGCAAGCCGAAAAAGACGAGACGGAGTGGCACCGGATGCAGCACGCAGTGGGTTCTCCGCTGCCGCCGCCCCATCAGCCGGGGCACGGACCGGCCACCGGCTGGTCGCCGGCCGCACACCACCCGGGACCGCATCACCCGGGTGCGCACCAGGGCTCCGCCCCGGTGCCCCCACCGCCGCCGGCACCGGGCTTCTCCCCGGCTCCGGTCCCGCCGACACCACCCCATTCCCAGGCACCGCCGACGCCGCAGCACTCACCGGTCCCGCCCGCGCCGCAGCACTCACCGGGGCCGGTACCCGACACCACCGGCCATGTGCCGCTGCCGCCCGGTGCCCCCGTGGGCGCCCCCAGCACCCCGCCCGTCGCCGCGCCCGACCCCGCGGGCACCACCCTCGCGGTGCTGCTCATCGGTCCGGCGGGCGCCGGAAAGACGAGCGTCGCCAAGTACTGGGCCGACCATCGCCGGGTCCCCACCGCCCACATCAGCCTCGACGACGTACGCGAGTGGGTCCGCTCGGGCTTCGCCGACCCGCAGTCCGGCTGGAACGACCACTCCGAGGCCCAGTACCGCCTCGCCCGCCGCACCTGCGGCTTCGCCGCCCGCAACTTCCTCGCCAACGGCATCTCCTGCATCCTCGACGACGCGGTCTTCCCGGACCGGCCGGTGGTCGGCCTCGGCGGCTGGAAGCGGCACGTGGGCCCAGGGCTGCTGCCGGTGGTCCTGCTGCCGGGCCTGGAGATCGTCCTGGAGCGCAACGCGGAGCGGTCCGGCAACCGCCGCCTGACGGATGAGGAGGTCGCGCGGATCCACGGCCGGATGGCCGGCTGGTACGGCTCGGGTCTGCCGATCATCGACAACTCGCAGATGGACGTACCGCAGACGGCGAGGGTCCTGGACGACGTACTGGCGAGGTCCATCGCGAGCCCGCCGAGCTGGTAGTCGCAGGGGATCCGCACCTGCCCAGGGGCGGGGGACCGCGCGACCAGCCCCCACCCCGCCCGCGGCCGGCAACGAACCCCCACTCGGCCTCTCCCGAACGGCGCCGCACCGCCATGGCTCCTACGCTCGTGTCATGTCAGAGGTGTACGCCACCCGTAGAGCCCGCCTGAGAGACCGCTGCCAGGCCGGCGGCAGCCAGTCCGCGCTGATCTCCCGCCCCGCCAACGTCCGCTACCTCGCGGGCGCCGCCCCCCGCGGCGCCGTCCTCCTGCTCGGCGCCGGTGAGGACGTGCTGCTCTGCCCCGGACCCCTGGACGACCGCACGGACGGCCGTCCCGACGAGGCCCTGCGGCTCCACACCCTGCCCGGCGCCGGTGGCGACCCCGCCGTCGCGGCGGCCGACCTCGCGGAGGCACGGGGCGGGGGGTGCCTCGCCGTCGAGGAACACCACCTCACCGTGGCCCGCCACAGAGCCATCCGCTCGGTCGTCCCGCGCCTGCGCCTCGCCGACCTCGGCGGCGCGGTCGAACAGCTCCGCGTCATCAAGGACGAGGAGGAGATCTCCTGCCTGCGGATCGGCGCCGAGATCGCCGACCAGGCGCTCGGTGAGCTGCTGGAGTCCATCCTGGTCGGCCGCACCGAGCGGCACCTGGCCCTCGAACTGGAGCGCCGCCTCGTCGACCACGGCGCCGACGGCCCGGCCTTCGCCACCTCCGTCGGCACCGGCCCGAACTCCGGCCGCCCCGCCCACCACCCCACCGACCGTCGCGTCGAGGAAGGCGACTTCCTCTCCGTCTGTCTGGGCGCGAGCTACCGCGGCTACCGCTGTGAGATCGGCCGAACCTTCGTCATCGGGACGTCCCCGGCCGACTGGCAGATCGAGCTCTACGACCTCGTCTTCGCCGCTCAGCGGGCCGGACGGGAGTCACTGGCACCCGGCGCCGCCTACCGTGACGTGGACCGTGCGGCACGCCAGGTACTGGAGTCCGCGGGCCACCACGAGGGGCTCCCGACCCTCATCGGACACGGTGTGGGACTGGAAATCGCCGAGGACCCGCAGTTGGCCCCCGCGGCCATGGGTAAACTGGACGCTTGCGTGCCGGTCACCGTCGAACCGGGGGTCCACCTCCCGGGACGGGGCGGCGTCCGGATCGATGACACGCTCGTCGTACGCCCCGAGGCGGACGGCGGACCCGAGCTACTCACCATCACGACCAAGGAGCTGCTCGCACTATAGGCAACGTGCGTGCGCCGGGGTCGTCCACGTCAGTCCAGGAGATTCCGCAACCGTGGCTTCCACGAACGACCTCAAGAACGGCCTGGTGCTCAAGCTCGAAGGCGGCCAGCTCTGGTCCGTCGTCGAGTTCCAGCACGTCAAGCCCGGCAAGGGCCCCGCATTCGTGCGCACCAAGCTCAAGAACGTGCTGTCCGGCAAGGTCGTCGACAAGACGTTCAACGCCGGCGTCAAGGTCGAGACGGCCACTGTCGACAAGCGCGACATGCAGTTCTCGTACATGGACGGCGAGTACTTCGTCTTCATGGACATGGAGACCTACGACCAGCTCATGATCGACCGCAAAGCGGTCGGCGACGCCGCCAACTTCCTGATCGAGGGCTTCACCGCCACCGTGGCGCAGCACGAGGGCGAGGTGCTCTTCGTCGAGCTGCCGGCCGCCGTCGAGCTCGTCGTGCAGGAGACCGAGCCCGGCCTGCAGGGCGACCGCTCCACCGGTGGCACCAAGCCCGCCACCCTGGAGACCGGTCACCAGATCCAGGTCCCGCTCTTCATCACCACCGGTGAGAAGATCAAGGTCGACACTCGCACGAGCGACTACCTCGGCCGGGTGAACAGCTAACCGTGGCTGCCCGCAACACGGCCCGCAAGCGCGCCTTCCAGATCCTCTTCGAGGGCGACCAGCGCGGCGCCGACGTCCTGACGGTCCTCGCGGACTGGATCCGGCACTCCCGGAACGACACCCGGCAGCCGCCGGTGAGCGAGTACACGATGCAGCTGGTCGAGGGCTACGCGGAGCACGCGCGGCGCATCGACGAGCTGATCGCGCAGTACTCGGTCGGCTGGACGCTGGACCGGATGCCGGTCGTCGACCGCAACATCCTGCGTCTGGGCGCCTACGAGCTGATCTGGGCCGACGAGACGCCGGACGCGGTGGTGCTCGACGAGATGGTGCAGCTGGCCAAGGAGTTCTCCACGGACGAGTCGCCCTCGTTCGTGAACGGCCTGCTGGGCCGGCTCAAGGACCTGAAGCCGTCGCTGCGCCGAGACGAGGCGTGAGTCGAGACGCTGAGGCGCTCGACGAGACGCGAATCGCCTGAGGGCCCGCAGCGTGACCGCTGCGGGCCCTCAGGCGTCCTCGTACGTGTGAGCTCCACCAGGCCCGCAGAAAGCCGCCGGGGTGGCCGGAACCGTGAAGTTCCGGCCACCCCGGCGGCACGTTTCTGCTGAGGCTGGGAGCGGCTCAGCTCTCCTCGTGGGACACCGCGCGACGCGCGTCCGCGTCCAGCACGCCCCAGCTGATCAGCTGCTCGGTGAGGACCGAGGGCGACTGGTCGTAGATGACGGCGAGTGTGCGCAGGTCGTCCTGGCGGATCGAGAGCACCTTGCCGTTGTAGTCACCGCGCTGCGACTGGATCGTCGCGGCGTAGCGCTGGAGGGGGCCCGCCTTCTCGGCCGGGACGTGGGCCAGCCGCTCCAGGTCGAGGACCAGCTTCGGCGGGGGCTCGGCGGCCCCGCCCGGAGTGGTGCCGGGCAGCAGCTCCTGCACCGGAACGCCGTAGAAATCCGCCAACTCGGCAAGACGCTGCACGGTCACCGCGCGGTCGCCGCGCTCGTACGAACCGACCACGACCGCCTTCCAGCGTCCCTGGGACTTCTCCTCGACACCGTGGAGGGAAAGGCCCTGCTGGGTGCGGATGGCCCGGAGCTTGGCCCCGAGCTGTTTGGCGTATTCGCTGGACATATAGCTCCCCGGACACTGGATCGACGCGGCCGCAGTGGTTTCGAGCCGCGCGTCTGGTAACTCACTGTGAGGTTACGCAGCGTGACTCTTCTGCGTCAAGCCGAATGGTCCACACCGACTCTTCCGTGAGAGTGGTGGCTGATTGGGCCAAGGGGGTGATCAGGGGCCTCGTTCGGGCCTGATACGGTGGATGGCGCAAATCCGACGTCCTTTAAGGTCCGTCCCGTGAGGCGGAGAAGGAGGTCCGTTTCGTATGGACAAGCAGGACACTTCCGACCTCATCCAGGCGTCCGATGCCCGGCCCGTTCTTGAGGGCCCCGACATCGCACGCGTGCTGACCCGCATCGCCCACGAGATCGTCGAACGCGCCAAGGGCGCCGACGACGTGGTGCTCCTCGGCATCCCCACCCGAGGCGTCTTCCTCGCCCAGCGGCTCGCCGCGAAGCTGGAGGAGATCACCGACCGCACGATTCCGGTCGGTTCCCTCGACATCACCATGTACCGCGACGATCTGCGCATGCATCCGCCGCGAGCGCTGGCCCGTACCGAGATCCCCGGTGACGGCATCGACGGCCGCCTGGTCGTCCTCGTGGACGACGTGCTCTTCTCCGGGCGCACCATCCGCGCCGCCCTGGACGCCCTGAACGACATCGGGCGACCCCGCGCGGTGCAGCTCGCGGTCCTCGTCGACAGAGGCCACCGTGAACTGCCCATCCGCGCCGACTACGTCGGCAAGAACCTCCCCACGTCGTTGCGGGAGACGGTCAAGGTCCAGCTCGTCGAGGAGGACGGTCGCGACACCGTGCTGCTCGGTGTGAAGCAGACCTAGCAGCAGGTGTGCCGGGGCACTTCTTTCGGTGTGCCCTCACCTGCCCGGATCCTCCCGATACCTGAACTGCCTTACGGAGCCTGACAGATGCAGCGTCATCTCATCTCGGCCGCCGACCTCACCCGCGACGACGCCGTCCTTCTCCTCGACACCGCCGAGGAGATGGCCCGGGTCGCCGACCGGCCGATCAAGAAGCTGCCGACCCTGCGCGGCCGCACGATCGTCAACCTCTTCTTCGAGGACTCCACGCGTACGCGTATCTCCTTCGAGGCCGCCGAGAAGCGGCTCTCGGCGGACGTCATCAACTTCACCGCCAAGGGCTCCAGCGTGTCCAAGGGCGAGTCCCTCAAGGACACCGCCCAGACCCTGGAGGCCATGGGCGTCGACGCCGTCGTCATCCGCCACGGCGCCTCCGGGGCGCCGTACCGGCTCGCCAACTCCGGCTGGATCGACGCGGCCGTCATCAACGCCGGCGACGGCACCCACCAGCACCCCACCCAGGCCCTGCTGGACGCGTTCACCATGCGCCGCCGGCTCGTCGGGCGGGACGCCGGGATCGGCCAGGACCTCGCGGGCAAGCGCATCACGATCGTGGGGGACGTCCTGCACAGCCGCGTCGCCCGCTCCAACGTCGACCTGCTGCACACCCTCGGCGCCCAGGTCACCCTCGTCGCCCCGCCCACCCTGGTGCCGGTCGGCGTCGAGACCTGGCCCTGCGAGGTGGCCTACGACCTCGACAGCACGCTCGCCAAGTCCGACGCAGTGATGATGCTGCGCGTCCAGCGCGAGCGCATGAACGCCGCGTTCTTCCCCACCGAGCGCGAGTACTCGCGGCGCTACGGCCTCGACGGTGACCGCATGGCCCGGATGCCGGAGCACGCCATCGTGATGCACCCCGGCCCGATGGTGCGCGGCATGGAGATCACCGCCGAGGTCGCCGACTCCGATCGCTGCACCGTCGTCGAGCAGGTCGCAAACGGAGTCTCCATCCGGATGGCCGTTCTCTATCTGCTGCTCGGTGGAAACGAGCCTGCCGTCAGCCACACCCGTATCGAGGAGAAGTAAGTCACATGAGCAAGATCCTGATCCGTGGTGCGAAGGTCCTCGGCGGCGAGCCGCAGGACGTGCTGATCGACGGCAACGTGATCGAGGCGGTCGGCACCGGGCTGTCCGCCGAGGGCGCCGAGGTCGTCGAGGCCGCCGGCAAGGTGCTCCTGCCGGGCCTGGTCGACCTGCACACCCATCTGCGTGAGCCGGGCCGCGAGGACTCCGAGACCGTACTGACCGGCACGCGTGCGGCGGCGAGCGGCGGCTACACGGCCGTGTTCGCCATGGCCAACACCTTCCCGGTCGCCGACACCGCCGGTGTGGTCGAGCAGGTCTACCGGCTGGGCCAGGAGCACGGCTACTGCGACGTGCAGCCCATCGGCGCGGTCACCGTCGGCCTGGAGGGCCGCAAGCTCGCCGAGCTGGGCGCCATGCACGAGTCGGCAGCCGGTGTCACGGTCTTCTCCGACGACGGCAAGTGCGTCGACGACGCCGTGATCATGCGGCGCGCGCTGGAGTACGTGAAGGCCTTCGGCGGGGTCGTCGCCCAGCACGCGCAGGAACCGCGGCTGACCGAGGGCGCCCAGATGAACGAGGGCATCGTCTCCGCCGAGCTGGGGCTCGGGGGCTGGCCCGCGGTGGCCGAGGAATCGATCATCGCCCGGGACGTCCTGCTCGCCGAGCACGTCGGCTCCCGCGTGCACATCTGCCACCTGTCGACCGCCGGGTCCGTCGAGATCGTCCGCTGGGCCAAGTCCCGCGGCATCGACGTCACCGCCGAGGTGACCCCGCACCACCTGCTCCTCACCGACGAGCTGGTGCGGTCGTACAACCCGGTCTACAAGGTGAACCCGCCGCTGCGCACCGAGCGCGATGTGCTCGCCCTGCGCGAGGCGCTGGCCGACGGCACCATCGACATCGTCGCCACCGACCACGCCCCGCACCCGCACGAGGACAAGGACTGCGAGTGGGCCGCCGCCGCCATGGGCATGGTCGGCCTGGAGACCGCGTTGTCAGTGGTGCAGGAGACCATGGTGGACACCGGGCTCCTCGACTGGGCCGGGGTCGCCGAGCGCATGTCCGTCACGCCCGCCCGCATCGGGCGGGCCACGGGACACGGCCGTCCCGTCTCGGCTGGTGAGCCCGCCAACCTCACGCTGGTCGACACGGAATACCGTGGCTCTGTGGACCCCGCGGGCTTCGCCTCGCGCAGCCGCAACACTCCGTACGAGGGGCGTGAGCTGCCGGGCCGTGTCACGCACACGTGGCTCCGGGGCAAGGCCACGCTCGTCGACGGGAAGCTCACGTGACATCTGAAACCCTGCTGGCCGCCGGTCTCGCAGCCGAGAGGAAGTCGGCCGAGGTCACCGACTGGGCCGCCCGCATCGGCTGGCTCGTCGGCCTCGCCCTCTTCGTCGCGCTCGTCTACTGGCTGATGCGCGAGGGCTGGAAGTGGCGCGGCACGCTCCAGGGCGACCTGCCCGAGCTGCCCGGCGCGCCGGACGACCCCGGCCCGGCGAGACTGGCCATGAGCGGCCGCTACCACGGCTCCACCACCGCCGGGCAGTGGCTCGACCGGATCGTGGCGCACGGCCTCGGCACCCGCAGCCGGGTCGAGCTCACGCTGAGGGACACGGGACTGGACGTCGTCCGCCCCGGAGCGACCGACTTCTTCATCCCGCGCGAGGCCCTGCGGGAGGCGGTGCTCGGCAAGGGCATCGCCGGCAAGGTCCTGACCGAGGGCGGCCTGCTCCTGGTGACCTGGGCGCACGGCGAGCGGCTGATCGACTCGGGGTTCCGCTCGGACCACGCGGCCGAGCACACCGAGTGGATCGACGCCATTAACTCCATGATCAACAAGACGGAAACGGAAGGCGCACGATGACGACCTCCACAAGGGGGGCCTCGAAGGTCCCCGCGGTACTCGTCCTGGAGGACGGCCGGATCTTCCGCGGCCGTGCCTACGGGGCCGTGGGGGAGACCTTCGGCGAGGCCGTGTTCTCCACCGGCATGACCGGCTACCAGGAGACCCTGACCGACCCCTCGTACGACCGCCAGATCGTCGTCGCGACCGCCCCGCAGATCGGCAACACCGGCTGGAACGACGAGGACGACGAGTCCCGCCGCATCTGGGTCTCCGGCTACGTGGTGCGCGACCCCGCGCGCGTGCCGTCCAACTGGCGGGCCAAGCGCTCCCTGGACGACGAGCTGGTCGCGCAGGACATCGTCGGGATCTCCGGCATCGACACCCGCGCCCTCACCCGCCACCTGCGTGAGAGCGGCTCCATGCGCGCCGGGATCTTCTCCGGCGAGGCGATCGCCGCCGAGTCCGAGCTCGTCGCGCGCGTGCAGGCCCAGCCGCACATGAAGGGCGCCTCGCTGTACGAGGAGGTCGCCACCAAGGAGACGTACGTCGTCCCCGCGGTCGGCCCCGACGGCGAAGCCGTTCCGATCGGCAACGCGAGGTTCACCGTCGCCGCGATCGACCTCGGCATCAAGGGCATGACCCCGCACCGCATGGCCGAGCGGGGCATCGAGGTGCACGTGCTGCCGGCCACGGCCACCGCGGACGACGTCTACGCCGTCGGCCCCGACGGGGTCTTCTTCTCCAACGGGCCCGGCGACCCGGCCACCGCCGACGGCCCGGTCGCGCTCATGACCGCCGTCCTGGAGCGCAAGACGCCGCTGTTCGGCATCTGCTTCGGCAACCAGATCCTCGGCCGGGCGCTCGGCTTCGGCACCTACAAGCTGAAGTACGGCCACCGCGGCATCAACCAGCCGGTCCAGGACCGTACGACCGGCAAGGTCGAGGTCACCGCGCACAACCACGGCTTCGCCGTGGACGCGCCGCTCGACAAGGTCAGCGAGACGAAGTTCGGCCGCGCCGAGGTCTCCCACGTCTGCCTGAACGACGACGTCGTGGAGGGGCTCCAGCTGCTCGACCAGCCGGCCTTCTCCGTCCAGTACCACCCCGAAGCGGCAGCGGGCCCGCACGACGCCGCCTACCTGTTCGACCGCTTCGTATCTCTGATGGAGGGCCAGCGTGCCTAAGCGCTCCGATATCCAGTCCGTCCTGGTCATCGGCTCCGGCCCGATCGTCATCGGCCAGGCCGCCGAGTTCGACTACTCCGGCACCCAGGCGTGCCGCGTGCTCAAGGCCGAAGGCCTGCGCGTCATCCTCGTCAACTCCAACCCGGCGACGATCATGACCGACCCGGAGATCGCCGACGCCACCTACGTCGAGCCGATCACCCCGGAATTCGTCGAGAAGATCATCGCCAAGGAGCGCCCCGACGCCCTGCTGCCCACCCTGGGCGGCCAGACGGCCCTCAACACGGCGATCTCGCTGCACGGGGCCGGCACCCTCGACAAGTACGGCGTCGAGCTGATCGGCGCCAATGTCGAGGCCATCAACAAGGGCGAGGACCGCGACCTGTTCAAGGACGTCGTCGAGGAGGTCCGCAAGAAGATCGGGCACGGCGAGTCCGCCCGCTCGGTCATCTGCCACTCCATGGACGACGTCCTCAAGGGCGTCGAGACGCTCGGCGGCTACCCGGTCGTCGTCCGCCCGTCCTTCACCATGGGCGGCGCCGGCTCCGGCTTCGCGCACGACGAGGAGGAACTGCGCCGCATCGCCGGCCAGGGCCTGACCCTCTCGCCGACCACCGAGGTGCTCCTGGAGGAGTCCATCCTCGGCTGGAAGGAGTACGAACTGGAGCTGATGCGCGACAAGAACGACAACGTCGTGGTCGTCTGCTCCATCGAGAACTTCGACCCGATGGGCGTGCACACCGGTGACTCGATCACCGTGGCCCCCGCCATGACCCTCACCGACCGCGAGTACCAGGTCCTGCGCGACGTCGGCATCGCGATCATCCGTGAGGTCGGCGTCGACACCGGCGGCTGCAACATCCAGTTCGCGGTGGACCCCGAGGACGGTCGCGTGATCGTCATCGAGATGAACCCGCGCGTGTCGCGTTCCTCGGCGCTCGCCTCCAAGGCGACCGGCTTCCCGATCGCCAAGATCGCCGCGAAGCTCGCCGTCGGCTACACGCTGGACGAGATCCCCAACGA
Source organism: Streptomyces sp. NPDC005402 (assembly GCF_040606575.1). Lineage (NCBI taxonomy): Bacteria > Bacillati > Actinomycetota > Actinomycetes > Kitasatosporales > Streptomycetaceae > Streptomyces > Streptomyces sp. NPDC005402. The sequence continues at coordinate 71,715 of NZ_JBEXFB010000021.1, forward strand.
CATCACCGAGCAGACCCCGGCCTCCTTCGAGCCGACGCTCGACTACGTGGTGGTCAAGGCCCCGCGGTTCGCCTTCGAGAAGTTCCCGTCGGCCGACTCCACCCTCACGACCACCATGAAGTCGGTCGGCGAGGCCATGGCGATCGGCCGCAACTTCACCGAGGCCTTCCAGAAGGCGCTGCGCTCGCTGGAGAAGAAGGGGAGCCAGTTCACCTTCGTGGGCGAGCCCGGCGACAGGACCGCCCTGCTGGAGGAGTCCGTACGGCCCACCGACGGCCGTATCAACACCGTCATGCAGGCCATCCGCGCGGGCGCCACGCCCGAGGAGGTCTTCGAGTACACGAAGATCGACCCCTGGTTCGTCGACCAGCTCTTCCTGATCAAGGAGACCGCGGACGAGCTGGCCGAGGCCCCCGAGCTGACCCGCGAGCTGCTCGCCGAGGCCAAACGGCACGGCTTCTCCGACCAGCAGATCGGCGAGATCCGCGGCCTGCGCGAGGACGTGGTGCGCGAGGTGCGGCACGCCCTCGGCGTACGCCCGGTCTACAAGACGGTCGACACCTGCGCGGCCGAGTTCGCCGCGAAGACGCCGTACTTCTACTCCTCCTACGACGAGGAGAGCGAGGTCGCGCCCCGCACCAAGCCCGCGGTGATCATCCTGGGCTCGGGTCCGAACCGCATCGGCCAGGGCATCGAGTTCGACTACTCCTGCGTGCACGCGTCCTTCGCGCTGTCGGACGCCGGGTACGAGACGGTGATGGTCAACTGCAACCCCGAGACCGTCTCCACCGACTACGACACCTCCGACCGGCTGTACTTCGAGCCGCTCACCCTGGAGGACGTCCTGGAGATCGTCCACGCCGAGCGGCAGGCCGGCCCGGTCGCGGGCGTCATCGTGCAGCTCGGCGGCCAGACCCCGCTGGGCCTGGCGCAGGCGCTCAAGGACAACGGCGTGCCGATCGTGGGCACCCCGCCCGAGGCGATCCACGCCGCCGAGGACCGCGGCGCCTTCGGCCGTGTCCTCGCCGAGGCGGGCCTGCCGGCCCCCAAGCACGGCACCGCCACCACTTTCGCCGGCGCCAAGGCCATCGCGGACGAGATCGGCTACCCGGTCCTCGTACGGCCCTCCTACGTCCTCGGCGGGCGCGGCATGGAGATCGTCTACGACGAGACCCGCCTGGAGTCCTACATCGCCGAGTCCACCGAGATCAGCCCCTCGCGGCCGGTCCTGGTCGACCGGTTCCTGGACGACGCCATCGAGATCGACGTCGACGCCCTCTACGACGGCCAGGAGCTCTACCTGGGCGGTGTGATGGAGCACATCGAGGAGGCCGGCATCCACTCCGGCGACTCGGCGTGCGCGCTGCCGCCGATCACGCTGGGCGGCTTCGACATCAAGCGCCTGCGGGCCTCCACGGAGGCCATCGCGCGCGGGGTGGGCGTCCGGGGCCTGATCAACATCCAGTTCGCGATGGCCGGGGACATCCTCTACGTCCTGGAGGCCAACCCGCGCGCGTCCCGCACCGTGCCCTTCACCTCGAAGGCGACCGCGGTGCCGCTCGCCAAGGCCGCCGCCCGCATCTCGCTGGGCGCGACCGTCGCCGAACTGCGCGCCGAGGGCCTGCTCCCGGCCAACGGCGACGGCGGCGAGCTCCCGCTGGACGCGCCGATCTCCGTCAAGGAGGCCGTCATGCCGTGGTCGCGCTTCCGCGACATCCACGGTCGCGGTGTCGACACGGTCCTCGGCCCGGAGATGCGCTCCACCGGCGAGGTCATGGGCATCGACTCCGTGTTCGGCACGGCGTACGCCAAGTCGCAGGCGGGCGCCTACGGCCCGCTGCCGACCAAGGGGCGCGCCTTCATCTCCGTCGCCAACCGGGACAAGCGCTCGATGATCTTCCCGGCGCGCGAGCTCGTCGCCCACGGCTTCGAGCTGCTCGCCACCTCCGGCACGGCCGAGGTCCTCAAGCGCAACGGCATCAACGCCACGGTCGTGCGCAAGCAGTCCGAGGGCACCGGCCCGAACGGTGAGAAGACCATCGTCCAGCTCATCCACGACGGTGAGGTCGACCTGATCGTCAACACCCCGTACGGCACCGGAGGCCGCCTCGACGGCTACGAGATCCGTACGGCGGCCGTGGCGCGGTCGGTCCCGTGTCTGACGACGGTCCAGGCGCTCGCCGCCGCCGTCCAGGGCATCGACGCCCTCAACCACGGTGACGTGGGTGTGCGTTCACTCCAGGAACACGCGCAGCACCTGACCGCGGCCCGCGACTAGCAGCCCTGAGGGGGACACCGGAAACGGTGTCCCCCTCTTCATGAGGACACCATGTACAAGATCTTCTTCAATCTCGTCTTCCAGCGCATGGACCCCGAGAAGGCCCACCACCTCGCCTTCCGCTGGATCCGGCTCGCCGTCCGCGTCCCCGTGCTGCGCACCTTCGTCGCGGCCGCCCTCGCGCCCCGCCACAGGGAACTGCGCACCGAGGCCTTCGGGCTGCGCATGCACGGCCCCTTCGGGCTCGCCGCGGGCTTCGACAAGAACGCGGTCGCGATCGACGGCATGGCGATGCTGGGCTTCGACCACATCGAGATCGGCACGGTGACGGGGGAGGCCCAGCCGGGCAACCCCAAGAAGCGGCTGTTCCGCCTCGTGAAGGACCGCGCGCTCATCAACCGCATGGGCTTCAACAACGAGGGCTCACTGGCCGTCGCGGCCCGCCTGGCGTCCCGTGAGGCGGTCTTCAAGACCGTCGTGGGCGTCAACATCGGCAAGACCAAGGTCGTCCCCGAGGCCGAGGCCATCGGCGACTACGTGAAGTCGGCGCAGCGCCTCGCGCCCTTCGCCGACTACCTCGTCGTGAACGTGTCGTCGCCCAACACACCCGGTCTGCGCAACCTGCAGGCCACCGAGGCGCTGCGGCCGCTCCTGACCGCCGTCCGTGAGGCCGCCGACCGGACCGTCACGCACCGCCGTGTCCCGCTCCTGGTGAAGATCGCGCCCGACCTCGCCGACGAGGACGTCGACGCGGTCGCCGACCTGGCCGTCGAACTCGGCCTGGACGGCATCATCGCCACCAACACCACCATCGCGCGCGAGGGACTCGGTCTGAAATCCGGACCGGCCCTGGTGAAGGAGACGGGCGGCCTCTCCGGAGCACCCCTCAAGGAGCGCTCCCTGGAGGTCCTCAGGCGCCTGTACGCGCGCGTGGGCGACCGGATCACCCTGGTGGGCGTCGGGGGCGTCGAGAACGCCGAGGACGCCTGGCAGCGCATCCTGGCGGGTGCCACGCTGGTCCAGGGCTACAGCGCCTTCGTCTACGAGGGGCCCTTCTGGGCGCGAGCCATCCACAAGGGCCTCGCCGCGCGCCTGCGCACGAGCCCGTACGCCACCCTCGCCGACGCGGTCGGCGCCGACGTGAGGAAGACCACGGTATGACCGAGCCCTTCGGCGCCCGTCTGCGCCGCGCCATGGACGAACGCGGCCCGCTGTGCGTGGGGATCGACCCGCACGCCTCGCTGCTCACCGAGTGGGGCCTGAACGACGACGTGGCGGGTCTGGAGCGGTTCAGCCGCACGGTCGTCGAGGCGCTGTCCGACCGGGTCGCCGTGTTCAAGCCCCAGAGCGCGTTCTTCGAGCGTTTCGGCTCGCGCGGCGTCGCCGTCCTGGAGAAGACCGTCCAGGAGGCCCGCGCGGCCGGTGCGCTGGTCCTCATGGACGCCAAGCGCGGTGACATCGGCTCGACCATGGCCGCGTACGCGGAGGCCTTCCTGCGCAAGGACTCCCCGCTGTTCTCGGACGCGCTGACCGTGTCGCCGTACCTCGGCTACGGCTCGCTCTCGCCGGCGATCGCGCTGGCGCGCGAGAGCGGCGCGGGTCTGTTCGTGCTCGCGCTGACCTCCAACCCGGAGGGCCGCGAGGTCCAGCACGCGGTCCGCCCGGACGGCCGGAGCGTCGGCGCGACCATGCTGGCCCATCTGGCCGCCGAGAACACGGGGGAGGAGCCCCTGGGGTCCTTCGGCGCCGTCGTCGGGGCCACGCTGGGCGATCTGTCGTCGTACGACCTGGACATCAACGGTCCGCTCCTCGCGCCCGGGGTCGGCGCGCAGGGGGCCACCCCGGCCGATCTTCCCCGGGTCTTCGGGGCGGCGATCGGCAACGTCGTCCCGAACGTCAGCCGGGGGGTGCTGCGGCACGGCCCGGACACCGCTGCGCTGCGCGAGTCCGTCGCACGGTTCGCGGACGAGATCCGGTCCGCGCAGCCGACGGGTTGAGGCGGTCGTCGCAGGACCGGATGAAGCGTTGGCGACGGTCGTCGCGGATGTTCGACGCCCCAGTTCGAGTCCTCCCAGGCGTCCTTCGAGGCCCGCTTGAATCTGAATACATCCTCAAATCCGGGGCATTATGTCAGGAATGTCCGGCCTGTCGGAGGCTGACCAGGACTTTTCCGCTGTTCTCGCTGACTCTGGCGGACTTGCCCGCTAGTCTCCGACGCAGAGTCAACGGGCAAGCGTGTTGCTCGTGGCTCCCCAGGTGTGGGGCGACTAGGTTCCTCACCGGTCCGTATCCGACAGTTCGACATCCGAGGTGACGTAGGCGTGGCTCTTCCGCCCCTTACCCCTGAACAGCGCGCAGCCGCGCTCGAAAAGGCCGCCGCGGCTCGCCGGGAGCGGGCCGAGGTCAAGAATCGACTCAAGCACTCCGGCGCCTCCCTGCATGAGGTCATCAAGCAGGGCCAGGAGAACGACGTCATCGGCAAGATGAAGGTCTCCGCCCTGCTCGAGTCCCTGCCGGGCGTGGGCAAGGTCCGCGCCAAGCAGATCATGGAGCGACTCGGTATCTCCGAGAGCCGTCGTGTACGCGGCCTCGGCTCCAACCAGATCGCTTCGCTGGAGCGTGAGTTCGGCAGCACCGGTTCCTGAACCGGGTCACTCCGGACAGGGAGTCCCGGGCACTCCGGGATTGCTGGAATAATCGCTGCATGGCTGCAACATTCCGGGGGACGACCCCCGAGCCCCCGGACGTACGTCCGCGGCTGACCGTGCTCTCCGGCCCCTCCGGGGTCGGCAAGAGCACGGTCGTCGCCCATATGCGCAAGGAACACCCCGAGGTCTGGCTCTCGGTGTCGGCGACGACCCGAAGGCCCCGCCCCGGCGAGAAGCACGGAGTCCACTACTTCTTCGTCACCGACGAGGAGATGGACAAGCTGATCGCCAACGGCGAGCTGCTGGAGTGGGCGGAGTTCGCCGGCAACCGCTACGGCACGCCGCGTGCGGCCGTGCTGGAGCGGCTGGAGGCGGGCGAGCCCGTCCTCCTGGAGATCGACCTCCAGGGTGCCCGGCAGGTCCGTGAGTCCATGACGGACGCCCAGCTGGTGTTCCTGGCTCCTCCCTCCTGGGAGGAGCTCGTGCGCAGACTCACCGGACGTGGCACCGAGCCGCCCGAGGTGATCGAACGCCGCCTGCAGGCGGCGAAGATCGAACTGGCGGCAGAACCCGAGTTCGATGTGACCTTGGTCAACACCTCCGTCGGGGACGTGGCTCGCGAGCTGCTAGCCTTGATGGATGTCGTGTGATCGTGCCTGCTCATCGAGGCTTGATCATTCGTACCGATTCTTTCCCATCCATCGGAAGGTAGAGCGTGTCCTCTTCCATCTCCGCGCCCGAGGGCATCATCAACCCGCCGATCGACGAGCTCCTCGAGGCCACTGACTCGAAGTACAGCCTCGTGATCTACGCGGCCAAGCGGGCCCGCCAGATCAACGCGTACTACTCGCAGCTCGGCGAGGGTCTGCTTGAGTACGTCGGTCCGCTGGTGGACACCCACGTCCACGAGAAGCCGCTCTCGATCGCCCTCCGCGAGATCAACGCGGGTCTGCTGACGTCCGAGGCCGTCGAGGGCCCGGCGCAGTAGTACTTTCAGCTTTTCGCTGACTTATCCACAGGCCCGGCAGCGCGACTGTCGGGCCTGTGGTGTGTGATGGACCCGTACGTCGCACTCGTACGTTGCCGAACCGGGGAGAGACGGTGGACAAGCCGAAGGTCGTGCTGGGGGTCAGCGGCGGCATCGCCGCGTACAAGGCCTGCGAGCTGCTGAGAAGGCTCACGGAGTCCGGCCACGACGTCCGCGTCGTCCCCACCGCCTCCGCCCTGCACTTCGTGGGCGCCGCCACCTGGTCCGCCCTGTCCGGCCATCCGGTCTCGACCGAGGTCTGGGACGACGTCCACGAGGTCCCGCACGTCCGCATCGGGCAGCACGCCGACCTCGTGGTCGTGGCCCCGGCGACCGCCGACATGCTCGCCAAGGCGGCGCACGGCCTGGCGGACGACCTGCTCACCAACACGCTCCTCACGGCTCGCTGCCCGGTCGTCTTCGCGCCCGCCATGCACACCGAGATGTGGGAGCACCCGGCCACCCAGGAGAACGTGGCGACCCTGCGCCGCCGCGGCGCCATCGTGATCGAACCGGCCGTCGGCCGTCTGACCGGCGTCGACACCGGCAAAGGGCGGCTGCCGGAACCCGCAGAGATCTTCGAGGTCTGCCGCCGCGTGCTGGCCCGCGGTGTCACCGAGCCCGACCTCCGGGGCCGGCACGTCGTCGTCAGCGCCGGCGGCACCCGCGAGCCCCTCGACCCGGTCCGTTTCCTCGGTAACCGCTCCTCCGGCAAGCAGGGCTACGCCCTCGCCCGCACCGCGGCCGCGCGCGGCGCCCGGGTCACGCTGGTCGCGGCGAACACCGGTATGCCGGACCCGGCCGGCGTGGACGTCGTCCCCGTGGGGACGGCCGTACAGCTGCGCGAAGCGGTCCTGAAGGCGGCGGCCGACGCCGACGCGGTCGTCATGGCGGCGGCGGTCGCGGACTTCCGGCCGCAGACGTACGCGGCCGGAAAGATCAAGAAGAAGGACGGAAAGGACCCCGAGCCCATCGTCCTGGTGCGGAATCCGGACATCCTCGCGGAGATCTCGGCCGACCGCGCCCGCCCCGGCCAGGTGATCGTCGGATTCGCCGCCGAGACCGACGACGTGCTGGCCAACGGGCGTACGAAGTTGCAGCGCAAGGGCTGCGACCTGCTCGTCGTCAACGAGGTGGGCGAGCGCAAGACCTTCGGGTCGGAGGAGAACGAGGCGGTCGTTCTGGGCGCCGACGGCAGCGAGACTCCGGTACCGCACGGCCCGAAGGAGTTCCTGGCCGAAACCGTGTGGGACCTGGTGGTGGGGCGCCTGCACTGAAGGTTTCATTCGTTTCTCGGTCCCCATGAACCTCTGCAGCCAAGGTGTGGCGCCCCTGGCCAAGTCCACTCGGAATTGTGCACAATGCCCGTGCCGCAGGTCACAGCACTCCCGAGAGGCGAGACAGGGGGGCCGGTGGCCGAGCACGACCGATAAACTGTTCCCGGACGATGCCGGGCGCAGCCCCCGAGCCCGTCCGCCAATGATCAGCCAGCAGCCGCTGCAACCCCAGGGAGCATTGTGTCCCGTCGTCTGTTCACCTCGGAGTCCGTGACCGAGGGCCACCCCGACAAGATCGCTGACCAGATCAGTGACACCATCCTCGACGCGCTCCTCAAGGAGGACCCGACCTCCCGGGTCGCCGTCGAGACCCTGATCACCACCGGTCTGGTGCACGTGGCCGGTGAGGTCACCACCAAGACCTACGCGCCGATCGCCCAGCTGGTCCGCGACAAGATCCTCGAGATCGGTTACGACTCCTCCAAGAAGGGCTTCGACGGCGCCTCCTGCGGTGTCTCGGTGTCGATCGGCGCGCAGTCCCCGGACATCGCGCAGGGCGTCGACACGGCGTACGAGAACCGGGTCGAGGGCGACGAGGACGAGCTGGACCGCCAGGGCGCGGGCGACCAGGGTCTGATGTTCGGCTACGCGACGGACGAGACCCCGACCCTGATGCCGCTGCCGATCTTCCTGGCGCACCGTCTCGCGAAGCGCCTGTCCGAGGTCCGCAAGAACGGCACCATCCCCTACCTGCGCCCCGACGGCAAGACGCAGGTCACCATCGAGTACGACGGCGACAAGGCCGTCCGTCTCGACACGGTCGTCGTCTCCTCGCAGCACGCGTCCGACATCGACCTGGAGTCCCTGCTGGCCCCCGACATCCGCGAGTTCGTCGTGGAGCCGGAGCTGAAGGCGCTCCTGGACGAGGGCATCAAGCTGGAGACGGAGAACTACCGCCTCCTGGTCAACCCCACCGGACGCTTCGAGATCGGCGGCCCGATGGGTGACGCCGGCCTGACCGGCCGCAAGATCATCATCGACACGTACGGCGGCATGGCCCGCCACGGCGGCGGCGCCTTCTCCGGCAAGGACCCGTCCAAGGTGGACCGCTCGGCGGCGTACGCGATGCGCTGGGTCGCCAAGAACGTCGTCGCAGCCGGGCTCGCCTCCCGCTGCGAGGTCCAGGTCGCCTACGCCATCGGCAAGGCCGAGCCCGTGGGTCTGTTCGTCGAGACCTTCGGCACCGCGAAGATCGACACCGACAAGATCGAGAAGGCGATCGACGAGGTCTTCGACCTCCGTCCGGCCGCCATCATCCGCGACCTCGACCTGCTGCGCCCGATCTACTCCCTGACGGCGGCGTACGGCCACTTCGGCCGCGAGCTGCCGGAGTTCACGTGGGAGCAGACGGACCGTGTGGAGGCGTTGCGGAAGGCTGCGGGCCTGTAGGTCCGCCCCACCCCGTACGAGGCCCGGCCCCCGAGGGGGCCGGGCCTCGGCTTGTCCGGCAAGCGGCTCACCGCCCTCGCGGACCGTACGGCCCACTGTCAGTGGGGTCTGGTACCAATGATGCTGTGAGCAGCGAGAACGGGTCGGAGGACAGCGGCGTCGAGGGAGCGCGGCCCGAACAGCTTGCGCTCATTCGGGAGAGTGTGCGGAAGGCCAAGGTGCCGCGGGCCAAGCCGCGGACGTGGCGGGGGGCCGCGCTGGCCAAGGAGTTGCCGGTCGCGCGGGTGCTGGTCGACAAGGGCGTACTGCATCTCGACCGCTACTTCGACTACGCCGTGCCCGAGGAACTCGACGCGGACGCGCAACCGGGAGTACGCGTGCGGGTGCGGTTCGGGGCCGGGCGCGGGCGGGTCCGGGACGGGCGGCGTGAGGGCGGGGGCCTGATCGACGGGTTTCTGATCGAGCGGCTCGCCGAGTCGGACTACTCCGGGCCGCTGGCGGCGCTCGCCCAGGTCGTCTCGCCCGAGCCGGTGCTCGGCGAGGAGCTTCTGGGGCTCGCGCGGGCCGTGGCCGACCGGTATGCGGGGAGCCTCGCCGATGTGCTGCAGCTCGCCGTGCCGCCTCGCAGTGCTCGGGCGGAGCAGCGGCCGTCGCCTGAGCCGTTGCCGCCGCCCGCCGCCCCGGAGCCGGGATCCTGGGGGCGGTACGAGCGGGGGGACGCGTTTTTGGAGTCGCTGGCCTCGGGGGGCGCGCCGCGCGCGGTGTGGAACGCCCTGCCCGGGCCGGAGTGGAGTGAGGAGCTGGCGCGGGCCGTTGCCGCCACCTTGGCCTCGGGGCGGGGCGCGCTCGTCGTCGTGCCGGACGGGCGAGCGGTCGCGCGCGTCGACGCCGCGCTGGTCTCGGTGCTGGGGGAGGGGCGGCACGCGGTCCTGACCGCCGATGCCGGGCCGGAGAAGCGGTATCGGGAGTGGCTGGCCGTGCGGCGGGGGGCCGTGCGGGCCGTGGTCGGGACGCGGGCCGCCATGTTCGCCCCGGTGCGGGACCTGGGGCTGGTCGCCCTCTGGGACGACGGTGACGACAGTCACAGTGAACCGCACGCCCCGCAACCGCATGCGCGTGAGGTGTTGTTGTTGCGGGCAGCGCAGGACAAGTGCGGGTTTCTGCTCGGGAGTTGGAGCTGCACCGTGGAGGCCGCGCAGCTCGTGGAGAGCGGGTGGGCCCGGCCGCTCGTGGCCTCGCGGGAGCAGGTCCGGGCGGTCGCTCCGCTGGTGCGGACCGTCGGGGACCAGGATCTCGCGCGGGACGAGGCCGCGCGGGCGGCCCGGCTGCCCACGCTCGCCTGGCAGGCAGTCAGAGAGGGTTTGCGGCACGGCCCGGTGCTCGTGCAGGTGCCCCGGCGGGGGTATGTGCCGCGGATGGCCTGCGCCAACTGCCGGGCGCCCGCGCGGTGTCGGCACTGTGCCGGACCGTTGGAGGGGCAGGAGGCCGGGGCGGCGCTGCGGTGCGGGTGGTGCGGGCGCGAGGAGGGGGCCTGGCACTGTCCGGAGTGCGGGGGGTTCCGGTTGCGGGCGCAGGTGGTGGGGGCCCGGCGTACCGCGGAGGAGTTGGGGCGGGCCTTTCCTGCGGTTCCGGTACGGACGTCCGGGCGTGAGCATGTGCTGGACACCGTGCCGGGGGCGCCGGCGCTGGTGGTGAGTACGCCGGGGGCGGAGCCGGTCGCCGAGGGCGGCTATGCGGCGGCGCTGTTGCTGGACGGGTGGGCCATGCTCGGGCGGCCGGATCTGCGGGCCGGGGAGGATGCGCTGAGGCGGTGGATCGGGGCGTCGGCGCTGGTGCGGCCGCAGGGAGCGGGTGGCACGGTGGTGGTGGTTGCCGAGCCCACCTTGCGGCCTGTGCAGGCGTTGGTGCGGTGGGACCCGGTGGGGCACGCGGTGCGGGAGTTGGGGGAGCGGGCCGAGTTGGGGTTTCCGCCCGTGTCGCGCATGGCCGCGGTGTCGGGGACGGTGGAGGCGCTCGCCGAGTTCCTGACGGCTGTGGAACTGCCCGGTGAGGCCGAGGTGTTGGGGCCTGTGCCGTTGCCGGTGACGGTGGCGGCGGGATCTCGGAGGGTGGGGGCGCCGCCGGTCGGTGAGCGGTGGGAGCGGGCGCTGGTGCGGGTTCCGCCGGGGAGGGGCGCCGCGTTGGCGGCTTCACTCAAGGCCGCCCAGGCTTCACGGATGGCCCGGGGTGGGGGGAGCGGGGGCGAGGGGGCGGTGTGGGTCAGGATCGATCCGCCTGACATCGGCTGACGGGCCTGGTCGGGGGAGCGAAGGGAGGGGGCCGGGCACGCGTCACCGTAGAGACGTCCACGGAGGCGCGGGCACGGATCAGAGGGGTGTGCGGACATGCGTCTGCCCTCCCGGTCGTGGGGTGGGAGGGCAGAGAGGGAAGACGGTCAGCCGTTGCGGGGGCCGGGGAAAGCTGTGGGCCTTGCCTCGTCACGAAGGGCGGAGCTGCCCGCGGTGGGCTGGGTCGGCATGGAGCGGGCCGCGGGGACCGTGGGGACCGCCGGCACCGTGGGGATACCGGTGTTGACGCTCACCGTGCGGCCCGACGGTTCCGTGGCACGCTCGGCGTCGGCCGTCGCCTGGGCCGCGGCACGGCGGGCGCCGTAACGACGGTGGACCGCCTGCTTGGTGACGCCGAGGGCGGAGCCCACCGCGTCCCACGAGAAGCCCAGCGAGCGGTCGAAGTCGACCGCGGCCGTCACCAGGGTCTCGACACTGTCCCGCAGTTCCTGCGCGAGACGGACCGTGGGGGCGGGGGCGCGTCCGTAGACGACGAAGCCCGTGGAGGGGCCGGAGCGGCGCGGGCGGTAGACGTTGCCCAGCTGGGCGGTCAGGGTGCGCAGCGCGTCCACCTGCCGGCGGACCCGCTCGATGTCCCGCACCAGCAAGTGCAGGCTGGCCCGAGCCTGGGCGTCGTGGGTTGCGTGGTCGGCCATGAACAAGCCTCTCGAACCGGCGTTGCAAAGGATGGGGCCGCGATCGCGGCCCGTTGTGGTCAACTCTTTCTTGACCAACGCGTTTACGCTCCGCTGGTCACGCAGTGGGGGCGTACCGGCATATGCGTGCGCCGGGGGTGGGGAGTTCGCGCCTTGGTCAGGAGCGCGGGCAGTGCCGGTGGGCCCGCTCCGGCCGTGCGGCGCTTGTGTGCCCCGCCCTAGACTTGTGCGTTGCCCGTCGTCACCCGTCCGAGAGGCCCTGCCCACCCATGAAGCTCGTCTTCGCCGGTACCCCCGAGGTCGCCGTTCCCGCCCTGGACGCTCTCCTCGCCTCCGGGCGGCATGAGGTCGCCGCCGTCGTCACGCGGCCGGACGCGCCGGCCGGGCGGGGGCGCAGGCTGGTCGCGAGTCCGGTCGCGGAGCGGGCCGCGGAGGCGGGGATCGAGGTGCTGAAGCCCGTCAAGCCGCGTGATCCGGACTTCCTGGAGCGGCTTCGCGAGATCGCCCCGGACTGCTGCCCCGTCGTCGCCTACGGCGCCCTCCTGCCCCGCGTCGCCCTCGACATCCCCGCACACGGCTGGGTCAACCTGCACTTCTCGCTGCTGCCGGCCTGGCGTGGAGCCGCTCCGGTGCAGCACTCCATCATGGCGGGGGACGAGCTCACGGGCGCTTCGACCTTCCTCATCGAAGAGGGGCTGGACTCCGGGCCCGTGTACGGCACCGTCACCGAGGAGATCCGGCACACCGACACCAGCGGTGACCTGCTGACCCGGCTCGCCTTCGCCGGGGCGGGGCTGCTCGCCGCCACGATGGACGGCATCGCGGACGGCACGCTGAAGGCCGTACCGCAGCCGTCCGAGGGCATCACGGTCGCCCCGAAGATCACCGTCGAGGACGCGCGGGTCGACTGGTCCGCGCCCGCGCTGCGGGTGGACCGGGTCGTGCGCGGGTGCCACCCGTCGCCCGGCGCCTGGACGACCTTCCGCGGCGAGCGGCTCAAGCTCATCCAGGTCCAGCCGGTTCCCGACCGTACGGATCTCGCCCCCGGCGCGCTCTCCGTCGGCAAGAACAGCGTCCACGTCGGTACCGGGTCGTACGCCGTGGAACTGCTGTGGGTGCAGGCACAGGGCAAGAAGCCGATGAAGGCCGCGGACTGGGCGCGGGGTGTCAGGATCTCGGACGGGGAGACCGTCGGCGTGTGACGCGTGGCGGGTGGCGCGCGGGGACCGGCCGGGTGGCTGCGCTGTCGGTTCGGTGACGCGGGTGCTCCTGGGGCACCCGGCTCCCGGCGGACGTACGCTTGGGGCGTCATCAGACCTTGAACCCGGAGCACCTTTTTCGTGAGCGACCAGCCCCGTCGGCCCCAGAAACCCGGCAAGCCCTACCGTCGGCCCCAGAAGGACCCCGTCCGCATCCTCGCCTTCGAGGCGCTGCGGGCCGTGGACGAGCGGGACGCGTACGCCAACCTCGTCCTGCCGCCGCTGTTGCGCAAGGCGCGGGAGAAGGGCGGTTTCGAGACGCGGGACGCGGCTCTCGCCACCGAGCTCGTGTACGGGACGCTGCGGCGCCAGGGGACGTACGACGCGATCATCGCCGAGTGCGTGGACCGGCCGCTGCGCGAGGTGGACCCGCCGGTGCTCGACGTGCTGAGCCTCGGGGTCCATCAGCTGCTCGGGACGCGCATCCCGACGCACGCCGCCGTGTCCGCCTCCGTCGAGCTCGCGCGGGTCGTGCTCGGGGACGGACGGGCCAAGTTCGTCAACGCCGTGCTGCGGAAGGTCGCGCAGGACGACCTCGACGGCTGGGTCGCGAAGGTGGCTCCGCCCTATGACGACGACCCCGAGGACCATCTCGCCGTCGTCCACTCCCACCCCCGCTGGGTCGTCTCCGCCCTGTGGGACTCCCTGGGCGGCGGGCGGGCCGGCATCGAGCGGCTGCTGGAGGCCGACAACGAGCGGCCCGAGGTGACCCTTGTCGCCCGGCCCGGGCGGGCCACCACCGAGGAACTGCTGCGCGAGGAGTCCGCGGTGGCGGGGCGCTGGTCGCCGTATGCCGTGCGGCTGGCCGAGGGCGGTGAGCCCGGGGCCGTCGCCGCCGTACGGGAGGGCCGGGCCGGCGTGCAGGACGAGGGCAGTCAGCTCGTCGCGCTGGCCCTCGCGAACGCGCCCCTGGACGGGCGGGACGAGAAGTGGCTCGACGGGTGCGCGGGGCCGGGCGGCAAGGCCGCGCTGCTCGCCGCGCTCGCCGCCGAGCGGGGCGCCATGCTGCTCGCCTCCGAGAAGCAGCCGCATCGGGCCGGGTTGGTGGCCAAGGCGCTCGACGGGAATCCGGGGCCGTACCAGGTCATCGCCGCGGACGGAACCCGGCCGCCGTGGCAGCCGGGGAGTTTCGACCGGGTGCTGATGGACGTGCCGTGCACGGGGCTCGGGGCGTTGCGGCGGCGGCCGGAGGCCCGGTGGCGGAGGCGGCCCGAGGATCTGGAGGGGTTCGGGCCGTTGCAGCGGGGGCTGTTGAGCACCGCGTTGGACTCCGTCAGGGTGGGCGGAGTGGTCGGGTACGCCACCTGTTCTCCGCACCTCGCGGAGACGCGGGCCGTTGTGGAGGACGTGCTCAAGCAGTGGCCTTCTGCCGAGCTCGTCGATGCGCGGCCGTTGTTTCCCGGTGTGCCGGAGCTGGGTGAGGGGCCGGACGTTCAGTTGTGGCCGCATGTGCACGGGACCGATGCGATGTATATGGCGGTCATTCGCAGGACAGGGTGATCTAGTCGTGCGTCTGCCGCGCCGTCTCGGCCGGTCGCGCAGTTCCCCGCGCCCCTGAGTCGGCCACCTGCTCCTTGGCCAGGCTGTGCGGCCACCACACCTTCGCGCCCACGTCCAGGAACAGGGACGTCACCAGGACCGACCGCACGATGAACGTGTCCAGCAGGACTCCCAGCGCCACCGCGAAGCCGATCTCCGCGAAGGCGACCATCGGGAGGGTGCCGAGGGCGGCGAAGGTGCCGGCCAGGACCAGGCCGGCGGAGGTGATGACCGCGCCGGTCGCGGCCAGGCCGGTGATCACGCCCGGGCGGGTGCCCTGACGGACCGCCTCCTCGCGGATGCGGGTGGTCAGGAAGATGTTGTAGTCGATGCCGAGGGCCACCAGGAAGACGAAGACGAACAGCGGGAAGTCCGTCGACTCGCCCGCGTAGTCGAACAGGTGGCGGAAGGCCAGGGCGCTGATGCCCAGGGCCCCCGCGAAGGACAGGATCACCGTCCCGATCAGGATCAGCGGGGCGACCAGGGCCCGCAGCAGGGCGCACAGGATCAGCAGGACGACCGCCAGCACCAGCGGGATGATCAGCATGTTGTCGTGCGTGGTCGCCTTGTCCATGTCCAGCAGGGCGGCCGTACCGCCGCCGACCTGGGCGTCGGCGGCCGGGACCGCGTGGACGGCGTCCCGGACCCGTTCCACCGTCTGTTTCGCGGCCTCGCTGTCGGCCGGGGCGGTCATCGTCGCCTCGAAGAGGACCTTGCCCTCGTACGACGGTTTCGTGCCCGGTGGCAGGCCCAGGGACGTGGGCACGACTCCCCGCGTTCCCGCGACCGCCTCGCCGACCTGTCGGGCCTGGGCCTGGTTGCTGACGACGACCAGGGGATCGCCGCTGCCCGCCGGGAAGTACTTCGCGGACACCTCCTGGCCGACGATCGAGTCCGGTTTCCCGGTGAACGCGTCCGCGTTGCTGATGCCCTCGGCTCGCAGCTGGATCAGACCGAGGGAGCAGACCGCGAGAACCAGTGCCGTGACGCCCCAGACCAGGCGCGGACGGCGGGCGATACGGCGGCCCGCGCGGGCCCAGATGCCGGTCTCGATGCGGTCGGGCGAGCCGAAGTGCGGGATCGTCGGCCAGAAGATCCAGCGGCCGAAGATCACCAGCAGGGCCGGGAACAGCGTCATCATCGCCAGCAGGGCGACCGCGACACCGATCGCGGCGACCGGGCCGAGGCCGCGGGTCGAGTTCATCTCGGCGGCCAGCAGGACCAGCATGCTCAGGACGACGGTCGCGCCGGAGGCGAGAACGGCCGGGCCGGCGCGGTGCAGGGCGAGGGCCATCGCCTCGTGGCGGTCCTCGTGACGGTGCAGTTCCTCCCGATAACGCGCCACCAGCAGCAGGGCGTAGTCGGTCCCCGCCCCGAAGACGAGGACCGTCAGAATGCCCGCGCTCTGGCCGTTGACCGTCAGGCCGGCGTGCTCGGCGAGCAGGTAGATGAAGGCCTGCGCGGTGAACAGCGCGGCGACCACCGACAGCAGCGGGACCAGGAGCAGCGTGGGGCTGCGGAAGGTGATGAGCAGCATGACGACGACGACCGCCATCGCGGACAGCAGCAGCGTCGAGTCGATGCCCTCGAAGGCCTCGGAGAAGTCCGCGGACGTACCGCCAGGGCCGGTGATGTGCACGGCGAGGCCGTCGCCGCCGTCGCCCACGACGTCACGGAGGGAGTCGACGGCCGGCGAGATCTCCTGCCAGCCCTTCTCGTCCATGGTGATCGGGACGAGGATCTGGGCCGCGCGCGGGTCGCTTCGCCGGTCGTAGACCGGGCCCCGGGTCTCCGAGCCGCGGATGCCGTGTGCCGTGAGCCGCTTGATCTCGGCCGCGTCCTCGGCGATCGCTGCCCGCTCCTGCGGCGTGAGGCCGCTCTCGCGCGCGTAGACGACGACCGCCGGGATCTGTTCCGGCCTGAAGTCCTCGGAGAGCTGCAGAACTTGGGTGGACTCCGCGGAGCCCGGCAGCCAGGAGGCCGCGTCGTTGTCCTGGGCGTCGGTGAGCTTGGAGGCGAGGGGCGCCGTCAGGAACAGCACCACCAGCCACAGCGCCAGTACCACCCACTTGGCACGCCGTCCGCAGACGAAGTGCGCGATGCCCCGATTCCCGGTCATGGCCACCCCCGGCGCCACCAGTCGAGCCGATCAGCCGCCCAGCATGTCACGCACAGGTCGTCCACAACATCCGATGAACGGCTTAGGTCTGGACCGGCGCGCCCCTTCGCGCTCCGGCATGGGAGGCTTGGGGCATGGCCGCGCAGATCAACCCCAGCATCCTGTCCGCCGACTTCGCCCGCCTCGCGGACGAGGCGAAGGCGGTCGGGGGAGCCGACTGGCTTCACGTCGACGTCATGGACAACCATTTCGTCCCGAACCTCACGCTCGGTGTGCCGGTCGTAGAGTCTCTGGCCCGTGCGACGGACACCCCGCTGGACTGCCATCTGATGATCGAGGCCCCCGATCGCTGGGCCCCCCAGTACGTAGAGGCGGGGGCCTCCTCCGTCACCTTCCACGTGGAGGCGGCCGCCGCTCCGGTCCGGCTCGCCCGGGAGATCCGGGCCAAGGGCGCCCGTGCCTCCATGGCGCTGAAGCCGGCGACGCCCATCGAGCCGTACGAGGACCTGCTCCCCGAGCTCGACATGCTGCTGATCATGACGGTCGAGCCCGGTTTCGGGGGACAGTCGTTCCTCGACATCATGCTCCCCAAGATTCGCCGGACCCGCGAGTTGATCAGCAAGCACGGGCTCGAACTGTGGCTCCAGGTCGACGGTGGCGTCTCGGCCTCCACCATCGAGCGCTGCGCGGACGCGGGCGCCGACGTGTTCGTCGCCGGGTCGGCGGTGTACGGGGCGTCCGACCCGGCCGAAGCGGTACGTGCATTGCGCAATCAGGCCGAGGGGGCGACCGCGAAGGCTTCGTGGGCGTGCGACCACTGAGCGTCAGGAACGTGAACGGCTCCGATCAGGGCTGATCAAGTGCGCCGGATCTGCAAGGATGAACGGCGAATCCAGAGTGTGAACAGCAGTGAGGAGATCGCCGTGTCGGGTATGTCGGCTGGCCGGTCAGCCATGCGGATGGGACCCGCTGAGCTGGTGCAGGCGGCGGCCATGGCCCGCCGCTTCTACCTCGAGGGCAAGTCCAAGATCCAGATCGCGGAGGAGTTCGGCGTCAGCCGCTTCAAAGTGGCCCGGGTCCTGGAGACCGCCCTCGAACGGGACCTCGTACGCATCGAGATCCGCGTGCCGGCCGAGCTGGACGCCGAGCGCTCCGACGCGCTCCGCGCCCGCTACGGCCTCAGGCACGCCGTCGTGGTCGAGTCCCCGGCCGAGGCCCAGGACTCGACCGACCCCGAGAACCTGGGAGAAGTGGCCGCCGACCTGCTCGGCGAACTGGTCGACGAGGGCGACATCCTGGGCCTGGCCTGGGGTCGTTCCACCATCCACATGGCGGCCGCGCTCGACCGGCTTCCGCCGTGCACGGTGGTGCAGTTGACGGGTGTGTACGACGCCGGGACCGCCGAGCGCGGTTCGGTGGAGGCGGTGCGGCGGGCCGCCCAGGTGTCCGGCGGGGACGCCCACCCCATCTACGCGCCGATGCTGCTGCCGGACGCGGCCACCGCGCAGGCGCTGCGTCACCAGACCGGGATCGCCCGGGCCTTCGAGTACTTCGACAAGGTCACGGTCGCCTGCGTCTCCATCGGTTCCTGGGAGCCGGGCATCTCGACGGTGCACGACATGCTCAGCGACGAGGAGCGCGGCCACTACGCCTCGCTCGGGGTCGCCGCCGAGATGTCCGCGCACCTCTTCGACGCCGAGGGGCGCAGGGTCGGGCGGGACCTGGGCGAGCGGTGCATCACCGTCAAGGCCGACCAGCTCCGCCGTATCCCCGAGGTCGTCGCGATCGCGGGCGGGCAGCGCAAGGCGGCCGCGATCGACGCGGTGCTGCGGTCCGGGCTCGTCACCAGCCTGGTGACGGACACCTCCGCCGCGGACTACCTGATGACGGCGGGGACGACGCCGAAGCCGGCGCTGAACAGGGCGGACCCGGACGGGGCCTGACGGAGGGTCATGAGGGGACGGCCGTGGCAGCATCGGACGCATGCTGCTGCGGTTCGTCTCCCGAATGCTTCTGTGCGTACTGGTCCTGACGGGGTGTTCGGCCACCGACACCGATCCGTCGCCGGGCGGCGGCCAGGCCACTGTCCAGGAGTCAAAGCTCCCGGCCGAGGCCCGGCGGACTCTCGAACTCATCGACAGGGGCGGGCCGTTCCCGTATGCCAAGGACGGCTCGGTCTTCGGGAACTTCGAGCGGCTGCTGCCCGCGCACCAGCGCGGTTACTACCACGAGTACACCGTCCCCACGCCGGGCTCGCGCGATCGCGGGGCCCGGCGCATCGTCACCGGGCGGGGCGGGGAGATCTACTACACCGATGATCACTACGACTCGTTCAGGGCGGTACTGAGATGACGGCACGCGTGGTCACGCTGGACCTCGACGGGGTCACGGACAAGGCGGCCCTGATGGACCGCTGCGCCCGGGACCTGCGGCTGCCGGACTGGTTCGGCCGCAACTGGGACGCGCTGGCCGACGTCCTCTCCGACCCGGGCCTGTGGTCGAAGGACGGCGTCGAGGAGGACACCGTCGTCGTCGTATGGCACTGGGACCGGTACGCCGAGGAGCGGCCGGACGAGTGGGCGACCGCTCGCGAGGTGTTCTCGGAGGCGGCCGCGCTGACGGTGGCGCTCGCCCTTGGAGGTTCGTCCTAAGGCCCCCGCGGCCGGTCTGGACGATTCGCCCGTGGGTGCCGCCGCGCCCGGCGTGGGAGAATGAAGTACGTGCTCTTTCCCCCTGGCTGACCTGTCCGGGGGCCACCTCTGATCGACTGGGATGTGCAGCACGTGCGTTTCCTCAACGACATCCAGCCCCCGTACGACCTGACGTACGACGACGTCTTCATGGTGCCGAGTCGCAGCGCCGTCGGATCGCGGCAGGGCGTGGACCTCAGCTCCCCGGACGGCACGGGCACCACGATCCCGCTGGTCGTCGCCAACATGACCGCCATCGCCGGGCGCCGCATGGCCGAGACCGTGGCCCGCCGCGGTGGCCTCGTGGTCATCCCGCAGGACATCCCGATCGAGGTCGTCACCGAGGTCGTCTCCTGGGTGAAGAGCCGCCACCACGTCCTGGACACCCCGATCGTGCTGGTCCCGCACCAGACCGTCGCCGACGCGCTGGCCCTGCTGCCCAAGCGCGCGCACAACGCCGGCGTGGTCGTCGACGAGGAGGGCCGGCCCGTCGGTGTCGTCACCGACCGGGACCTGTCCGGGGTCGACCGCTTCACGCAGCTCGCCGAAGTCATGTCGCGCGATCTGCTGCTGCTCGACGCGGACATCGACCCGCGTGAGGCCTTCAACCGCCTCGACGCGGCCAACCGCCGCTACGCCCCCGCCGTGGACCGGGACGGCCGCCTCGCCGGCATCCTCACCCGCAAGGGCGCCCTGCGCGCCACGCTGTACACCCCGGCCGTCGACGCACAGGGCAGGCTGCGCATCGCCGCCGCCGTGGGCATCAACGGCGACTTCGCGGAGAAGGCCAAGCAACTGCTCGACGCGGGCGTCGACACCCTCGTCATCGACACCGCGCACGGCCACCAGGAGTCGATGATCACCGCGATCAGGACGGTCCGGGCGCTCGACCCGCAGGTCCCGATCGCGGCCGGCAACATCGTGGCCGCCGAGGGTGTGCGGGACCTGGTCGAGGCCGGCGCGGACATCATCAAGGTCGGTGTCGGCCCCGGCGCCATGTGCACCACCCGCATGATGACCGGCGTCGGCCGGCCGCAGTTCTCCGCAGTCCTGGAGTGCGCGGCCGAGGCGAGGAAGTACGGCAAGCACGTGTGGGCCGACGGCGGTGTCCGGCACCCGCGCGATGTCGCCATGGCGCTGGCCGCCGGCGCCTCCAACGTGATGATCGGGTCGTGGTTCGCGGGCACCTACGAGTCGCCGGGCGACCTCCAGCAGGACGCGAGCGGACGGCTCTACAAGGAGTCCTTCGGCATGGCGTCCGCGCGGGCGGTGCGCAACCGTACGTCGGACGAGTCGGCGTACGACCGGGCCCGCAAGGCGCTGTTCGAGGAGGGCATCTCGACCTCCCGGATGTTCCTCGACCCGGCCCGCCCGGGTGTCGAGGACCTGATCGACTCGATCATCGCGGGCGTCCGCTCCTCCTGCACGTACGCCGGTGCGGGTTCCCTGGAGGAGTTCGCGGAGAACGCGGTCGTGGGCATCCAGAGCGCGGCCGGCTACGCCGAGGGAAAGCCGCTGCACGCCAGCTGGAGCTAGGCCTGTCTGTGCGCGGCCCCCGTCGAAAACCGGGGGCCGTTCGCGTTCCCGGACCGTACGGTCGTCGTATGGAGATCACCGTCTGCCGGAGCGGCGATGTCGCGCTGCTCGACCGGTACATGGGCTCGCCGGGAGCCACGTCCTTCCATGCCCGGCGGTTCGCGCGGCAGGAGGCGGGGGAGTGCACCTACCTCGTCGCGTGGCTGGACGGGCGGCCCGTGGGGCACGCCGAGATGCGCTGGACCGGGTGTGCCGCGCCCGAGGTCACCCTGGACTGCCCCGAGATCGGCGGCCTCGCGGTGTGGCCCGAGGAGCTGCGCTCACGGGGGATCGGCACCGAGCTGATCCGGGCCGCCGAGGAACTGGCCAGGCAGCGGGGCCTGACCACCGTGGGCATCGGGGTCGGGCGGGACAATCCGCGCGCGGTCGCCCTGTACGCACGGCTCGGCTATCGGCCGGTGACCGACTATCTGGACCGCTACGCGTACCAGGACCACGACGGCACGACCCGTGAGTGCGTCGAGGCCTGCACGTTTCTCCTCCGAGAACTCTTGCCGGGCCACCTTGACGTCAGGCACTGCTCGAACTCCTCGCGCTGAGCGAGGTCGTGGCGCGCACGGCGACCTACGGCCGTCAGCTGACCGTGCGCGCGGCCCGTGAGGCGGGGCCTCCTGGTCGCAGATCGGGGCCGCGCCGGGCACCGGCAAGCAGGCCGCGGGGGAGGCGCACACACGCTGGATCGACGGCCGGGCAGCGGCCTACGGCAAGCCCGGGCGGCTGGGGTTCGACGAGACGGACGTGGCCGAGGCGCGGGCGGTCGCCGGGGAGCCGGAGGGCCGCTGACGAGCCCCGAAGGGAGTCGGCGGGGGCCGCGCGCAACGAACGCCCACCCATCGGCGCGGAACGCAACGATCTTGCGAGTGCGTGCAAGGTTGCTGCATTACGACTGTGACGTCCGGGCTCGTAGGGTGCTTCGCTGTACTCACCTGCAGCGACGAAGGAGTCAGCGCGTGCTCGACCAAGGCGCACCCCCGCAACAGCGCACACCACGGGCGACGGGGCTCGGCGCGCGCCTCATGCGCCGCAAACCGGTGGAACGCCTCGTCGCCGAGGGCGGCCAGGGTGAGGGTGGGGCCCTCAGGCGCTCCCTCGGACTGTGGCAGCTGACGATGATCAGCATCGGCGCCACCCTCGGCACCGGCATCTTCGTCGTCCTCGGCGAGGCGGTCCCCAAGGCCGGCCCGGCCGTCACCCTCTCCTTCGTGATCGCCGGCCTCACCGCCCTCTTCTCGGCCCTGTCCTACGCCGAGCTCGCGGGCACCATCCCGGTCGCCGGGTCCTCGTACTCGTACGCGTACGCAACCATGGGCGAACTGATCGCCTGGATATGCGGCTGGTGCCTGGTCCTGGAGTACGGCGTCTCGGTCGCCGCCGTGGCCGTCGGCTGGGGCGAGTACCTGAACGAACTCCTCGACGGGACCATCGGCGTCACCATCCCGGACGCGCTGTCCGCCCCGCCCGGCGACGGCGGCGTCTTCAACCTCCCGGCGCTGATCGTGGTCCTGCTCGCCATGGCCTTCCTGCTGGGCGGCGCCCGCGAGTCCGCCCGCGCCAACACCGTCATGGTGGTCGTGAAGATGGCCGCGCTGGTGCTGTTCTGCGCGATCGGCGTCCAGGGCTTCCGCTCGGGCAACTACGAGCACTTCATGCCGCTCGGGATGGCCGGGGTCAGCGCGGCCGGTGCCACGCTCTTCTTCTCGTACATCGGCTTCGACGCGGCCTCCACGGCCGGTGAGGAGGCGAAGAACGCCCAGCGCGACCTGCCGCGCGCGATCATGCTGTCGCTGGTCATCGTCACCGCGCTGTACGTCCTGGTCGCCGCCGTCGCGGTCGGCGCGAAGCCCTGGCAGCACTTCAACGACTCCGAGGCCACGCTCGCCCAGATCATGCGCGAGGTCACCGGGCAGAGCTTCTGGGGCACCCTGCTGGCGTTCTGCGCGGTGATCGCCATCGCGAGCGTCGTCCTGACCGTCCTCTACGGCCAGACCCGCATCCTCTTCGCGATGTCCCGGGACGGACTGGTGCCGAAGGTGTTCGCCCGGGTCCACCCCAAGACCGGCGCGCCCCGTGCCAACACGGTGATCGTGTCCCTGTTCTGCGGGGTGCTGGCCGCGGCGATCCCGCTCGGTCAGCTGGCCGACGCCACCAGCATCGGCACGCTCTTCGCCTTCGCCCTGGTCAACATCGCCGTCGTGGTGCTGCGCCGGACCCGCCCGGACATGCCCCGCACCTTCCGCGTCCCGCTCTCGCCGTTCTTCCCGGCGCTGGGCTTCGCCTTCTGCGTGTGGATGATGGGCAGCCTGTCCACCGTCACCTGGGTGGTCTTCGGGGTCTGGATGGCCGTCGGGCTCGTGTTCTACTTCGTGTACGGCCATCGCCGTTCCCGACTCGCAACACCCGAAAGCTGATCCACCCACCGTGCTGAACGATCTCGACGAACGCATCGTGCACGCCCTCGCCGAGGACGCGCGCCGCTCCTACGCGGACATCGGGCAGATCGTCGGCCTGTCCGCGCCCGCCGTGAAACGGCGCGTGGACCGGCTGCGCGCCACCGGGGCCATCACCGGATTCACCGTACGGGTGGACCCGGCGGCCCTCGGCTGGGAGACCGAGGGGTTCGTCGAGATCTACTGCCGGCGCAACACCTCCCCGGAGACCATCCAGCGGGGCCTGGAGCGCTACCAGGAGGTCGTCGCCGCCTCGACCGTCACCGGCGAGGCGGACGCGGTCGTACAGGTCTTCGCCTCCGACATGCGGCACTTCGAACGGGTCCTGGAGCGGATCGCCGGGGAGCCGTTCGTGGAGCGCACCAAGTCGGTGCTGGTCCTCTCCCCGCTGCTCAGGCGTTTCTCGTCGGGCTCGCCCACCTGAGCCGCTCGGCGCGGTGCCGGACGGCGGCCACCAGGCGTCCGGTGAGCAGGGCGTGCGCCCCGGAGGAGATGACCAGCAGCCGGTAGAGGGCACCGCCGGGTCCGGGGAACCGGGCCCGGCTCTCGGCCCGCAGCCGCATGCGGCCGCCTTCGGTCTCCTCCATACGGAAGACCAGGGCGTACGTCGAGAAGTAGTGGCGGCCGACGAGGACCAGCTGTCGTCCGGGGACCGCATCGGCCACCCGGAACCCGGGAAATGCCGAGCCCATGGCGAGGGGCCGCGGCCCGGACGCCGTACGGTCGGCGACGCCCACGAGACGGGCGTAGCGGGCGGAGCGGGGGCGGCCGAAGGACTCCTCCAGGGTCTCGCCGAGCGCCTGCCAGACATCGTCGGCCCGGGCCGCGACCAGCGTGGCGTGCTCGTCGATCCGGGGGAGTGCGGCGATGTCCACGGGAACCTCCGTCGCGGGTGGCGGTACGACCGTACGCGTGCGAGGAGAACGCCTTCGTCGTCGCTCCCTCCGCAGAGTAGCCCTGTGCATCCGAGCGCGCGGGCCTACTCCGCGGTCTTGCGGGCCAGCGCGTTGTTGCCGATCGAGTTGTGCACGCTGAAGCTCACCGCGTCCGAGCGGTACCGGTCGTCCGACCACTCCACCGGGCGCCCTTCACGGGTGGTGGTCACCCGGCGTACCCGCAGGAGCGGACTGGTCCGCCGGACCCCCAGCAGCTCCGCGTCCTGCGCGCCCGCCGCCACCGCGTCGATGACGTGCTCCCCATAGGCGAACACCAACCCCGTGTCGTCGTACAGGCGTTGGGTGACCGAGGGGCACTCGGGCTCGATGGCCTCGACGGTCCCGGAGATCCAGTCGGCGTACACCGTCCGCTCCAGCAACACCGGTTCGCCGTCCAGGCCGCGCACCCGCAGGACATGCAACACCGGGATTCCGACGCTCAGTTGGAGGCGTACCGAGTCCTCCTTCGAAGCCGGCCGGTACTCCTGTGCGACCACCCGCCCCGACGCCTCGCGCCCCATCGCACGCGCCCACTCGGCGAAGCTCCGCAGTTCGGCGAAGCTCTGGCTGCGGCGACTGGCCAGCACCACCCGCCGGGCGCCCTGGCGGGAGCCGATGAGCCCCTCCGCCGTGAGCGCGGCGACCGCCTGGCGGACCGTCCCGCGTGAGACGCCGTAGTGCGCCGCGAGCTCCGTCTCGGCGGGCAGCAGACTGCCGACGGTGTACTCCTCGCGGTCGATCGCCCGGCGCAGTTCGTCGGCGATCTCCTCGTGTCGCGCCCCCATGCTTCCCCTCTGAGTCCATCGCTGTGCACAGCGTGACCAGCGTAGTCGACATCCCGCGCGGTTCGGAGAAGCCCGGATTGTGCGGGAATTCGGGGGCCATCGTTTCGCCAGTGTTTACGAACAGGACACCAGCGGCAGCCTTACTGAGGCCAACTTGTTCAGACAAGTTCTCTCCCTTTGGCTCCTGCACCCTCGCGCGTCCCCTGGAGAAGCCGTGACCGTGTCCCTGCCGAGAACAGCCGCCCTCGGCGTTCTCGCCACCCTCGCCGCCCTCGCCCTGAGCGCCTGTGGCGCCGCCCCCGACACCGCGTCGACCACCGCCGACGGCAAGAACGCCGCCACCGCCGGCTCCGCCGCCGACTTCGGCGGCATGGACAAGCTGGTCGCCGCGGCGAAGAAGGAGGGCACGCTCAACGCCATCGCGCTGCCCCGCGACTGGGCCAACTACGGCGCCCTCATCGACGGCTTCACGAAGAAGTACGGCATCAAGATCTCCGTCGAGAACCCCGACGGCTCCAGCCAGGACGAGATCAACGCCGTGACGTCAAGGAAGGGCCAGAACCGCGCCCCGGACGTCCTCGACCTCGGCAGCTCCTTCGCGCTCAGCGTCGCCCAGCAGGGCCTGCTCGCGCCCTACAAGGTGGCGTCGTACGACGCCATCCCCACCGGGCAGAAGGACCCGCAGGCCCGCTGGTACAACGACTACGGCGGCTACATCTCCATCGGGTGCGACGCCAAGCGCGTCAAGACCTGCCCCACCACCTTCGCCGACCTGCTCAAGCCGCAGTACAAGGCCCAGGTCGCCCTCAACGGCAACCCCACCAAGTCCGGTTCGGCCTTCGGCGGCGTCTACGCGGCCGCGCTCGCGAGCGGTGGCTCCTTCGACGACATCCAGCCCGGCCTCGACTTCTTCGCCAAGCTGAAGAAGAACGGCAACTACACGCCCGTCGAGTCGACCCCGGCCACCGTCGAGAAGGGCGAGACGCCGATCAGCATCGACTGGGACTACCTGAACGCCGGGTACGCCGACGAGTTCAAGTCCAAGGGCGTCGACTGGAAGGTGTCGGTGCCGAGCGACGGCCAGTTCTCGCAGTACTACTCCCAGGCCGTCAACAAGGACGCCCCGCACCCCGCCGCCGCCCGCCTGTGGCAGGAGTACCTCTACAGCGCCGAGGGCCAGAACCTCTGGCTCAAGGGGTACGCCCGCCCGGCCCTGATGACGGCCATGGAGAAGGCCGGCACCCTCGACAAGACCGCCGCGGCCAAGCTGCCCGAGGTCTCCGGAACGCCCAAGTTCCCGACCGAGGCCCAGCAGGACAAGGCCAAGACGGTCATCGCACAGGGCTGGGCGAAGGCCGTCTCCGGATGACGGCCACCGCCGTACGGGTGGACACGGCGCCCGCCGCGCAGGCGAAGCGGCGGCGCCGGTCCCTCGGCTGGATCGCCGTCGTCCCGCTGCTCGCGTTCGTCGCGGTCGCCTTCGGGCTGCCCGCGATCGCCATGCTGGACGGCGCGTTCACCGCCAAGAACCCGGCCACCGGGGCGACTTCGTACACCGTCGACAACCTGACGGCGTCTCTCAAGGGCGCGTATCTCACCGCACTGCTCGGCAGCGTGAAGCTGTCGGCCGTGTCCGCCGCCCTCGGTACCCTCTTCGGTCTGCCGCTCGCCCAGGCCGTGGTGTCCTCCCGCTTCCGCGTCCTGCGCGAGGCCGTGCTCACCGCGTCCGGGGTCCTCGCCAACTTCGGCGGCGTCCCGCTGGCCTTCGCCTTCGTCGCCACACTCGGCAACGCCGGTGTGCTGACCCGGCACTTCGGCCTCACCGACAAGGGCTGGGACCTGTACAGCTTCTGGGGCCTGGTCATCGTCTACCTGTACTTCCTGATCCCCCTCATGGTGCTCACCGTCACCCCCGCCCTGGAGGGGCTGCGCGCCCAATGGCGCGAGGCCGCGCAGAACAACGGGGCAACGGGCGTGCAGTACTGGCGATTTGTCGCCCTGCCGGTCCTGCTGCCCACGCTGCTCGGCGGGTTCGTGCTGCTCTTCGGCAGCGCCTTCGCCGCGTACGCCACCGCCGCCGCCATGGTGGGCAGTTCGATCCCGCTGGTCACCCTCCAGATCGCCGACGCCATCTCCGGCAACGTGCTCGTCGGCCAGGAGAACGTGGCACTCGCCCTCAGCCTCGACATGGTCCTGGTCGCGGGCCTGGTCATGGCCGTGTACCTGCCCCTTCAGCGAAGGAGCGCCCGATGGCTCGCCTGAACGCGTGGCGGTGGGGCGTGCTCGGCCTCGCCGGGCTGTACTTCCTGATACCGCTGGCCGCGTCCGTCGTCTTCACCGTCGACGTGCCGGGCCAGGGGATCACCTTCGACGCCTACACCCAGATCTTCTCCACCGACGGCTTCGTCTCCAGCCTGCTGCTCTCGCTGGAGCTGGCCCTCGCCACCATCGTCGTCGTCCTGCTGCTGATGGTGCCCGCGATGGTCGCGCTGCGGCTCGGCGCGCCCCGGCTCAGGCCGGTCGTCGAGGTGGTGTGCTCGCTGCCGCTGGTCGTCCCGCCGATCGCGTTCGTCGCCGGCATCGGAACGGTCCTCAAGTGGGGGCCCGACCACCTCTCCCGCACTCCGCTCTTCGAGACCTTCGTGGCGATCCAGAACCCCGACTTCCCCTTCGTCCTGGTCCTGGCCTACGTCGTGATGGCGCTGCCCTTCGTGTACCGGGCCCTGGACGCCGGGCTGCGCGCGGTCGACGTCCGCACCCTCGTCGAGGCCGCCCGCAGCTGCGGTGCCGGCTGGCCGCAGGCCCTCGTCCGGGCCGTACTGCCCAACCTGCGCGGCGCTCTCCTCAACGCCTCCTTCCTCACCCTGGCCCTGGTGCTCGGCGAGTTCACTGTGGCCCAGCTGCTGGGCTTCCAGCCCTTCGCCGTGTGGATCGTCAACGTCAGCGGCTCGCAGGCCCAGTTGTCCGTCGCCGTGTCCGTGCTCAGCCTCCTCGTGACGTGGGTGCTGCTCCTCGTCCTGGCCGGCTTCGGCGGCCGTACCCGATCTACCTCCCGGGGATGACCCATGCCTGAAACAGCTGCAACCGTCGAATTCCGGGGCCTCAGGCGTGAGTTCGGCCCGACGATCGCCCTGGACGGACTCGACCTGACCGCCCGGCCGGGCGAACTGCTCGCCCTGCTCGGCCCGTCCGGCTGCGGCAAGACCACCGCCCTGCGGATGCTGGCCGGCTTCGAACACCCCGACTCCGGCGAGGTGCTGGTGGACGGCGAGGACGTGACCCGGGTACCGGCCCACCGCCGGGACGCCGGAATGGTCTTCCAGTCGTACAGCCTCTTCCCGCATCTCGACGCCCTCGACAACGTGGCCTTCGGACTGCGCATGCGCAAGGTCCGTACCTCCGAACGGCGCTCCCGGGCCGCCGAGTTGCTGGAACTGGTCGGACTCGCCGAGAAGGGCGGCCAGTACCCGCACCAGCTCTCCGGCGGCCAGCAGCAGCGGGTCGCGCTGGCCCGCGCGCTCGCCCTGCGACCGCGCGTGCTGCTCCTCGACGAGCCCTTGTCGGCACTGGACGCCAAGGTGCGGCTCAGCCTTCGCGAGGAGATCCGGCGGCTCCAGCAGGAGCTCGGCATCACCACCCTGTTCGTCACCCACGACCAGGAGGAGGCCCTGTCCATGGCGGACCGGGTCGCCGTGATGCACGCCGGCCGGCTCGAACAGTGCGCGCCCCCGGGCGAGTTGTACGGCCGTCCCGCCACCGCCTTCGTCGCCGAGTTCGTGGGCACGATGAGCCGGATCCCGGGACGGCTCACCCAGGGCACGGTGGACGTGCTCGGGCAGCGGCTGCCGGTCGACGGTCCCGAGCCGTCCGCGACCGAGGTCGACGTGCTGGTGCGGCCGGAGGCCGTGCGGGTGCGGGCGGAGGCCGACGGGAAGTCGCGCGTGGTCGCCACGTCCTTCCTGGGTGCGGCCGTCCGCATCACCGTCCGCCTCGCCGACGGCACCGAGGTCAAGGCCGACCTGCCTCCCCACGAGGCCGCCGAGCTCACCGCCGGTGCCGCGGTGAGCGTGTCACTGCCCGAGCGGCCGGTGCTGGTGGCGGAACGCGTCCGCTGACCGTCGTACCGCCGCTGACTCCCCCCACATGAAAGAGATCACTGTGACTCGACTCCCCCTCCAGGCCGTCCTGTTCGACATGGACGGCACGCTCGTCGACACCGAGCGGCTCTGGTGGGAGGCGGTGGAGCAGGCCGCGGGACGGCCCCTGACCGAGGCGGACCGGCCGGACGTGCTCGGCCGCCCGGTCGAGCACACCGCCGCCTGGCTGGCGGCCGCCACGGGCGCGCCCGCCGCCGACCTCGCCGACACCCTGCACCGGGAGTTCGCGGACCGCGTCCGCACCGGTGTCGTGCCCCGCCCCGGCGCGCTCGACCTGCTCGACGCCCTGGCCCGGGAGCAGATCCCCACCGCCCTGGTCACCGCGTCCCCCCGCTCGGTCGCCGACACCGTCCTGGCGGCCCTCGGGGGCGCGAGCCGCTTCGCCGTCTCCGTCACCGCCGACGACACCGAGCACACCAAGCCCGCCCCCGACCCCTACCTCGCCGCCTGCCGCGCGCTCGGCGTGCGGCCTTCGGGGTGTGTGGCCGTCGAGGACACGGAGACCGGCGTCCGCTCCGCCGAGGCGGCCGGCTGCGCGGTCCTCGCCGTGCCCTCCCTGGCCCCCATCGAGGCGGCCCCGGGGCGCACGGTCCTGACCGGCCTGGAGGACGTCACCGCGGCCCGGCTGCGCGCCCTGCTGCCGTACCGGCTCCGGGTGATGACCTGGAACCTCTGGTACGGCGGCACCAAGGTCCGCGACCACCGGGCCAAGCAGCTCAAGGTCATCACCGAGACCGACGTGGACGTGGTCGGGCTCCAGGAGACGTACGGCAGTGCCGCCGAGGAACTCGCCGAGGCGCTCGGCTGGCACCACCACCGGGCCGGGACGAACCTCGGCATCATCAGCCGCTTCCCGATCACGGCCGTGCCGGGCGACCCGGACGTCGGGTTCTACGGGGCGGCCGGCGCACGGATCGCCGTGGGGGAGCGGGAGGTCGACGTGTGGACGGCCCACCTCGACTCCGAGCGGTACGGGCCCTACGAGTCCGAGCCGCTCGCCCACGAGGAGGTGCGGCTCGGGCAGCTGCGGGACACCCTGCGCCGGATCGGGGACGCGGCGCCCGTCGTCCTCGTCGGCGACTTCAACAGCCCCTCCCACCTGGACCGGCCGGACGTCGAGTGGCCGGTCACGAAGGCGGCGGAGGAGGCGGGCTTCCGGGACTCCTTCCGGGAGGCCCATCCCGATGCCGTACGGGCCCCGGGGCACACCTGGTCGCCGGTGCACGGTCACCCGGAGCCGCAGGACCGGATCGACTTCGTGCTGCACCGCGGGCTGCGGGTGCTCGACTCGCGGACGTACGTCAGCGGCACCCCGCGGACCTGGCCGGATGTCGAGGACAACGACTGGCCGTCCGACCACGCGGCGGTCATCACCACATTTTCGCTGGGCAGCGGGCCCGGACCTGTCTAGCATCGGTGCCATGACCTGGCGACATTGATCCACCAGCCGTGCCTCCCGAGGGCCGCCTCGGACGCCGTTCCCACGACGTCCGAACCGCCCTTCCGGGAAGGCCTCATGACACTCTCACCCGCACGTGTGCCCGCGACCGGTGTCCGCCGGCTGACGACCACGCTGTACGGCTACGCGTTCCTCGACGACCTCGTCCTGCTCTACCCGGTGTACGCGCTGCTGTTCGTCGACACCGGTCTGCCGCTCTGGCAGATCTCCTCGCTGTTCGCCCTGTGGTCCCTCACGGCCGTCGTCCTCGAGGTGCCGTCCGGCGCCTGGGCCGACACGGTCTCGCGGCGCAGGCTCCTGTGGATCGGCCCGCTGCTCACCGCCGCCGGCTTCACCCTGTGGGTGACCGTGCCGTCGTACGGCGCCTTCGCGCTGGGCTTCGTCCTGTGGGGAGCCGGCGGCGCGCTCGGCTCCGGCTCGCTGGAAGCCCTGGTCTACGACGAACTGGAACGCCTCGGAGCCGCCGAGCGGTACGCGCGCGTCATGGGGCGGACCCGGGCGGCCCGGCTGCTGGCCACGGTCGTGGCGATGGGACTCGCCGGACCGGTCCTCGCCCTCGGCGGCTACCCGGCCGTGGGCGCCGCGAGCGTCCTGGCCTGTCTGCTGGCCGCGGCGACGGCCACCCGGCTCCCGGAACACCGGGTACCGGCCCAGAAGGGGAGCACGCGCTGGTCGGCGACCCTGCGGGCCGGACTCGCCGAGGCCCGCGGTGACCGGACCGTCCGGGGTGCCCTGCTGCTCATCCCGGCCGTCGCCGCCGTATGGGGCGCCCTCGACGAGTACGTCTCGCTGCTGATCCGCGACCTCGGCGTGGCCGACACGACCGTGCCCTACCTGGTCCTGCTGGTCTGGGCCACCGTGACCGTCGGCAGCCTGTTCGCCGGACCCGCCGAACGCCTCGGCACCCGGGGCCTCGCCGCCCTGATCGCCGGTTCCGCGCTCGCCCTGGCCGTGGGCGCCGGAGTGCGCACCCCGGCCGGCATCGCCCTCGTGGGCCTCGCCTTCGCCGGTTTCCAGCTGGCCGAGGTCCTCACCGACGTCCGCCTCCAGCACCGCATCGACGACGCCCGCCGGGCCACCCTGACCTCGGTGGCGAGCCTGGGCACGGAACTGGTCACGATCGCCGTGTTCGGCGTGTACACCCTGCTCAGCGCGTCCCTGGCGCACAGCACGGTGTTCGTGATCCTCGCGGCGCCGTATCTGGTGACGGCGCTGGTGCTGGGCCGGGGGAGCGGGCCCGCACGCAACGAATCGCCGCAGGAGCGTCCTCGTACGCAATGAACCGCTCACCGGCGCGCAACGGCTTCTCCTTGTCCGCCCCGGTGAGCCGCCCGTACCGTCTACATGGCCCTTCCAGTGGCCCCCACATCCACCTTCCGCCCGGTGAGGATCACGCATGCGCACCGTTCTGCTCCAGAGCTCCGGCCGTCCCGGGTCCGTCGAGGGGAACCTCAAGGTCCTCGACGAGGCCGCGGGCCGGGCCGCCGCCGCGGGCGCCGCACTGCTGGCCGCACCGGAGATGTTCCTCACCGGGTACGCGATCGGTGACGACATCGCCCGCCTGGCCGAGACGGCCGACGGGGACTCGGCGGACGCGGTCGCGGAGATCGCCTCCCAGCACGGCGTCGCGATCGCCTACGGCTACCCCGAGCTGGCAGGCGGGTCCGTCTTCAACTCCGCCCAGCTGATCTCCGCCGACGGCACCCGGCTCGCCAACTACCGCAAGACCCACCTCTTCGGCTGCTTCGAGCGCGACCAGTTCGAGCCGGGCGAACAGCCGGTGGTCCAGGCCGAGTTGGGCGGACTCACCGTCGGCCTCATGATCTGCTACGACGTCGAGTTCCCGGAGAACGTCCGCGCCCACGCCCTCGCCGGCACCGACCTCCTGATCGTGCCGACGGCCCAGATGCACCCGTTCCATTTCGTCGCCGAGTCCCTCGTGCCGGTGCGGGCCTGGGAGAACCAGATGTATGTCGCCTACGTCAACCGGGTCGGCCCGGAAGGGGAGTTCGAGTTCGTCGGACTCTCCGTGCTGGCCGGCCCCGACGGGGTGGCCCGCGCCCGCGCCGGACGCGCCGAGGACCTGGTGTTCGCCGACGCCGACCCCGCGTTCCTCACCGCCTCCCGTGCGGCGAACCCGTACCTGACCGACCGCCGGCCCGGCCTCTACGGGTCTCTCGTCTGACGTCTGCACCACCCTCATCGCTTCAAGGAGTCCGTACCCCATGACGTCCACCGTGCCCAACGCCGTCGAGCACGCAGACGAGCAGCAGCCGCCGATCACCATGTTCGGACCGGACTTCCCGTACGCCTACGACGACTTCCTCGCCCACCCGGCGGGCCTTGGCCAGATACCGGCGACCGAGCACGGCACCGAGGTCGCGGTGATCGGCGGCGGTCTCTCCGGGATCGTGGCCGCGTACGAGCTGATGAAGATGGGCCTCAAGCCGGTCGTGTACGAGGCCGACCGGATCGGCGGGCGGCTTCGGACCGTGGGCTTCGAGGGCTGTGATCCCACGCTGACCGCGGAGATGGGCGCGATGCGCTTCCCGCCCTCCTCCACCGCCCTCCAGCACTACATCGACCTCGTCGGTCTGGAGACCCGGCCCTTCCCCAACCCGCTCGCGGAGGCCACCCCTTCCACGGTCGTCGACCTCAAGGGCGAGTCCCACTACGCCGAGACCATCGGTGACCTCCCGCAGGTCTACCGCGATGTCGCCGAGGCCTGGAGCCGGTGCCTCGAAGAGGGCGCCGACTTCACCGACATGAACCGCGCCCTGCGCGAGCGGGACGTGCCGCGCATCCGCGAGATCTGGGGCAAGCTCGTCGAGAAGCTCGACAACCAGACCTTCTACGGCTTCCTCTGCGACTCCGAGGCGTTCCGGTCCTTCCGGCACCGCGAGATCTTCGGCCAGGTCGGCTTCGGCACCGGCGGCTGGGACACCGACTTCCCCAACTCCATCCTGGAGATCCTGCGCGTCGTCTACACCGAGGCCGACGACCACCACCGCGGGATCGTCGGCGGCTCGCAGCAGCTGCCGCTCAGGCTGTGGGAGCGCGAGCCGGAGAAGATCGTGCACTGGGCACACGGCACCTCCCTCGCGACACTGCACGAGGGCGGTGAGCCCCGGCCGGCGGTCACCCGTCTGCACCGCACGGCGGGCAACCGGATCACCGTGACGGACGCCCGGGGAGACATCCGCACCTACGCGGCGGCCATCTTCACCGCCCAGTCCTGGATGCTGCTGTCCAAGATCGCCTGCGACGACTCGCTGTTCCCGATCGACCACTGGACGGCGATCGAGCGCACCCACTACATGGAGTCCTCGAAGCTGTTCGTGCCCGTCGACCGCCCGTTCTGGCTGGACAAGGACGAGGAGACGGGCCGGGACGTCATGTCGATGACCCTCACCGACCGCATGACGCGCGGGACCTACCTCCTTGACAACGGGCCGGACAGGCCTGCCGTCATCTGCCTCTCCTACACCTGGTGCGACGACAGCCTGAAGTGGCTGCCGCTGTCCGCGAACGAGCGGATGGAGGTCATGCTGAAGTCGCTCGGCGAGATCTACCCCAAGGTCGACATCCGGGGGCACGTCATCGGCAGCCCGGTGACCGTCTCCTGGGAGAACGAGCCCTATTTCATGGGGGCCTTCAAGGCCAACCTGCCCGGCCACTACCGCTACCAGCGGCGCCTGTTCACCCACTTCATGCAGGACCGGCTGCCCGAGGACAAGCGGGGCATCTTCCTCGCCGGCGACGACATCTCCTGGACGGCCGGCTGGGCCGAGGGCGCGATCCAGACCGCCCTGAACGCGGTCTGGGGCGTCATGCACCACTTCGGCGGTGAGACCGACGCGACCAACCCCGGCCCGGGGGACGTGTACGAGGAGATCGCACCGGTCGAACTCCCTGAGGACTAGGGTCTGTTGCAGGGCGTTGAACCGGGTCGCGCCATGAAGTGACGGTGCAGTGGACATGGGCGTGCCGAAGAGCGATGACCACGCGAGGACCAGTGCTCGACTGACTCTGTGGGGCTGCCTTGCCGGACTGGCCGTGGCCCTGGCCATTCCGGTGACCATAGTGGTGACCGTTCTCCTGTTCGGGATGCCGAGCCCCTAGGGCTGTGTCGTCTGGGCGGTCGGCGTCGGCGGGACCTGTCGGATCAGTCCGGCAGCGGGGTGAGCAGCATGCGGCCCGCGAACCCCACCGCCGTGTCCAGCCGCTCGGTGAACTCCCCGGCCACGTCGGGCAGTCCGCGCAGGGCCCACAGGGCGCGGGCCGCGGTCCAGGTGGCGTCGCGGGCCCGCTCCAGGCTCCAGGAGCCCAGCAGATGGGTGAGCGGGTCGGCGATCTGGAGGAGGTCGGGGCCCGGCATCAGATCTTCGCGGATGCGCTCCTCCAGCGAGACGAGGAGATCGCCCACGCGGTCGAACTCGTCCTCCACGTCGGCGGGTTCGCAGCCGAGGCTACGACAGGTGTCCACCACGGCGAGCGCCAGGTCGTGCCCGATGTGCGCGTTGATGCCCGCCAGCGCGAACTGAAGCGGGCGTACGCCGGGATGGCGGCGGAACTGGAACAGGGGCCGCCAACAGGCCGGCGGACGGTGCTCGCGGGCGGCCGCGTCCACCGCCGCGAGATAGCGCTCGGCGAACCGCACGTCCAGCGTGATCGCGGCCCGCGCGTCCGTGAACCGGCCCCGGTCGACGCACCGGTCGACCGCCTCGGTGACGGCGAGGTAGACGCGGTTGAAGACCGCCAGGCCGTCCCGCTCCGGGAGCTCCTCGTCCAGGGCGCGCATACGGGAGACGACCGCGTCGAGGGGAGAGGTGAACTGTTCCAATTGCGCCATAGCGGCAGGGTCCCAGTCCTAGGCTGGCCAGGGTACCGGCGGGCCCGACGCTTCCCCAGAACGGGGGAACGCGCCTGCCGCGCGAGGGGGGAGCGACAGGGTGTCAGGCTTACGTGCCCAGCGGCTGGCCGCGCGCCGCGCCGCACGCAGGCGTGCCACGGGCCGCGGCGCGATGGTCGCGGCGGCCTCCCTGGTGGTCGCCGTCGGCACCGCGACCGGGATGCTCTCCGCACTCGGTGATCGTGACGGTTCCGACCAGGCGCGGCCGGGGTTCGTCAGCGGCTCCCCGAGCCGGGATTCGCCCTCTGCCGTGCCGTCGGCGTCCGAACCGGCCTCCCCTGACGTTTCCGTCTTCGCCTCTGACTCGCCTTCCGCGCGGGCGAGTGCGTCCCCGTCCGCCGAGAAGGCGAGCCCCGCCTCCACGAAGGCCCGGACCACCACCGCCACCCGCCTCTACCGGCACCCCTCCTCCCAGGTGCTCGACTGGGTGCAGGGCAACCCGCGCGACCCGCGCGCCGGCGTCATCGAGTCCCGCATCGCCGACCGGCCGGCCGCGGTCTGGTTCGCCGACTACGCCCCGGCGACCATCACCTCCCGGGTCCGCGCGGTCACTTCGGGCGGCGCCGCGCAGGGCCGGGTCCCGGTGCTCGTGGCGTACGTGATCCCGGACCGCGACTGCGGCGGCGCCTCCGAGGGCGGGGCGCCGGATCTCGGCGCGTACGACGCCTGGATCGACCGGTTCGCCGCGGGGCTCGGCTCCCGCGAGGTCGTCGTCGTCCTGGAGCCCGACGCGATCGCCCAGTCCGACTGCCTCTCGGCCGCGGGGCGCGCCGAACGCTTCGCCTCGCTGGCCCGCGCGGGCCGCGTCCTGAAGGCCGCGAACCCCGCGGCCCGCGTCTACTACGACGCCGGTCACTCCGGTTGGCGCCCCGCCGCGGAACAGGCGGCCCTGCTGAAGCAGGCGGGCGCCGCCTCGGCCGGGTCCTCCGACGGGATCTTCAGCAACGTCTCCAACTTCCACACCACCCCCGCCGAGATCGCCTACGACCGTCAGGTCCTCGACGCCCTGGGCGGACCGTCGAGCCTGGGCGCCGTCATCGACACCAGCCGCAACGGCAACGGCGCCCCGTCCGACGGCGAGTGGTGCGACCCGGCAGGGCGGAGGATCGGCCGGCCACCGACCCTGAACACCGGCGAGGCGAAGATCGACGCCTACCTGTGGGTGAAGCTCCCGGGGGAGTCGGACGGCTGCAAGGGCACACCGGGCACCTTCAGCCCGTCGTACGCCTATGAACTGGCCTCGCCGTAGGCCGGCCGGCGGCCACTCCGACACGGGGTGAGCAACCGCTTAGGATAGGGGTCGTTGCTCTATACATCCAGGAGTCCCGCCCGTGACCACCGAAGCCCCCCTCGCCCCCGCTCTGTCCTACGGCCGGCTGATCCCGGTCACGGTCCACTTCGACGACCTGGACGCCCTGGGCATGCTCCACAACGCCCGCTACCCGCTGCTCGTCGAGCGGGCCTGGAGCGAGTTCTGGGAGGACCACGGCATCCGCTTCGACGGTGACTGGGCGAGCGCCGGGGACGCCTGCAACGTCGTCAAGGAGCTACTGATCAGCTACGACGCCCCCGTCACCCGGAGCGGCCCCTACGCCGTCCACCTCTGGCTGGAGCGCCTCGGCACCACGGGTCTGACCTACGGCTTCCGGTTCTGTTCCGCGGACGGGGCCACGACCTACGCGCGCGGCACCCGGGTGCTGGTCCGGCTGGACGCGCGGACACTGCGCCCCGCGCCCTGGAGCGAGGGCTTCAGGGCCGCCGGTCGGGAACTGCTGCGGCCGCGGGGCTGAGCTTCGGGCGGTCGCGGTCGCCGGCGCGCAGCACACCCGCGAAGGCGACGAGGCCGCCGGCCAGGACGGTCACCAGGATGAAGGAGACCGTCAGGCTGGTGGCCTGGGCCACCCCGCCCAGCAGGCTCGGTGCGATGAGCCCCGAGGTGTAGGTGATGGTCGCGACGCCCGCGATCGCCTGGCTCGGGTTGGGCCCGCTGCGCCCCGCCGCCGCGAAGCACAGCGGCACGACCACGGCGATGCCGAGACCCATCAGGGCGAAGCCGGCCATCGCCACCGCCGGATGTTCCGCAACAACGATGAGCAGCCCGCCACCGGCGGCCAGGAAACCGCCCAGGCGGACCGTGCGCACCGAGCCGAAGCGGTTGACCACGGCGTCGCCCACGATCCGGGCCACCGCCATGGTGAGCATGAAGCCGGTCGTGCAGGCGGCCGCGAGTCCCGCCGAGGAGTCCAGCCGGTCCTTGAGATAGACCGCCGACCAGTCCAGGCTCGCCCCCTCCGCGAACACCGCGCAGAAACCGACCGTACCGATCAGCAGAGCCGACTTCGGGGGCAGCGCGAACCGGGGCGGTGGTTCCTCGTCCGCGTCGGCCTGCACATCGAGGACCCACTGGCAGGCCAGCACACCGAGCACGGTGAGACAGGCCGTCGCGAGCGCGAAGTGCACGCGCGCGTCCGCGCCGAGATGCGCGGCGAGCGTGCCGCCCGCGGAGCCCACCAGCGCGCCCGCGCTCCACATCCCGTGCAACCCGGACATGATCGACTTGCCCAGCAGGTTCTCGACCTCGACGCCCAGCGCGTTCATGACGACGTCCGCCATGCCGGCGCTCGCGCCGTACACGAACATCGCCATGCACAGGGTGTAGAGGTTGGGCGCGAGCGCCGGCAGCACCAGGGACAGCGTCCACATCACGATCAGCCCGCGCAGCGCCGTCCGGCTGCCGAAGCGGTGGCTGACCCGGGCGGCCAACGGCATCGCGCAGGACGCGCCGAACGCGGTGAACGCCAGGGCGAAGCCCAGTTGACCCGCGCCCACCGAGGCATGGTCCTGGATCCACGGCACCCGCGTCGCGAACGAACCGGTCACGGCCCCGTGCACGGCGAACACGGCGGCCACGGCGTACCGGGCCCGCCGTACCTCTGCCGACGCGTGCACCACATCCCTCATGGTCGGACCCCTCCCGGCTTCTCGTCCTCCGCTGCTGCCGCCGTAAACTATCAGGAACCCTGCCTGATAGATAGCGCATATCCCGCACTGCGGATCTGAGAGGATTCCCGGCATGCCCGCATCCCCGAGCACCGCCCGGGCCATCAACGACCGGCTCGCCCTGCGACTGCTCCAGCAGGAAGGCCCGCTGACGGCAGGGCAGTTGAAGCAGCTCACCGGACTGTCCCGGCCGTCCGTCGCCGACCTCGTCGAGCGCCTCGCCGCAGCCGGACTGATCGACGTGGTCGGGGAGTCGGGGGAGCAGCGCCGCGGCCCGAACGCCAGGCTGTACGGCATCGTCGCCGACCGGGCCCACCTCGCGGCCCTCGACGTCCGCACCGAGGGCGTCTCCGTCGTCGTCTCCGACCTGCTGGGGCGGGTGCTGGCCGAGGCGTCGGTGCCCATCGGCGGGGACACCGGGACCGGGCCCGCGGTCGAGCAGGCCGTCGCGCTGGTCGAGCGGGCGGCGAAGGAGGCGGGGGTGCCGGAGCTCCACACCGTCGGCATCGGCGCCCCCGGCCTGATCGACCCGGCCACGGGCGAACTCCGCGACTCCGGCGGCCTGCCCGCATGGCACCGGCGACTGATGCTGGCGCTGCAGGAGCGGCTCCCCGAGACCCGCATCCATGTCGAGAACGAGACCAACCTCGCGGCGCTGGCGGAACAGCGCGAGGGGGTCGCCCGGGACCGGGACACCTTCGTCCTGCTGTGGCTCGGCCATGGCACGGGCGCCGCCGTCGTCCTGGAGGGCACCCTGCGCCGGGGCGCGTCGGGCGGCACGGGGGAGATCGGTTTCCTGCCGGTGCCGGGCACCGCGGGACTGCCGTCGGCCGTGGACTGCGAGGGGGGTTTCCACTCCCTGGCGGGGTCGGCGGCGATCGTGGAACTGGCGCAGCGGCACGGGCTGACGGTCGCCGCGGAGGGGTACGAGCCGCTGGCCGCGAGCGTGGTCCGGGAGGCGGTGGCGGGCGCCGCGACGGAGTTCCTCGACGCCCTCGCCGACCGCCTCGCCGTGGGAGTCGCCTCGGTCGTCGCCATCCTCGACCCGGGCTGCCTGGTCCTGGCCGGCGAGGTGGGCCGGGCGGGCGGGGCGGACCTCGCGGCGAGAGTGGAGCGACGGGTCCGCCGTATGTCACCGCTGCCCACGGAGGTGCGGGCGAGCGCGCTGGGGGGAGGAGCCGTCCTGCGAGGAGCCCTGCTCACGGCCAGGGAGAGGGCTCAGGACGAGTTGTTCGGGCCCCTTCAAGGGCGCGCGGTGCTGCCGGGTCACGCGACTGCGCCGCGTGGGCGCGACCAGCTCCCGCCGGCTCGCGGATAGCCCTCGAACTTCCTTTTCCGTGCTGCCTTTTCGGGCGCGAGATGCCCGCCCTCGCGAGCGAGGGAGACCCGGCGGCGGGCAAGGGCCGTCGTCACCGCCGCCGGGCCCGTCTCTACGGGTGTCCACGCATGGCGACCCTAAAAAGGACTAGACCATTACGTCAATGGATCTGCGCCAACCGCTCCTTGGGAATCCGGGCTGTCGCACAAGTCCATCGGTACCGCCTGTGAGCCACCCCACACCCTTCGCCTGTATGGACGTCGATCAGGCGTGGCAGACTGGCTCTGTACCAGAAGCAGCGCACTCCGGGGTCGGTGAAAGTCCGAACCGGCGGTTACAGTCCGCGACCCGACCGCTTCCAGCGGCCGGTTGACCAGGTGAAATTCCTGGACCGACGGTTAAAGTCCGGATGGGAGGCAGTGCGCGCGGGCGGGCATTCGTGCGCGCCGTCGTATCCGCTCGTCCTGAGGGACGAGTGCGTCCGGCGTCGCCCCCGGTGTTCCCGCTCGTCCATTCTGTCGTCATCGACAGCCCCGGAGTCCGTGCCACATGAGGCAGGGAGGACCCGGGAAGTGTTCACCGGAATCGTCGAAGAGCTGGGCGAGATCACCGCCGTCGAGAACCTCGGCGACGCCTGTCGCTTCCGACTGCGCGGCCACGTCGTCACCGAGGGCGCGAAACACGGAGACTCCATCGCCGTCAACGGCGTCTGCCTCACCGTCGTCGACCACGAGGGCGACGAGTTCACCGCCGACGTCATGGCCGAAACCCTCGACCGCTCCAGCCTCGGCGCCCTGGGTGTGGGCTCCCGCGTCAACCTGGAGCGCCCCACCGCCGTGGGCGCCCGCCTCGGCGGGCACATCGTGCAGGGACACGTGGACGGCACCGGCGAGGTCCTGGAGCGCAAGCCCTCCGAGAACTGGGAGATCATCAAGATCTCGCTCCCGGCGGACCTGGCGCGCTATGTCGTGGAGAAGGGCTCCATCACGGTCGACGGCATCAGCCTCACCGTCGTGGACGCCGGCCCCGACTACTTCACCGTCAGCCTGATCCCCACCACCCTCGCCCTGACCACGCTCGGCCTCAAGCAGCCCGGCGCCCCGGTCAACCTCGAGGTGGACGTCGTCGCCAAATACGTCGAGCGCCTGCTCGCGAGCAGTCAGGGGGCAGGGAAGTGAACTCCCTCAACACCGAGGCCTTCACCCTGTTCGGCCAGCACATCCTCTGGTCGGACATGATCGGCAACATCCTCGGCCTCGTCGCCCTCGCCCTCGGCTGGCGGCGCAACCTGTGGAGCTGGCCGGTGCAGTTCGCCTCCGGCCTCATCCTCTTCGGCGCCTTCTTCGGGCACCTCACCGGCAGCGCCGGCAAGCAGGCCGTCGTCATGGTCGTCGCCCTGTACGGCTGGTGGCAGTGGAACCGCAACAAGGGCCAGTCCGGGGACGGTCACATCGCCCCGCGGTTCGCCACCTGGACCGAGCGCGCGGTGATGACCGGCGCGGCCGCCGCCGGCACCGTCGCGGTCGCCCTCCTCTTCAAGGCCTACCCGACCCTGTCCTGGGACCCCTGGCCGGACGCCTACATCTTCGTCGGCACCGTCGTCGCCATGTACGCCCAGGCCCGCGGCATGGTCGAGTTCTGGTTCGCCTGGCTCCTCGTCGACCTCGTCGGCGTCCCGCTGAACTTCGCCAACGGCTACGCCTTCTCCGGCTTCGTCTACGTCATCTACGGCGCGCTCGTCCTGTGGGGCATGCGCGACTGGTGGCTGCGCTCGCGTGAGTCCGCGCGGCCCGTCATGGAAGGAGCGCCGGCATGACCGCCCGCCCGTCACCCGCCACCACCCCAACCGAGGCGCTTCGCGTCACCCCTTCGATCCCACCCGTTCTGTACAGCACCGACGGGTTCGAGGACTTCGCGCTGGACCCGGTCGAGCAGGCCATCGCCGACATCGCGGCCGGCCGCCCCATCGTGGTCGTCGACGACGAGGACCGCGAGAACGAGGGCGACCTGGTCGTCGCCGCCGAGAAGGTCACTCCCGAGATCGTCGCCTTCATGATGAGCGAGTGCCGCGGCCTGATCTGCGCCCCCATGGAGGGCGACGAACTGGACCGGCTGAAGCTGCCTCAGATGGTCGACGACAACACCGAGTCGATGAAAACCGCGTTCACCGTCTCCGTGGACGCGTCCGGCGCCCACGGTGTGACCACCGGGATCTCGGCATCCGACCGCGCGACCACACTTCGGCTCCTCGCGGGCGGCGACGCCGAGCCCACCGACTTCGTCCGCCCCGGCCACATCTTCCCGCTGCGCGCCAAGGACGGAGGCGTCCTCACCCGCAACGGTCACACCGAGGCCGCCGTCGACCTCGCCCGGCTCGCGGGACTGCGCCCGGCCGGCGCGATCGTCGAGATCGCGGGCGAGGACGGCCGGATGCTGCGGCTGCCCGAGCTGATCCCCTTCGCCCGCAAGCACGGCCTGACGATCATCTCCATCGAGGATCTGATCGCCTACCGCCGCACCAGCGAGCCCACGGTCCGCCGCGAGGCCGAGACCCGGCTGCCCACCGCCCACGGCACGTTCAGGGCGTACGGCTACCGCTCCACCGTCGACGGCGTCGAGCATGTCGCCCTCGTCCACGGCGAGATCGGCGACGGCGAGGACGTCCTGGTCCGCGTCCACTCCGAGTGCCTGACCGGCGACATCTTCGGCTCCCTGCGCTGCGACTGCGGCCCCCAGCTGGACGCCTCCCTGGAGCGCATCCAGGCCGAGGGCAGGGGAGTGGTGGTCTACCTGCGCGGCCACGAGGGGCGCGGCATCGGCCTGCTCTCCAAGCTGCGGGCGTACGAACTCCAGGAACAGGGCCACGACACCCTCGACGCCAACCTGGAGCTCGGCCTGCCCGCCGACGCCCGTGACTACGGCGCCGGCGCGCAGATCCTGGAGGACCTGGGCGTGCGCAGCCTGCGCCTGATGACCAACAACCCCGACAAGTCCGACGCCCTCCTGCGCCACGGCCTCAAGGTCACCGGCCGGGAGCCGATGCCCGTACAGGCGGGTGAGCACAACCTCCGCTACCTGCGCACCAAGCGGGACCGGATGGGCCACGACCTGCCCTGGCTGGACACGAGCCCCGTGTCCACCTGCAGCAACCAGTAAGCACTTCGAGGAGAGTTCGAGAACGTGAGCGGCAAGGGTGCACCGGAGCTGTCCGTACGCAACGTGGGTGACCTGCGGGTCGCCGTCATCGCGGCACAGTGGCACGAGAAGGTGATGGACGGACTGGTCGACGGCGCCCTGCGCGCCCTGCGCGACCTGGGCATCGACGAGCCGACCCTGCTCCGGGTCCCCGGCAGCTGGGAGCTCCCGGTCGTCGCCAAGGTCCTCGCGGGCCGCGGCTACGACGCGATCGTCGCCCTCGGCGTCGTCATCCGCGGCGGCACCCCGCACTTCGAGTACGTGTGCCAGGGCGTCACCCAGGGCCTCACCCAGGTCTCCGTGGAGACCGGCGTCCCCGTCGGCATGGGCGTGCTGACCTGCGACACCGAGGAACAGGCGCTGGACCGCGCGGGCATCGAGGGCTCCAACGAGGACAAGGGGCACGAGGCGGTGACGGCGGCGGTGGCCACGGCGGCCACCCTCCGCTCAGTATCTGAACCGTGGCACTAGGTGGTCCGGGCTTACGCGTAAAGTGGGCGCCACCATGTCCAATAAGACGTTCGAGGAGCTCTTCACCGAGCTCCAGCACAAGGCCGCCAACGGCGACCCCGCCACTTCCCGCACCGCAGAGCTGGTCGGCAAGGGCGTCCATGCCATCGGCAAGAAGGTCGTCGAAGAGGCCGCCGAGGTCTGGATGGCCGCCGAGTACGAGGGTAAGGAGGCGGCCGCCGAGGAGATCTCGCAGCTGCTCTACCACGTCCAGGTGATGATGGTCGCGCGCGGGATCTCCCTCGACGACGTCTACGCCCACCTGTAAGCCACGCGCCGAAACCACCCCTGAGAGCAAAGGAAGCCGACCTCATGCTGCGCATCGCCGTCCCCAACAAGGGTTCCCTGTCAGGCCCTGCGGCGGACATGCTGCATGAGGCCGGCTACCAGCAGCGCCGCGAGTCCAAGGAACTGCGGATCGTCGACCCGGTCAACGACGTCGAGTTCTTCTACCTCCGC
Source organism: Streptomyces sp. NPDC005402 (assembly GCF_040606575.1). NCBI lineage: Bacteria > Bacillati > Actinomycetota > Actinomycetes > Kitasatosporales > Streptomycetaceae > Streptomyces > Streptomyces sp. NPDC005402. Next base: position 115,757 of record NZ_JBEXFB010000021.1, read on the forward strand.
CCCCGCGACATCGCGATCTACGTCTCCTCCGGGCAGCTCGACATCGGCATCACCGGCCGCGACCTGCTGATCGACTCCGGCGCCGACGCCGAGGAGATCCTGCCCCTCGGCTTCGCCCGCTCCACCTTCCGCTTCGCCTCCAAGCCGGGCACGGCCAACGGCGTCGAGGACCTGAAGGGCAAGACGGTCGCCACCTCGTACGAAGGGATCGTCGCGGGGCACCTCGCCGACAACGGCATCGACGCCTCGGTCGTCCACCTCGACGGCGCGGTCGAGACCGCCATCGAGCTCGGGGTCGCCGAGGTCATCGCGGACGTCGTCGAGACCGGCACCAGCCTGCGCAACGCGGGCCTGGAGGTCTTCGGCGAGCCGATCATGAAGTCCGAGGCGATCGTCATCCGCCGCACCGGCGCCGACGGCGAGGAGGCTTCGGAGTCGAAGGTCCAGCAGTTCCTGCGCCGCCTCCAGGGCGTCCTGGTGGCCCGGACGTACGTGATGATGGACTACGACTGCCGGGTCGAGCAGCTCGAGAAGGCCGTCGCGCTCACGCCCGGCCTGGAGTCCCCGACCGTGTCCCCGCTGCACAACGAGGGCTGGGTCGCCGTCCGTGCCATGGTCCCCGCCAAGGAAGCGCAGCGGATCATGGACGACCTGTACGACATCGGCGCGCGGGCCATCCTGACCACGGCCATCCACGCCTGCCGTCTCTGAGGGGCGCGCCGCAGATGTCCTCCGAACTGCCCACCCTCCCCGTCACCTTCCGGCCCGGCCGCACCCGTGCCGTGCTGATCACCGCGGGTGTCGCGATCTTCGTGACGATCACGGTGATCGCGCTCCTGCTGGAGCAGCTGGGCCCCGGCGAGCGCCTGAGCTTCATCGTCACGGCGGCCCTGCTCGCCGGTGTGCTGTTCCTCCTGGCGCGGGTGAAGGTCGTCGCCGACGAGTCCGGTGTCACCGTCCAGAACATCGCCGGCCGGCGGCATCTGGAATGGGCCGAGATCATCCAGGTGAACCTCCGCCCGGGCGACCCGTGGGTGTTCCTCAATCTCAGCGACGGCACCAGCCTGCCCGCCCTCGGCATCCAGCCGGGCATCGCGAAACACCAGGCCATCGCCGACGCGAAGGCCCTGCGGGCGCTCGCCGAGGCGCACTCCACAGCCCGCTCCGACGAAGATCAGGGCTGACTCAGGTGCTGCCACCCTGCCGCAGTCGGCCATGTCTTGATTAATCTGTTGGCGGAGGCGTTTTCCTTGCGCCTCCGCCTCTCGTTGTTCCTGCTACCCGAGGAGTGACTCCCTCCAGCGATGGACGGATCGTCCTGTAGTACCTGCGCCGCCCCCTCCCCACATATCGAGGCGGCGGCATGACCATCCCCCTGCTGCTCCTGGGAGCGGCTTTCCTGCTGATCCTGGCCAACGGCTTCTTCGTGGCGGCCGAGTTCGGCCTTGTCACCGTCGAGGCCACGGACGCCGAGAAGGCCGCGGCCGAAGGCGACCGTCGTGCCCGCAGGGTCGCCGAGTCGCTCAAGGAGCTGTCGTTCCAGCTCTCCGGCACCCAGCTCGGCATCACCATCACCTCCCTGGTCGTCGGCATGCTCGCCGAACCGGCCCTGGCGGAACTGCTGCACGGCCCGTTCACGGCCGTCGGCGTCCCCGAGGGCGCGGTCTCCGGCGTGGCCGTCGTCGTCGGCATGCTGCTGGCCTCGGCCGTGCAGATGGTGATCGGCGAACTCGTACCCAAGAACTGGGCGATCTCCAAGCCGATGCAGGTCGCGCGCTTCGTCGCGGGCCCGCAGCACGTCTTCGCCCGGCTGTTCCGGCCGGTGATCGCCGCCCTGAACTCAGTGGCCAACCGCCTCGTCCGCGCGCTCGGCATCGAGCCGGCCGAGGAACTGGCCTCCGCCCGCACCCCGGGCGAGCTGGTCTCCCTGGCCCGCCACTCGGCGCAGGCCGGCGCCCTGGAACAGGACACCGCGGACCTCTTCGTCCGCACCCTGTCCCTCGCCGAGCTCACCGCGCAGCACGTCATGACCCCGCGTGTGAAGGTCAGCTCGCTCCAGGCCTCCGCCACCGCCGAGGACGTCGTCAACCTCACCCGCGCCACCGGCCTGTCCCGCTTCCCGGTCTACCGGGAGAAGATCGACGAGATCGTCGGCATGGCCCACCTCAAGGACGCCCTGGCGGTCCCGGTGCAGGACCGCCTGCGCACCCCGGTCTCCCGCATCGCGCGCCCGGCGCTGCTGGTCCCCGAGACCCTGCCGGTCCAGCCCCTCCTCGCCCAGCTGCGCAACGAGCAGCCCATCGCCGTCGTCGTCGACGAGTACGGCGGCACGGCCGGCGTGGTCACCCTGGAGGACATCGTCGAGGAGATCGTCGGCGAGGTCCGCGACGAGCACGACGGACAGGACGTCCCCGAACTCGCCGCCGCCCCGCCCGAGGACGGCCGCCTCGCCTGGGACGCCGACGGCAGCTGCCGGGTCGACGTCCTGCAGCGCATAGGCCTCGACGTGCCCGAGGGCCCGTACGAGACCGTCGCCGGGCTGGTCGCCGACCTGCTCGGCCGTATCCCCGCCGTCGGCGACCGGGCCGAACTGCCCGGCTGGCGGCTCACCGTCCGCCAGGTCGGGCACTACCGCGCCGAGCGGGTCCGCCTGGTCCGGACGGTCCCCGCGGTCAACGTCATGGAGGCCGCCCGATGAGCGTGCTCCAACTCCTCTTCGCAGCCCTGCTCGTGCTCGCCAACGGCTTCTTCGTCGGCGCCGAGTTCGCGCTGGTCTCCGTACGCCGCAGCCAGATCGAACCGCTCGGCACGGCGCGGGCCCGCCAGGTGCTGTACGGCCTCGAGCGGCTGCCCCAGATGATGGCGGCGGCCCAGTTCGGCATCACGGTGTGCTCGCTGACGCTCGGCGCGGTCGCCGAACCGACGGTCGCGCACCTGCTGGAGCCGGTCTTCGAGTGGGTCCACCTGCCGCACGGCATGATCCATCCGCTGGGCTACATCATCGCCCTGGCCGCGGTCGTCTTCTTCCACCTCGTCATCGGCGAGATGGTCCCGAAGAACCTCGCGATGGCCGCCCCCGAGAAGGTCTCGCTCTGGCTCAGCCCCGGCCTGGTCTACTTCGCCCGCCTGTGCAGGCCGATCACCATCGCCCTCGGCGCCTGCGCCCGGGCCATCCTGCGGCTCTTCAACGTCGAGCCCAAGGACGAGGTCGAGGCGGTCTTCACCAGCGAACAGCTGAACCGGCTGGTGGAGGACTCCGGCCAGGCGGGTCTCCTGGACCCCGAGGAACAGGAACGCCTGGAGGACGCGCTGGAACTGGGCTCGCGCCCGGTGACGGACGTCCTGCTGAGGCGCGAGTCCCTCGTGACGGTGCGCCCGTCGGTGACCCCGGGCCAGATCATCGAACTCACCGGCCGGACCGGGTACTCCCGCTTCCCGATCGCCGCGGAGAACGGTGCGTTCATGGGGTATCTGCACGTGAAGGACGTACTGGATCTGGAGGACTCGCAGCGGGCGGTGCCCCAGCAGATCTGGCGGCCGATGACGAAGCTGCGATCCGATCTGCCGCTGGATGACGCGCTCACCGTGATGCGCAGGGCGGCGACGCACCTGGCCCAGGTGGCGGACGGGTCGGGCAAGGTGCTCGGGCTGGTCGCGCTGGAGGACGTGCTGGAGCTGCTGGTCGGTGAGGTACGGGATCCGGCGCACCGGGAGCTTCCGGAGGTCCGGGTCACGGAGCCGCGGAGCAGCGAGGAAGCGCTGGCGTCGTAGTTCTTCGGCTGCGGGTTCCCCGCGCCCCTGAGTAGGTGACTGCACCCACTTGTTTTCAGGGGCGCGGGGAACCGCGCGAGAAGCCCCACCGGCCCGCAGCCGACGAACTACATCGCCGACGGATCCTGCGGTCCCCGACCCGACAGAACCTCTCCGTACGCCTGCATCAGATCCGGCAGCCGAAGTGTCGACAAGTCGTCCCGGCTCAGCATCCCGGGATACACGGACAACCGAAGATCCCGATACGCGCAGCTCTTCTCGTACAGCGTCCGCAGGAACCGTCCGTTGCCCAGTTCGTCGATCCAGCCCTGGTCCACCACGTGTCCGGCGATGGAGCGCAGCTCGTCCAACGCCTCCTCGTCCCAGATGTCGCCGTTGTCCGCCGCCAACACCTCGCCGATGGAGGTGAGTTCGAGGGGGCGGTAGGACGGAAAGTCGACGCGGGTCGTGAAGCGGGACGACAGTCCGGGGTTCGCGGCCAGCAGCCGGTCCATGCCCTCCGGGTAACCCGCGAGGATCACGACCAGGTGGTCCCGGTTGTCCTCGGCCCGCTTCAGCAGTACCTGGAGCGCCTCGTCGCCGTACGCGTCGCCCTTGCCGTAACCGGAGTTGGAGAGCGAGTACGCCTCGTCGACGAAGAGGACGCCACCGAGGGCCGAGTCGATGAGCTCGTTGGCCTTCACCGCCGTCTGCCCGAGGTACTCCCCGACCAGATCGGCCCGCTGCGCCTCGACGAGATGGTCGCCGCCGAGCAGTCCCAGGGCGTAGAAGACGCGGCCCAGGATGCGGGCCACCGTGGTCTTGCCGGTGCCGGAGGGCCCGGAGAAGACGAAGTGACGTTTGGGCGGCTGGACCGGCAGGCCCTGCCCGGCGCGGAGCCGGGCCATGTTCAGCTGGGCGGACAGGGCCTTGACCTGGCGCTTCACGGGTTCCAGCCCCACCATGCGCTCAAGCTCGGTGAGCGCCTCCTCCAGTAAGACCGGATCGGTGGGCCCCGCGGGCAGCGGCACCGCCCCCGCGCCGGACCTGTCGCGCCCGGCCGGGTCGGTCATCGAGGGCAGCGGACCGGTGGGCGGCGGCTCCGGATCGGAGAGCTTCAGCTCCCGTCCCTCGGCGCCGAAGAGCGGGTCGATCCCGTCGGGCCCCTCCAGGACGTCCTGGCCGAACCCGGTGAGCGTGATCGCCGCGAGGTCGGCGGGGTCGTCGTACCCGTCGCCCTCGGCGATCGCGGCGAGCCGGGCCGAGGTGTCCATGAAGGCGGGGTCGACGCGGTGCACGGCCCGGTAGAGGGGGAGCGCGGCCGCGGACCGGCCCGTCCCCTCGTGCGCCCGGGCCAGCCAGTACCGCAGCTCCTTGCGCTGGGGCTGCTCGCTGCGGCAGCGCATCAGGGCCGCCGAGAGCAGAGGTTCGGCCTGGCCGTACATCTCCAGGCGGACCCGGGCCATGCCGCCGAACAGACCCGCCTCGATGCCGAGCATGGCGTCGTCGATCAGCGGGTCGGTGTGCCGGACCAGCTGTTCCCAGTCCTTGACGAGATACGCGCGGCACGCGTGCAGGAAGCGGACCTGGTGGTCGGTGTCCACCGGAGGCAGCCCCGCCAGGGCCCGGTCGAGCTCGGGGACGTGACGCCCGTCCAGCCAGTGCGAGGCGTGGGCGAGCAGCAGGTCGCGCGGGCTCTCCAGGACCGGTTGCACCCACCAGCCCAGCCAGTACCAGGAGTTGAGGGTGCGCCGGTGCCGCGCGCGCTGTTCGCCGAAGCGTTCGCGGTGCCGGAACATCCGGAGCAGCGCGGTCGTCGTGTCGACGCGCAGCGCGTGCAGCCCGAGCCAGCCGTCGGCCATCCCGGGATCGATCCGCACCGCGGCCCGGAACTCCTCCTCCGCCTGTGGGTAGGCGCCCATCGTGTAGGCGTCCACACCTCGCAGCCAGGCGAGGTCGGCCGGGGCCTCGGGGCCCTGCGTGCCGAAATCCATCACGTCCCCCACAAACCGTGCCCCCGTGGTTTCACCACCGGGCCGACGCCCGGTGGCCGCCTTCGTCCAACCGCTGTGCCGCGGACCGGAGTTGCAACGGTGCGCAGAGCAGTCGTCCGTAGGTCGCACCGAGGGCATCGTACCTGCGGTGGCGTCGCCCGCCGTAGGGTGCCGCACAGGCCGTTTGGCGAGGTGGGAGCAGATGGGGCGCACCGTGGGTGGTGACCGAGGGTGAGCGAATCGCGCCTCACAGGGTCCGGAAATCCGTGTGAGGGCAGAACGAAGCCCCCGATCACGGGGGAACAACCGGGGGCTTCGCGACTGCGGGCGGCCTCGAACGGCCGCACATTGAGAACGTAAGACCTGTACGGCCCCTCGGTCAAGCGGAGTTGGGCGACTCAGGCAAGTTCCTACCGGTGGGTCTTCACAGGTTCAACACATTGCCGCCGGGCCGTCACCCTGAGTGACATCGCGGTCCGGACCAACGGTCTCCGCAGGCCCTTTGGTGGTCGCGTATCCCTCCTGGCACTGGTGTACCAGGAGATCGGCGAAGGGGCGGGAGGGGTCTTCGGCGAAATGCCGTTGTTCCGCCACGACCCACTGCTCCCAGAACTCCCGCAGGTCCGCCCCGTCCCGGGAGCGGCCGCGTGCCCAGGACTCCTCGCGGGGCAGCTCCATCCACAGCAGCCGCGCCAGGTACGGCCGCAACGCGCGCCGGCCCGCGCCGACCCCCTCCAGGAGGATCACCGGCGCGGGCGGCAGGGCGCGGGGCGGACCGAAGCGGCGCGCGTGCCAGTCGTAGGGGGCGTAGTGCGCGGTCTCGCCCCGGCCGAGCGGGGTGATCACCTCGCTCAGCAGCCGGCCGGTCCAGTCGAAGAGTTCGTCGTGGCTGGCGATGTCGTCGAGGTGCAGCACCGGCGCGCCGCCGAAAGCGTCGGCCAACTGCCGGGCGAACGTGGACTTTCCGGAGCCCGCGTGCCCGTCGATGCCGATCAGACGGACCGGGCCGCAGGACGGCGGAAGTCGGCGAAGCCGGGAGGCGAGGTCGTGCACGGCGTTCCTGGGGATGGACGGGCGGACGGACGGGCAGGCGGGGCGCGGCCAGTCTAGTGACGGCCGCGGCCGGGCGACGGAACCCGGAACCACGGATTCCCAGGTCATGCCAGTGGACGAGACCAATATTCGTGGGCGTGGCATGGGCCGAAGTGCTGGCAGGAGCATGCCGCCTCATCCATAGTTGGCGCACAACCGTGCATTGGAACCGCCCCGACTCGGACACCTGGGGGTCTTCCCACCCATGAGCAGAGCCGAACAGCCGTCCCGCAGAACCGTTCTGGCCGTGGCGGTCGCCGCCGCGGTGGCAGGCGGCGCGGGCCCCGCGAACGCCACCGGCAACACGGCGGTGGCGGAACCCGACGAGACCACCGCCCGCCCGGTCGACCACCACGCCTGGACCACCTACAGCGACTGGCGCAGCGGCACCGCCAACGGCGCCCGTGCCGTCGCCGGCCACCGCCCCGGTGTCGTGATCGGCGCCCCCGCGGGCGCCACCGAGTACACCGACCCGCACACCGGGATCACCGCCCCCTGGGAGTACGCGACCTGGACCTCACCGGTCCACGCACTCTCCGTGCCCTCGACCGAGGTGATCGCCTCCTGGAACGCGCACACCCCGGCGGGCACCTGGATCCAGGTCGAGCTGCAGGGGACGTACTCCGACGGCACGGCCACCCCCTGGTACGTGATGGGCCGCTGGGCGGCGGGCGACGGGGACATCAAGCGGACCTCGGTCGACGACCAGACCGACGGCAAGAGCACGATCTGGACGGACACCTTCGCCATCGACGACCCCTCGACCGGGCTGCGCCTGGCGTCGTACCGGCTGCGGCTGACCCTGTACCGCAAGCCCGGCGCGAAGAACACGCCGACCGTCTGGCGGCTCGGCGCGATGGGCTCGGACGTCCCGGACCGCTTCACCGTCCCGGCCTCCGCACCCGGCCTCGCCCGGGAGCTGATCGTCCCGCGCTACTCGCAGGAGATCCACAAGGGCCAGTACCCGGAGTACGACAACGGCGGCGAGGCCTGGTGCAGCCCCACCTCCTCGCAGATGATCATCGAGTACTGGGGCGGCCGGCTCACCAAGGAGCAACTGGCCTGGGTCGACCCGTCGTACGCCGACCCGCAGGTCTGCCACGCGGCCCGGTACACCTACGACTACCAGTACGCGGGCTGCGGCAACTGGCCGTTCAACGCGGCCTACGCGGCCACCTTCAAGGATCTCCAGGGAGTGGTGACGCGGCTCGGCTCGCTCACCGACCTGGAGACGCTGATCGCGGCCGGCATCCCGGCCATAACGTCCCAGTCGTTCCTCAAGGAGGAGCTCACGGGGGCCGGTTACGGCACCTCGGGCCACCTCATGACGGTGATCGGCTTCACCGCCGAGGGCGATGTGATCGCCAACGACCCGGCCTCGCCGAGCGACGAGGCGGTGCGGCGCGTGTACAAGCGGCGCGAGTGGGAGAACATCTGGCTGCGCACCAAGCGGTACAACGCCAGTGGCAAGGTCGTCTCCGGCACCGGAGGCGTCTGCTACCTGTACTTCCCCGCCCGCCCGACCCCGCGCCAGCGCAAGGCGCTCGCGGCGGTGGGCGTGCGCTGAGTCGTCCTCGAACCGCCCCCGGCACCCGCCCGGGGGCGGTTCGCTGTGACCAAGGTCTCGGCCGCAAAAGCGACCGAGAGTGGCAAGGTGGACGGATCGGCGGGGGGATTCCGACCCATGTACCCGAGAATCAGCGAGACGCCATGACCGCACACTCTGCCACCGCCGCCCGCGCCCGTACCGGAGGCCCCGAGGACGGCGGCCCGAAGATCCTCGAACACGTCGCGGGATGGACCCTCGTCGCGGTGATCGCGATGCTCGTCACGCAGCTCGGCCTGCTGTGACCTGATCCACAGGTGACCTGACATACTGCGCATGTCCCGCCGCCAGCCCGAGACCAGGGTCGAAATGTGAATATCAGTGATCAGCGTGAAGCCGCCCGGCCGCGGGCTCGCGGCACCGAGCGCTCGGTTGCGCGCCGCGCCGAACTCATCGCCATCGGGCGGAAGTTGTTCGCGGACACCTCCTACGACGCGCTCTCCATGGACGACATCGCCAAGCAGGCGCATGTCGCCAAGGGGCTGATCTACTACTACTTCCAGTCCAAGCGGGGCTACTACCTGGCGATCATCCAGGACTCGGTCGCCGACCTGGTCACCTACGCGGCGAGCGGCCTGGAGATGGAGCAGGTGGACCGCGTCCACCGCACCCTGGACAGCTATCTGCGGTACGCCGAACACAACCAGGCGGCCTACCGCACCGTCGTCAGCGGCGGTGTCGGTTTCGACGCCGAGGTGCACGCCATCCGGGACGGGGTGCGGGAGGCGATCGTCGCGACCATCGCCGAAGGGGCGTACGGCCGTACCGACATCTCCCCGCTGGCCCGCATGGGCCTGCTCGCCTGGGTGTGCAGTGTCGAGGGCGCCACCCTCGCCTGGATCGACGGCCCGCCCCAGCTCTCCCGCGACACCATGCGCGACCTCCTGGTGAAGACGCTCGGCGCCTCGATGCGCGCCATCGAGGAGCTGGACCCCGCCCACCCGGCCCCGGAACCGGCTCGCCGCGACGGCTGACGGCCGGACCGGTTGGGGCGGAGGCTCGTGGTCCCCCGCCCCAAGTCCTGCCCGGATCCGGTCAGTTGATCGCCCTGATCAACTCTCCGCCCGTGGTGTCGCCGCTCAGCTCCCAGAAGAAGGTGCCGCCCAGGCCCTGCTGGTTCTTGTACGACATCTTCGTCGCGATGGTCGCGGGGGTGTCGTAACTCCACCAGTTGTTGCCGCACTTGGCGTACGCCGTGCCGCCGACCGTCCCCGTCGCCGGGCACTTGGTCCTGAGCACCTTGTAGTCGTCGATGCCCTGCTCGTAGGTGCCCGCCGCCGGGCCCGTCGCGGTGCCGCCGGGGGCCGACTGGGTCACACCGGTCCAGCCGCGGCCGTAGAAGCCGATGCCGAGCAGCAGCTTCGAGGCCGGTATGCCGAGGCCCCTGAGCTTGGCGATGGTGGCCGAGGTGTGGTAACCCGCCCTGGGGATACCGGAGTAGGAGTTCAGCGGGGAGTGCGGGGCCGTCGGTCCTGACGCGTCCCAGGCGCCGAAGTAGTCGTACGTCATCGGGTTGTACCAGTCGACGTACTGGGCCGCCCCCGCGTAGTTCGCCGCGTCGATCTTGCCGCCGGCCGTGGCGTCCGCGGTGATCGCCGCGGTGACCAGCGAACCGCTCCCGAACTTCGAACGCAGCGCCGCCATCAGGTTCTTGAACGCCTCCCTGCCGCTGGTGTCGCAGGAGTTGCCGCAGGCGTTCGGGTACTCCCAGTCGATGTCGATGCCGTCGAAGACGTCGGCCCACTTGGAGTTCTCCACCAGGTCGTAGCAGGACTGCGCGAACGCGGCGGGGTTGCGGGCGGCCTCACCGAAGCCGCTCGACCAGGTCCAGCCGCCGAAGGACCAGATGACCTTCAGGCCGGGGTGCTTCTTCTTCAGCTCGCGCAACTGGTTGAAGTTGCCCCGCAGCGGCTGGTCCCAGGTGTCCGCGACCCCGTCCACGGACTCGGCCGCCGTGTAGGTCCGGTCGGTCGCCGCGTAGGCGTCGCCCATCGCGCACTTGCCGCCGGTGACGTTGCCGAAGGCGTAGTTGATGTGGGTCAGCTTCGCCGCCGAGCCGGAGGTCTCGATGTTCTTGACGTAGTACTTGCGGTCGTAGGTGCCCCATTCGGTGAAGTAGCCGACGACCTTGGAGCCGGCCGCCTTCACCTGGGGAGCCTCCCGGGTCGCGGTCGCGCTGCTCGCGCCGGCCAGCAGGCCCGCGCCGAGGACCGCGCAACACGCGGCGGAGATCAGCGCCCGGAAGCGGGCGCGGTGGGGAACGTGCATCGGTGTCTCCTCGTGGGGGAGAGGGGAACGCCAGCCGATTGGCATGAACGCGGTGAAGCGCTGCCGGAACAGTAGGAGGACTAGACCACCTCGTCAATGGTTCGGACCAATACCGCGTCGATTCCGAGGCCGGTTGTCGGTGCGCCGGTATATCTTGAAGTAAGCGGTCGTTAACCAGTGACCCGGTGTCTCCTTTCGGGCATACTCACAGGGCGCAGCCGCTGGTCAGCAGCTTCCGTGACCCGGGAGACGCGAGCAGCGACCGGCGCCCAGTGAGACCTGCGGAGCCGCCCCACCCCACGGCGTGCGCCCGCCAGCGCCCTACAGGGAGGAGAGCGTCGCCATGCCCGACCGCGCCCCGCAGCCGGTGGACCGGCAACTGCCCACGGATGAGGCCCGGGACCTGATCTCACTCGTTCGCGACATCGCGCAGCGTGAGATCGCCCCCCAGGCGGCCGAGGAGGAGGACGCCGGGCACTTCCCGCGCGAGGTCTTCACCCTGCTCTCCCGGACCGGCCTGCTCGGTCTGCCCTACGACTCCGAACACGGCGGCGCCGACCAGCCGTACGAGGTCTACCTCCAGGTCCTCGAAGAACTCGCCGCGGCCCGCCTCACCATCGGCCTCGGCGTCAGCGTGCACACCCTCGCCTCCTACGCCCTCGCCACCTACGGCACCAAGGAACAGCAGGTCGAGCACCTGCCCGCGATGCTCGGTGGTGGACTGCTCGGCGCGTACTGCCTCTCCGAGCCCTCGTCCGGCTCGGACGCGGCCTCGCTGCGCACCAGAGCAATCCGGGACGGCGACCACTGGGTGATCACCGGCACCAAGGCCTGGATCACCCACGGCGGGGTCGCCGACTTCTACACGGTCATGGCGCGCACCGGTGAGGAGGGACCGCGCGGGATCACCGCGTTCCTGGTGCCCGCCGACGCGGAGGGCGTGAGTGCCGCGGCCCCCGAGAAGAAGATGGGCATGAAGGGCTCGCCCACCGCCCAGGTCCACTTCGACGGGGTGCGCGTGCCGGACGCGCGGCGCATCGGCGACGAGGGACAGGGCTTCGCGATCGCCCTGTCCGCGCTCGACTCGGGGCGGCTCGGCATCGCGGCCTGCGCGATCGGGGTGGCCCAGGCGGCCCTCGACGAGGCGGTCGGCTATGCGACCGGGCGACAGCAGTTCGGGCGGCCGATCGCCGACTTCCAGGGGCTGCGCTTCATGCTCGCCGACATGGCGACCCAGATCGAGGCGGGCCGGGCGCTGTACCTCGCGGCGGCGCGGCTGCGCGACGCCGGACGGCCCTTCGCCAAACAGGCGGCCATGGCCAAGCTGCACTGCACCGACACCGCGATGAGGGTCACCACCGACGCCGTCCAGGTCCTCGGCGGCTACGGCTACACCGCGGACTTCCCGGCCGAGCGGTACATGCGCGAGGCCAAGGTCCTCCAGATCGTCGAGGGCACCAACCAGATTCAGCGGATGGTCATCGCCCGTCACCTGGCGGGTCCTGAGACGCGCTGAACTGACCCGGCCTGACCTGCGGCGCCGCGAGCCGTACCCACTCCGGGTCGTGGCGCCCGGGCAAGGTCCGGCCCCGGTTGGCCCAGGCGCGCATCAGGTCACGGTAGATGGGCGGGTCCTGAGGTGGCGGCGGGGCCGGCCGATAAGGGGCCGGGACCGACGGAACCGATTCTGCGACCGGTGCATACGTACGGGTCATACCGGGGCAACGCGGGAGTCGGCGGACGGGTCACCGGTGTCCGCAATCGAGCGTGAGTTCGCGGACGTCCGGCCGAACATCTGGCCACTCACAGCGGTCTGACGTGCCGTCAGCCACCCGCCGACAGGAAGGTCGGCCATGCCCGACGACCGCCCCGTACCGCTCGACGAGTACCCCGTGCACCAGGTCCCCCTGTCCATGGAGGCGGCCACGATCGCGCTGTTGGTCCGCCTGCACGACCAAGTCCCCACGGTCGAAGCCGAGTTCCTGGCATCACCTGGCGACGGCGACGCATCGCGCCGCCACGCATCACCGCTCAACGCGCCTACTACGACTGGGTGGTCGACGGACTCGCCCGCTCATCCCTCATCGAGCAGACCTTCGACCGGCTGGAGGAACTCTGGCCACCCGACCCGGGACCGCCCGTCCTCAACTGGGGCGACGCGCGCATCGGGACGTGATCTACGACGGGTTCGACCCCGCCGCCGTCCTGGACCGGGAGATGGCGGCCCTGGCCCCGCGCTGGGTCGACCTGGGCTGGACCGTCTACCTGCACCGCTTCTTCCAGGACCTGACGGTCGCCGCAGGCCTGCGCGGACTGCCCGGCTTCCTGCGCCGCGACCGGATCGAGGCCCGCTGCGCCCGGCTCACCGGCCACACACCGCACGACGTGGACTTCTTCACGCTGTACGCCGCGCTGCGGCAAGCGATCGTCATGCCGCGCATCGCCTGTCGCCAGGCGCACTTCGGCGACGTGGCCGTACCGGCGGACTCGGACACACTGATCCTGCACCACGGCAGCCTGCGAGCCATGGTGCAGGGCAGCTACTGGGACTGAGCGAGGCCGCTCAGGCGGCCTGACGGCGCAGCACCGGTACGCGCAGGGGGCGCGAACCGGGGCCACCGACGTGCGAGAACGGCTGGGTCCGCCAGTCGAGTCCCTGAGGGAGCGTCAACAGCAGGGCGGTGTCCTGCTCCTGGGGCTCCGCCGACTCGTCCGCCGACCGGGCCTCGGAGGCCCTGCGGCCCGTACCGGCACAGACCGTGAGGCCGAACGGATTCCACGGCGAGGCGCACAGCGCGTGCTCCGGCAGCACCTCCTCGTCCGCCAGCAGGGCGATGGGCTGCGCGCAGTCCGGGCAGATCACCCGGTACATCTCGAAGGTGTCGTACGCGTCGAACTCCTCGTCGAGAGCGTCGGGTTCGACGCCCTCCGGCTCGGACACGATGACCGCCTGGAGGCGCTTGGGCGCGGTACGACCAGGACGCTGAAGACTCTGCATTGGGTTCTCCCCCTCGGGCTGGGCCGTGAAGGCACTGCGGCCTCGACCACAGCAAGCACTTCCCGTCCCGTCACGGCGGTAATCACGAGAACATCACGGAGGCCTTCGCGGGGGTGTGGCCTTCGTCACATGCCGCTCGCAGATGCCCCTGGCGGTCGCTTTGTCCCTCAGGCGGCTCACAGGCACCTCTCGGTCACATCACGAACCGGGCATGACCTGGGGCGCTCAGGTATCGGAGGAGATCAGGCGCACTGTAGGTTCTTGCGCCATGGAGGAGCTGGACCGACAAATCGTGCAGCTGCTCGTCAAGGACGGGCGGATGAGTTACACGGACCTGGGCAAGGCCACGGGCCTGTCCACCTCGGCCGTGCACCAGCGGGTGCGACGGCTGGAGCAGCGTGGTGTCATCCGCGGGTACGCCGCGGTGGTCGACCCCGAGGCGGTGGGCCTGCCCATGACCGCCTTCATCTCGGTGAAACCGTTCGACCCCAGCGCCCCCGACGACATCGCGGACCGCCTGGCCGGTGTCCCCGAGATCGAGGCGTGCCACAGCGTGGCCGGCGACGAGAACTACATCCTGAAAGTGCGGGTGGCGACTCCGCACGAGCTGGAGGAGCTGCTGGCGAGGCTCAGGTCGCTGGCGGGGGTCTCGACGCGTACGACGGTGGTCCTCTCGACCCCGTACGAGGCAAGGCCACCGCGCATCTGACCAGACGGGATCCATAGGCTTTCAGGGGCGCGGAGCACGGCGCGACCAGCCACAACGCACCGGCATGCGGCAATCGACCCGCACCGCTGGGGCGCGAAGCCCCCTGCGAAACTGTCCCCATGAGTGAACCGAAGACCGTCCTCCTGCGCCGAGGCGAGGTACACAGCCCCGCCGACCCGTTCGCCACGGCGATGGTCGTGGAGCGAGGCCAAGTCGCCTGGGTCGGCTCGGAGGGCGCCGCGGACGCCTTCGCCGACGGCGTCGACGAGACCGTGGACCTGGACGGAGCTCTGGTCACCCCCGCGTTCACGGACGCACATGTGCACACCACCGCCACGGGCCTCGCCCTCACCGGCCTCGACCTTTCCGACGCCCCCTCCCTGGACGCGGCCCTGAACCTCGTCCGAGAGTTCACCGGCGCCCGCCCCCATGACCGCGTCCTCCTCGGCCACGGCTGGGACGCCGCCCGCTGGCCCGAGAACCGCCCGCCCACACGCGAGGAACTCGACCGGGCCACCGGCGGCCGCCCCCTCTACCTGAGCCGCATCGACGTCCATTCGGCGGTCGCGACGACAGCCCTCCTCGACATGACGTCCCTCGGGGCAGTGGACGGCCCCCTCACGGCGGACGCCCACCACACGGTCCGCGCCAAGGCGCTCGGCTCCGTCTCGCCGTCCCAGCGCGCGCAGGCGCAGCGCGCGGCCCTCGCCCACGCCGCCTCCCTCGGCATCGGCACCCTTCACGAATGCGCAGGCCCCGAGATCTCCTCCGAGGACGACTTCACGGGGCTGCTGCGGCTGGCGAGAGATGAGCCGGGCCCGAGGGTGGTCGGCTACTGGGCCGAGCAGGACGTCGACAAGGCGCGCGAGCTCGGCGCGCTCGGCGCCGCCGGAGACCTCTTCGTCGACGGCGCCCTCGGCTCCCACACCGCCTGCCTGCACGAGCCGTACACCGACGCCGACCACACCGGTCTCGCCTACCTGGACGCCGCCGCCGTGGCCGCCCATGTCGCGGCCTGCACCGAGGCGGGCCTCCAGGCCGGCTTCCACGCGATCGGCGACGCGGCGGTGACCGCGGTGGTCGACGGTGTGCGCGCCGTGGCGGAGAAACTCGGCCTCGCCCGCGTCCGTGCCGCCCGGCACCGCGTCGAGCACGTCGAGATGCTCTCCCCCGAGGCCGTCGCCGCCTTCGCCGAGCTCGGTCTGACCGCCTCCGTCCAGCCCGCCTTCGACGCCCTGTGGGGCGGCGAGGACGGCATGTACGCCCGGCGCCTGGGCCGGGAGCGGGCGAGCCGTCTGAACCCCTTCGCGGCCCTTCTGCGCGCCGGTGTGCCGCTCGCCTTCGGCTCCGACAGCCCCGTCACCCCCCTCGACCCCTGGGGCACGGTCCGCGCGGCCGCCTTCCACCACACCCCCGAACACCGCGTCTCCGTGCGCGCCGCCTTCACCGCGCACACCCGCGGCGGCTGGCGGGCGGTCGGGCGGGACGACGCGGGCGTCCTGGTGCCCGGCGCCCCCGCCGACTACGCCGTGTGGCGCAGCGGCGAACTGGTCGTGCAGGCCCCCGACGACCGGGTCGCCCGCTGGTCCACCGATCCCCGCTCCGGCACCCCCGGTCTGCCGGACCTGACACCGGGCCGTGACCTGCCCGTCTGCCTGCGCACGGTGGTCGGCGGACGGACGGTCTTCGTACGGCCGGGCGAGTGATCTGTGGGGGTGGCGCGGTAACGATCGCCCGCCGCCCCGCTGTCGCGCGACCTGCGCATCCTCCGCCCTGACCAGGGCATTGACGGAAGACGTGCAGGTCGAACGGCTGTTGACAGCCGACGGCAGGAGGCCGGTAGGTTCGGCCGGGTCCACCACCGGACGCCCGACCGGGGAACCTCCGCCCAGTCGTGGCAGCGCCGCTGGGTCAGGGACGGTGTACCGCACCGGAACACCGCCACTGGGAGCCAGGCTCAGCGCTCGCGCCACGGCGAGGGGACGTTCCGTCCGGCCGGGGAGGTGTGACCCGGGTGGGGCCCGGGCGCTCAGTAGACAACGGCTTTCGGTCGACCCGCAGCCAGCGGGCCCCAGGTCGGCCCGAAGAGCGCCGGGCCCCCATCCGCAGCGAGGGCGACACTTCCGCCAAAATGGCCGAAACTTGTGTTCTTACCCCGCTTTTGTGGAAACGACACCAGCATACGAACGCCTTGTCACGTCATCGCAGGCCGTGCGCACTATGGTGGACGCCTGCGCATTGACTCGAAGGGGCAGCAGTGAACGACGGTGACGGGACCCACACGGGCCAGGAGAGGCGATTCGGCCCGCTCGGCACGGCGTTGGTGATCATTCCGACCTACAACGAGGCGGAGAACGTCAAGGCCATCGTCGGCCGGGTGCGCAAGGCTGTCCCGGAGGCGCACGTCCTCGTGGCCGACGACAACAGCCCCGACGGCACCGGCAAGCTAGCCGACGAACTGGCCGTCGATGACGACCACGTCCAGGTCCTGCACCGCAAGGGCAAGGAGGGCCTCGGCGCCGCCTATCTGGCGGGCTTCCGCTGGGGCCTGGAGCACGGTTACGGCGTCCTGGTCGAGATGGACGCCGACGGCTCCCATCAGCCCGAGGAACTGCCCCGTCTGCTGACCGCCCTCAAGAGTGCCGACCTGGTCCTCGGCTCCCGCTGGGTGCCCGGCGGCCGGGTCGTGAACTGGCCCAAGTCCCGCGAGTTCATCTCCCGCGGCGGCAGCCTCTACTCACGCGTCGCCCTCGACCTTCCCCTCCGTGACATCACGGGCGGCTACCGCGCCTTCCGCCGCGAGACCCTCGAAGGCCTCGGCCTCGACGACGTCGCCTCCCAGGGCTACTGCTTCCAGGTCGACCTGGCCCGCCGCGCGGTCAAGGCCGGCTACCACGTCGTCGAGGTGCCGATCACCTTCGTCGAGCGCGAACTCGGCGACTCCAAGATGAGCCGCGACATCCTCGTGGAGGCCCTGTGGCGGGTCACCACCTGGGGTGTGGGGGAGCGGGTCGGCAGGATCACGGCGCGGGGAAAGCGCGCACAGCCGTAGTCCGGCGGCCGCACAGGCGTGGTTGATCGTCCTCTTATGCCGTGTTGAGCCGCGTCCAGGCACACTGGACGCATGACGACAGGCGCTCCGACCCCCACGTACCCCGCCCGGCCCCGCCGCTCCCGTGTGCGCACCTTCCTGCCGCTGGGTCTGGCCGCCTGGCTGGTGCTGGAGATCTGGCTGCTGACCGTGGTCGCGGGCGCGGCGAGCGGATTCGCGGTCTTCCTGCTGCTGGTCGCCGGTTTCGTGCTCGGCTCGGTGGTCATCAAGCGGGCCGGCCGCCGCGCCTTCCGGAACCTGAACGAGGCGCTCCAGCGGGGCGGGGCCCCGTCGAGCTCCGGCAGCGGTGGCAACGGCCTGATGATGCTGGGCGGCCTGCTCCTGATGATCCCCGGCCTGCTCTCCGACGCGCTGGGCCTGCTCCTGCTGATCCCGCCGGTCCAGAAGGCGGTCGGCCGTTACGCCGAGCGCACCTTCGACCGCAAGCTCCGCGCCGCCGGCCCCGGCACCCTGGGGGACGCGTTCCAGCAGGCCCGTATGCAGCGCCCGGACGGCAAGGTGGTCCAGGGTGAGGTGATCGTCCGGGACGAACCGGCTGGCGACAGCCCTCAGGGTCCGCGCCCGCCGCTTACCCGCTGAGGCGGGGAGGCCGCCCGCGGGCAGCCGCGGGCAGCACAAACCGCGGGCGCGGTACGTGGATCACGTACCGCGCCCGCGGTTACTTGTATGTGCTGTGTTGCCGCTCAGGCCGACTTGCGGCTGTCCCGGGGATGAACAGCGATGTTCATCGCTCCGGAACGCAGAACCGCCAGACGCTCCTCGAGGACCTCTTCGAGTTCCTCTCGGGTGCGTCGCTCCATCAGCATGTCCCAATGTGTACGCGCGGGCTTGGCCTTCTTCTCTTCAGGGCCGTCGCCGTCCACGAGGAGTGCCTGGGCCCCGCAGACCTTGCACTCCCACTCCGGCGGAATCTCCGCCTCGACCGAGAAGGGCATCTCGAAGCGATGCCCCTTCTCGCATGCGTACTCCACGGCCTGGCGCGGGGCCAGGTCGATGCCGCGGTCCGTCTCGTAGCTGGTCACCACGAGGCGCGTGCCGCGAAGAGCTCGCTCACTCATGAATCGTGCCTCCCGGGCTTGTCGCCCACAGGACAGGTGTCGCTGTCGTCGTCATACCGGTCAACGTCCGGTCGGCGGTAAAGATTCCCGTTCCGGGTCCCGTCCCGGGCAATGCGTCGCCGTCGTAGCCGCCCCTTGTTGTACCCACCAGCGCCCGGTTTGTCACATCTACTAGCAGATGTCACCCAGCGTTTCGGCATCTTTGACGCGCAGTAACGGTACGCCTGGCAGGCCAAACGCGTACACTACAGCGCTTTGGTGTTGAACGCTAAATCCTTTCGGGTACGGGATTGCCCGCGTCGCTGATCGCCCGCCGCACCGGAACCCGCGCGAGCAGGGCGAACCCGAGAACGAAGAAGGTCACCAGCGAGATGATCGCGTCCCGATAACTCCCCGTCAGCTGGTAGGTCACCCCGAACAGCAGCGGGCCCAGCCAGCTCATGCCGCGGTCGCTCATCTCGTACGCCGAGAAGTATTCCGCCTCCTTGCCGGGCGGGACGAGATGGGAGAACAGGGAGCGGGACAGGGCCTGGCTGCCGCCGAGCACGAGCCCGATGCCGGCGGCCAGCACGAAGAACCACCCGGGCGCGCCGGCGGGCAGGAAGAACCCGGCCCCCAGGACCACCGCCCAGGCGACCAGCGAACCGAGGATCGTGCGCTTGGCCCCGTAGGTGCGGGCGAGCCGGCCGAGCGCCAGGGCTCCCGCCACCGCGAGCACCTGGACCAGGAGCACGGCCGCGATGAGCGTCGACTGCCCGAGATCCAGTTCCTCGGAGCCGTAGAGCGACGCCTGGGAGATCACGGTCTGGATGCCGTCGTTGTAGATCAGGTACGCCAGCAGGAAGGCGAGCGTGAGCGGGTGGCGGCGCATGTCGCGGACGGTGGCGGCGAGCTGCCGGAAACCGGGGGCCGTCGACTCCCTGGTGGCAGGGCGCCGGTCGTGCAGCCGCCGTAGCGGAATCAGCGTGAAGGCACCCCACCACAGCCCGGCCGAGGCCAGACAGATACGGACCGCGGCGCTCTCGGAGAGGCCGAAGGAGTCGTGGCCCATGTAGAGAACGAGGTTCACGACCAGCACCAGCGCGCCCGACGCGTAACCGAAGGCCCAGCCCTTGGAGGAGACGGCGTCGCGCTCCTCGGGCGGGGCGATCTGCGGGAGGTAGGAGTTGTAGAGCATCATCCCGACGGACTGCGCCGCGTTCGCGACGATCAGGAGGACGCCGCCGAGGAGGTAGCGGTCGCCGCCGAGGAAGAACATGCCGGTGGTCGCGGCGGCCCCCGTGTAGGCGGCGGCCGCCAGGAGGGGCTTCTTGCGGCCGCTGCGGTCGGCGGCGGCGCCCACCAGGGGCATCACCAGCACGGCCACGATCACCGACAGGGACACCGAGTACGCGAAGAAGGAACCGGCGCGGACGGGGATGCCCAGCGGATGGACATAGCCGTCGCCGTCTGCCGCGTTCTTGGCGACCGACGTCAGATAGGGGCCGAGGAACACGGTGAGCACGCTCGTCGAGTAGACGGAGCACGCCCAGTCGTAGAAGTACCAGCCGCGCTGCTCACGCCGCCGGTCGGCGGCCTCGTCCGCCGCGCCCGCCCGCACGGTGTCGGTGCCCACCCGTGCCCTCGCTTCCCCGTGTGCCGTGCGCGGGCCGCGGGACGGGCGGTCGGTCGTGGGTCAGACCCAGACGCCCCGGTCCTCCATGACCTTGCGCAGTGTGTCGATGTGATCGGTCATGATGCCATCGACTCCCAGGTCCAGAAGCCGGTGCATGCGATCGGGTTCGTTGATGGTCCACACGTGCACCTGCAGCCCGCGCGCGTGGGCGGCGCGCACGAAGCGGTGGTCGACCACCAGGATGCCGGACTGGGTCTCGGGCACCTGGGCGGCGACGGCCGAGCGGCGCAGTGCCGCCGGGACCCCCCACGAGCGCAGCCGAAGGTTGAGCACTCCCCGGGTGCCGTACGACGTCGCCAGGCGCGGCCCGGCCAGCCGCTGGGCGCGCATCACCCGCGCCTCGGAGAAGGAGCCCACACAGATGCGGTCCCAAGTGTTGGTGCGCTCGACGAGGTCCAGGAGCGGCTGGAGGGCGGGCTCGGCCTTGACGTCGACGTTCCAGCGGGCCTCGGGGAAGATCTCCAGGAGTTCCTCGAACAGCGGCACCGGCTCCTTGCCCGCCACACGCGCGTGCCGTACCCGCGCCCAGGACAGGTCCGCTATCCGGCCCGCCCCGTCGGTCACCCGGTCCAGGGTCTCGTCGTGGAAGGCGACGAGCCTGCCGTCCGTCGTGGCGTGGACGTCGGTCTCCAGGTACCGGTAGCCCGCTTCGACCGCCCGCCGGAACTGGAACGCGGTGTTCTCCAGGCCGTCCGCCGCCCCGCCCCGGTGGGCGAAGGGGATGGGGCCGGGATGGTCGAGGTAGGGGTGGCGTATCCGCGAGGTCACGGACGCAGTATCGCTCCCCGCGGTTGCCCGCCGGCAACGACCGTGCTGCCGTCGGATGCCGGAGGAACGGCGAACACGCGCAGGAAGACCTGGGCGAGCGGCCCGATGGATACCGCGTAGAGGACGGTTCCGGCGCCGATGGTGCCGCCGAGCACGAACCCTGTGACCACGACGGCCACTTCGACCGCGGTCCGCATCAGCCGGATCGAGCGTCCCGTCCGCCGGTGCAGCCCGGTCATCAGGCCGTCCCTGGGCCCCGGGCCGAAACTGGCGGCGATGTAGAGGCCGGTGGCCACACCGTTGAGCGCGATGCCGGCCAGCAGGAGAGGGACGCGTACGGCGAGGCCGTGCAGGTCGGGGACCGCGGCGAGGGTGGCGTCCATGGCGATGCCGACCACGAAGACGTTGGAGACCGTGCCGAGGCCCGGCCGCTGGCGCAGCGGGATCCACAGGAGCAGCACCGCCGCGCCCACGATGATCGACACGACACCGATCGACAGACCCGTCAGCTCGGCGAGGCCCTGGTGCAGCACACCCCAGGGCTCCAGGCCGAGGCCCGCCTCGACGAGCAGCGCTGAGCTGGCCCCGTACAGAGCGAGTCCGACGTACAGCTGGATCAACCGTCGTCCCGGACGGCTCTGCGTGGACAAGGCGGTTGCCCCCTGTGGTGGTAGTGGCCTGACGCATGACACCCTGTGGCTTGGGATGACACACCATCCATGGCCAATTCGGGGAAGGTGGACTGATTTCAGTGGCGCAGTGGACCTCGGCGGTGGGTGCGGCGCAGCTCGCCCGGCTGCTCAACTCCCAGCAGGACCGGCCGGCGGGCCCCGGCACGCGCCGCCCCCCGGCCTACCGCGCGCTCGCCGACGGCATCCGCCTGCTGGTCCTGGAAGGGCGAGTACCGGTGGCCGCACGCCTCCCCGCGGAACGCGAGCTGGCCCTCTCCCTGTCCGTCAGCCGTACGACCGTGGCGGCGGCCTACGAGGCGCTGCGGGCCGAGGGGTTCCTGGAGTCCCGGCGCGGCGCGGGCAGCTGGACGGCCGTGCCCGCCGGCAACCCGCTCCCCGCGCGCGGCCTGGAACCCCTCCCGCCCGAGGCCCTCGGCTCGATGATCGACCTGGGCTGCGCGGCCCTGCCCGCCCCCGAGCCGTGGCTGACGCGTGCGGTCCAGGGCGCCCTGGAGGAGCTGCCGCCCTACGCCCACACGCACGGGGACTACCCGGCGGGTCTTCCGGCCCTGCGCGCGATGATCGCCGAGCGGTACACCGCGCGCGGAATCCCGACCATGCCCGAGCAGATCATGGTCACGACCGGGGCCATGGGCGCGATCGACGCGATCTGTCATCTCTTCGGGGGCCGGGGCGAGCGCATCGCGGTGGAGTCCCCGTCCTACGCGAACATCCTTCAGCTGATGCGGGAGGCGGGCGCCCGCCTCGTGCCCGTGGCGATGGCGGAGGGGCTGACCGGCTGGGACATCGACCGCTGGCGTCAGGTGCTGCGGGACGCGGCCCCGCGGATCGCCTATGTCGTCGCCGACTTCCACAACCCGACCGGTGCGCTGGCCGGCGAGGACCAGCGGCGGCAGTTGGTGGAGGCGGCGCGGTCCGCGGGGACCGTGCTGGTGGCGGACGAGACGATGACCGAGCTGTGGCTGGACGATGACGTCTCGATGCCGCGGCCGGTGTGCGCCTTCGACCCGGCCGGCTCCACCGTGGTCACCGTCGGCTCCGCCAGCAAGGCCTTCTGGGCGGGGATGCGGATCGGGTGGGTCCGGGGGGCACCGGACGTGATCCGCAGCCTGGTCGCCGCGCGGGCCTACGCCGACCTCGGCACGCCGGTCCTCGAGCAGCTCGCCGTGAACTGGCTGTTCAGCACCGGCGGCTGGGAGCAGGCGGTCGAGCTGCGGCGCGATCAGGCCCGGGAGAACCGGGACGCGCTGGTGTCGGCGCTGCGCAGGGAGCTGCCGTCATGGGAGTTCGAGGTGCCGCAGGGCGGCCTGACGCTGTGGGTGCGGGCCGGGGGTCTGTCCGGGTCGCGGCTGGCGGAGGTCGGCGAGCGGGTGGGGGTACGGGTGCCGTCGGGGCCGCGGTTCGGGGTCGACGGGGCCTTCGAGGGGTACGTGCGACTGCCGTTCACCGTCGGGGGCGCGGTGGCCGACGAGGCGGCGGCACGCTTGGCCGCGGCGGCGCGGGTCGTGGAGAGCGGGGGGTCCGGGGCGGGGGAGTCGCCTCGTACGTTCGTGGCCTGACTTCGGTGAGCGGACCTGGGCACGGGCGCGGGGAACGGCGCGACCAGCCCCCACCGGCCCGCAGCCGCCCGACCGGCCGCGTCCCTACGGTGCCTTGGCGACCACCGCTTTCGAGGGGGCCGTGTTGTCCGTGTCGGCCGGAGTCGCCCCTTCCGAGGGGGCCGTGTCCGGGTCGGCCGGAGCCGTCCCTTCCGAGGGGAGCGTCTCCGCGTCGGCCGGAGTCGTCCGCTCCGGCAGCAACGCCAGTACCGCCTGCCGGTCCGCCTCGCTCGTCGCGTCGTCGTACGGATCCGGGGTCGCCGGCACCTGAAGGCGATGCACCGGTCCCGTCCCGAGGCGGGCGTAGCCGCGGCCCGGGGGCACCTCGGCCACCGGTGTCGTGTGCGGAGGCGCCCCCAGGAAGGCCTCCAACTGCTCCGGCGTCGCGGGCCCGAGCACGACACGCGCGCGCGTGTGCTGTCGTACCGGATCGCTCAACGCCTCCGCGCCGTCGAACTGGTCGGCCACCACCACCGTGACATTCGCCGCCCGCCCGTGCCGCAGGGGGACCTGGAGCAGGGACTGCGGATCCTTGCGGCCGTCCGCGGCCGCCAGGTGGGTGAAGGCGCTCGGACGGTCCAGGAGGATCCACAGCGGACGCTTGGTGTCCTCGGGCGGCGGATGGCCGGCCTGTCGGGCGCGGTTGGTCGCGATCAGACGGCGCTCCGTCTCGGTCGCCACCCACTCCAGGCTCGCCGTCGCTCCCGCCAGCCCGCACTCGACCGCGAGCACCCCGTCCCGCCCGGTCAGGCACGCGTACTCGCCGGTGGCGCCGCCGTCGACGATGACGACATCGCCGTACTGAAGGGCCTGGAGCGCGATCGAACGCAGCAGGGTCGAGGTGCCGCTGCCCGGCTGGCCCATGACCAGCAGGTGCGGCTCGGTGGAGCGGATGCCGGTGCGCCAGACGACCGGCGGGACGTCGCGCTGCCCGTCGCCGTAGCCGAGCGGGAGAGTGCGCTGGACCTGGGTGGGGTCGGTGAAGCCGAGGACCGTCTCGCCCGGGGCGGTGACGAAACGCTGGGCGGCGATGTCGGTGGGCAGCGGGGCGAGGACGGTGACGGTGAGTTCGTTGCCCTCCTCGTCCCAGGTGAAGTGGTACTCCCGGCCGCGGCCCGACTTGGCGTGCAGCAACTGCTCGATGCGGGCCCGGGACTCGGCCTCGCCGTCGGTGAAGTACGCCGGGTAGCTGATCAGCAGATGGGTGATGCGGCCGGTGGCGTCGAAGTCGTAGGCGGGGAAGGCCTTCTCCCACTCGCCGCCGTGGGTGTACAGCGGGGCCGGGTCCTCGGCCGCGGAGAAGTACGGGACGAGTGCTTCGTACAGCGACTGGAGGCGCTGTGTCTGCGACTCGTCGGGTCCGTCCGGCTCCGGCGGCTTGCGGTCCCGGCCCTGCCAGGCTGCCGCCGCCATCAGGCTGATGACGGCGAGCAGCGGACCGTACGGAACGAGCGCCACGACCAGGACCACCGAGGCCACCAGGAAAAGCAGCGGTCCGCGCTTGTCCCTGGGGGCCTCGGCCCACCTGCGCCGCCCGGCCGAGGCCAGCCGGCGCAGACCGCGAGTGATCGTGATCAGCGGGTGGAGGACGTCGGTGGCGCTGTCGGCCGCCGTCCGGGCCAGCTCCCGGCTCCGGGCGATCTGGGCGCTGCCTGTGCTCAGGATGCGGGGGAGGGGGCGGCGGGCCACTGCTGTCTCCTGGAGGTGCGTACGGACGGGAGGGGCGGCGTCAGAACTTGATGCCGCCGAGGAGGCTCGCCAGGCTCTCGCCGCCGGCCTTGATGCTCGGGGCGATGGCCGTGCTGGCCAGGTAGAAGCCGAACAACGCCGAGATCAGGGCGTGGGAGGCCTTGAGCCCGTCCTTGCGGAAGAAGATGAAGACGACGATGCCGAGCAGTACGACACCCGAGATGGAGAGGATCATTTCGGTGCTCCTGGTTGTGGGGACAGTCACCATGAGTACTTCCAGGATCACAGCATGTATCCATACGACAAAAGGTGCAAATGGTTGAATTTCTCGCGATTTCACTTGGTTGGTGGAGTCGTGGTGATCCTTACCTCCGGCACTTCGGGTCATCTGCCGCGCGAGCCAGTACCCTTGCGATTCACCTGAACGGTTGTATGAGAGGCGGTCCGGCCGATGACTGAAGCCCCCGACCCCGAGGTCGTGGAGCTGGCGACCAAGATCTTCGATCTGGCCCGGCAAGGGCAGACCGAGGCGCTCCTGGCGTACGTCGACGCGGGCGTTCCGGCAGGCCTCACCAACGACCGCGGGGACTCGCTCGTGATGCTCGCCGCCTACCACGGTCACGCGGACGCGGTGCGCGCGCTCGTCGCCCGCGGGGCGGCGGCCGGCGGGGTCAACGACCGGGGGCAGACGCCCCTCGCCGGTGCGGTCTTCAAGGGCTTCACCGACGTCATCGAGGCCCTGCTGGAAGGCGGCGCCGATCCGGCCGAGGGCACCCCCTCGGCCCTCGACACGGCCCGGATGTTCGGCCGGACGGAACTGCTCGACATGTTCGCCGCACACTGATCCGACTGTTCTGACCAGCGAAAACACAGATAACGGGGGAGGCGGTACAGGGCCGCCGAAATTTCGGTCGCGGCAGACGGAAGTGCCGAGTCATCATGACCTCGTGGTTCACGGACGTGATGGCAGGGCAGGTGATGCCGCACCGCGCGGACCGTGATGCGGTCCGCATGGGCCACCGACGAGAGGCAGAGGAAGATGGCTTACAGCAAGCAGGAAACGGCGGGCGCCCCGACGTGTTGTCACGCGGCCAGGTAATGCAGGTCCCCGGTTGCGTCGACGCTTGATGTGAGGCTGTTTCCCATGTTCGATCCGGTCATAGCGCCCAGCGGTACGCTGCTCGGCCTGCTCCAGCGGGGCCGCGGCGACGGCACACTGCACGCGCTCACCGCCCCGCGAGCCGAGGCGCTCGCGGCCCTGAACCACTGCGTGCTGCGCGATCCCCGCCACGACTGGCAGGTGGAGAACCGCTCGCTGTACTACGCCCGTCTCTTCCTCGACCTGGGTGGCGAGCTCGACGAGATCGAGGCGCACCTCTTCGAGGTGGACGACGTCTTCGACACCGAGGAGTCGCGCACGGGCCTCGCCCTCGCCGTCCTCGGCCACCTCGCCTCCTACGGCAGGCGCGACGCGCTCGAACTGCTGCGCAGGTACGCCGCCTCGGGCTCCAACTGGGCCTGGGCGCTGGACGAACTGGCGCTGCGGGACGACGACGCCGGTCTGCGCGCCCTCGCCGCGCCCGTGCTCGCACGCTTCGGGACCGATCCCGAGGGCGAGTCCGAGCTCGCTGCCGCCGTCCGTGACGCCTTCGAGCCGAGGCCATGGCGGCTGTGGGCCGACGATCCCCGCGAATCCGTCTCCACGCGCGTGCGTGCCGCTCAGGAGGCCGGCTGTTTCGACCGCTGGCAACGCCAGATGCGACCCGCCGGACCCCGCCCGGGCTGGAGCGTGCAGGCCGTCTTCGAATGGGCCCAGCAGGGCATCGAGCGAGGCGCCGCACTCCATGTGCCCGCCGCCCGCTGTCTGACCGCCGTCGCCGGGCCGGAGGACCGTCCGGAGATCCTGACGGCCGCCAAGGACGGCACCGACGGGGCGCGCTCCACCGCGCTGCGTTACCTCGCCGACAGCAATGATCCCGACGCCTTCGATCTGATCGAGTCGGCCGTCGCCACCGGTTCACCGGTCGTGGTGGAAGCCGCCCTCGACTCATTCGAACGCATGCGCAGTATCGCCGCCGTCGACCGGGCGCGCGGCTGGGCCCGCCGGCCGGATCCGCTGGGCGCCGCCGCCGGACGCATGCTCGCCTGTCTGGGCGGAGCCCAGGACCGGGACCTCGTACTCGCGGCCCTCCGGGAGGCCGTACGGGGCGAGGGCCCCGACGCGCCCACCCTGTGGACCCTCGTCGACGGCACCGGACGCCTCGGCATCGCCTGCGCCGCGCCCGTGCTGCGCCACATCTACCGGGAGACGGCCTCCTCCCATCTCCGCGGCCGCGCCGCCCGCGCGCTCGCCGCCACCGACCCCTCCTTCGCCACCGGCTTCGCCGTCGAATGCCTCTGGGACTGCGAGGAGACCACCCGCGAGATCGCCGCCCGGCACGCCGAGACCGGCGACGCCCGGGTCGTGGAGCGACTGCGCCGACTGGCCGCCGACCCGGCCGAGGAGGCCGAGGTCCAGACGGCCGTCCGCAGCCGTATCGGACCGGACACCGCAGCCATGTGACACCACCCCCGGGGTGGGGTGAACCTTTCGGTCCTGTCACGCCCGCCCGGTGAACTCGGGACGACCCGCGGGTCAGGTCGGCATGGACACGACCTGACCTGCTCGGGTGTGCAGCGCAACGCTCACGGGACGTTCATCGTTCGCAAAGATCCACGTTGACGTGGCCACGTCCAGGGCGGCGAGAACACCCGTATGCGTGTCGTCATAGTGACCGAATCCTTTCCCCCTGACGTGAACGGCGTGGCCCACTGCGCGCTCCAGACCGCCCGGCACCTCGTGGATCGCGGTCACCTCCCGCTCGTCGTCGCGCCGGCCACCGCGTCCGGCCCCGGGCCCGGCGTCGACGCCCTCGCGCCGTGCCCCGTCGTCCGTGTCCCCTCCCTCCCCCTCCCGGGCTACCCCCAGGTCCGCGTGGCTCTCCCCAGCCGTCGTGTGGCCGCGGCGATCGCCGAGCACCGTGCCGACGTCGTCCACCTGGCCAGCCCCTTCGTCCTCGGCGTCCGCGGCATGGCCGTCGCCGCCCGGCTCGGCATCCCCGCCGTGGCCGTCTACCAGACCGACCTCGCCGGATACGCCCGCACCTACGTGCACGCGGGAGAAGCCGCCGCCTGGCGCCGTATCCGCTCCGTCCACGCCGCCGCCGACCTCACCCTCGCCCCGTCCAGCGCCTCCCTACAGGACTTGGAGGCGCACGGTGTGCCCCGGGTCGAGCTGTGGCCCCGGGGTGTGGACACCGTCCGTTTCCGCCCCGACCTGCGCGACGAGGCGCTGCGCCGCCGGCTCGCCCCGAACGGCGAGACGATCGTCGGCTATGTCGGACGGCTCGCCCCCGAGAAGCACATCGAGCTGCTGGCCGACGCCTGCCGCCTGGAGGGCGTCAAGGTCGTGGTGGTCGGGGACGGGCCGAGCCGGCCCCACCTCGACCAGGCACTGCCCGGCGCGGTCTTCCTGGGCCGTCGCACGGGCGACGAACTGGCCCGGATCTTCGCCTCCTTCGACGTCTTCGCACACACCGGCCCCTTCGAGACCTTCTGCCAGACCGTGCAGGAGGCCATGGCCAGCGGTGTGCCCGTCGTCGCGCCCGCCGCCGGAGGTCCGCTCGATCTGGTCGCCCACGGGCGCACCGGATTCCTCGTCCCGCCGCGCGACCCGGCCGCCGTACGGGACGCGGTGTGGTCCCTGGCCGCCGACCCCGAGATGCGTGCCTCGTTCGGTGTCGCCGCACGGGCCCTGGTCGAGGGGCGCACCTGGGCGGTCGTCGGCGACCAGCTGATCGCGCACTACGCCGCCGTGCTCACCGGCCGGAAGACGGCGGTGGCGGCATGAGCGGACAGCCGTTGCGGATCGTCCGTCTCGCCAACTTCGTCGCTCCGGCCTCGGGCGGCCTGCGCACCGCCCTGCGCGAGCTCGGCAGGGGGTACCGGGCGGCGGGTCACGAGCCCGTGCTGATCGTGCCCGGTGACCGTGCGAGTGATCGCGAGACCGAGCAGGGGCGGGTGATCACGTTGCCCGGCCCGCTACTGCCCGGTACCGGGGGTTACCGAGTCCTCGCCGACAAGCGGAGGGTGGCCCGGCTCCTGGAGGAGCTGGCCCCCGACCGCCTGGAGGTCTCCGACCGTACGACCCTCAGGTGGACCGGCAAGTGGGCCCGGCGTGCCCGCGTCCCCGCCGTGATGGTCTCCCACGAGACCGCCGACGGCGTCCTGCGCACCTGGGGCCTGCCGGACGGCGCGGCCCGGCGTGCCGCCGACGCCCTCAACGTCCGTACGGCGCACACGTACGCGCGCGTGGTGTGCACCACCGAGTTCGCCGAGCGGGAGTTCGTGCGGATCGGCGCCCGCAATGTCGTACGGGCCCCGCTGGGCGTCGATCTGGTCGAGCGGCGCCCGGCACTGCGCGACGCGGGACTGAGGGCCCGGTACGCGCGCGAGGACGAGACACTCCTCGTGACGTGCACCCGGCTGTCCGTCGAGAAACGGCCCAGTACGGCGCTGGACGCTCTGGAGTCCCTGGTGCGCCGCGGGCGGCGGGCCGTGCTCGTGGTGGCCGGAGACGGGCCGCTGCGGCCCCGCCTCGAACAGCGCGCGCGGGAGCGCGGGCTGCCGGTCACCTTCCTCGGGCACGTCTTGGACCGCGGGCTCCTGGGTGCGCTCCAGGCCTCCGCCGACGTGTGCCTGGCCCCTGGACCGGCCGAGACCTTCGGGCTGGCCGCGCTGGAGGCCATGGCGTGCGGCACGCCGGTGGTGGTGAGCGCCTCCTCCGCGCTGCCGGAGGTCATCGGATCCGCCGGGGCCGTCGCCGCCGACCGTGGGGAGGCCTTCGCGGACGCCGTGGACACGCTGCTGGAAGGCTCCGAGGCCGACCGGCGCGAGATCGCACGCGCGCGTGCGGAGTGCTTCGGGTGGGACACGGCGGTCCGGGCGTTCCTCGCCGCGCACGACGCGGACGTCTTCGAACGGCCCTCCGTGCCCGGAGGCGTGGCATGAGCGGGTGCGCGTGCGTGAGCGGGTGCGCGTCATGAGAGCCCCGCGCTTCGTCGCCCTCGGTGACTCGCTCACCGAGGGCGTGGGGGACCCCGTGGGCGACGGGTGGCGCGGCTGGGCCGCGCTGCTCGCCGACGGACTCCGCGCCGGGGACGTGGACTTCACCAACCTCGCGGTCAGCGGGGCGCAGACCCGGGACGTGCTGGAGCGGCAGCTGCCCGCGGGACTCGCGCTGCAGCCGGATGTCGTGTCCGTGGTCGTCGGCGTCAACGACACCCTGCGCTGCACCTTCGACGTCCACGCCGTGGCCGCCCGGCTCGACACGATCTACGCGGCCTTCCGCGCGCAGGGGGCCGTGCTGCTCACGGCGTGTCTGCCGGACCCGGGCACGATGCTCGGGCTGCCCGGAGCGTTGGCGCGACCGCTGGCCCGGCGGCAGCGGGCGGTGAACGCCGTGGTGCACGCGTTGTCCGAGCGATACGGGGCGGTGCATCTGCATGCCGCCGAGGGGAGTTGGACCACCGAGCGGGCGATGTGGAGTTCGGACCGGCTGCATCCCAGCGAGCGGGGGCATCGGCAACTGGCCGTCCGGTTCCACGAGTTGCTCGCGGCGCGGGGGATCGCGACCGGAGGCGCGCCCTCGGTCGAGCCGGAGCTTCCCGTGCCCACTAAATCGGCGAGTCTGTGGTGGCTGGCCACGGCGGGGACCGGGTGGGTGGCGCGGCGGTGCACGGATCTGCTGCCTCAGCTGGTGACCCTGGCTGTGGACGAGATGCGGCACCGGGCCCGGGGGACGAGCGGACGGCTTGACCTGCGGGCGGCGCACGCGGTGTCCATGGCGTTGGTCGCGTTGTCCGTGCAGGAGCGTCCGGCCGAGGCGGCTTGAGTGCGATGTCGGGTGCGGGTGCGGGTGCGGGTGCGGGTGCGTGGGGCTGGTCGCGCCCACGCGGCGGAGCCGCATATCGGACAGCGCCCCGCGCCCCTGAAGAGAGTTATCGGCGTCGTACCTCCACGAAGCGCACCGGGGTTCCCGGCACGGCCTGGGCCGCTGCTGGGAGGTCGGTCTCGCGGACCACTGCGATGACCGGGTAGCCGCCGGTCGTCGGGTGGTCGGCGAGGAAGATCACGGGTCTGCCGTCGGGCGGTACCTGGACCGCGCCCAGGACCATTCCCTCGCTGGGGAGTTCGCCCTTCAGGGCCCTCTCCAGGGCGGGTCCCTCCGTCCGCAGGCCGATGCGGTTGCTCGCTGCGGACACCTGGAAGGTGCGGGAGGTGAAGACCCGTACCGCTTGCGGTGTGAACCAGTCGTCACGTGGGCCCAGCGTGACGCGTAGGACCAGTTCTATGGGAGGTGCGGGGTGCGGTGCCGCGTCCACGCGCGTGTGGAGCCGTGTCGGAGCACCGAGGGGGAGTACCGCGCCGTCCGTGAGAGGGGTCGGACCCAGGCCCGACAAGAGGTCCGTGGAGCGGCTGCCCAGGACCGGCTCCACGGTGATGCCGCCGGAGACGGCCAGATAGCTGCGTACGCCTTTCAGGGCTGTCCCGATGTTCAGGAGTGCTCCTGCCGGTACGTGCACGGGTGCGCTCCAGGCTGCCGGTCGCCCGTCGACCGTCACGGGGCAGGGGGCCCCTGTCACGGCGACGGTGACCGTCGAACGGGGGCGCACCGCGCAGCCGTTGAGCGTGGTCTCCAGGACGGCTGCCTCGGGGCGGTTGCCGACCAGACGGTTGGCGAGGTCGGCCGCCGGGCCGTCCAGGGCGCCCGAGCGGGGGACGCCGAGGTGGGCGTGGCCCGGGCGGCCCCGGTCCTGGGCGGTGGTCAGTGCTCCGGCCCGGACGACGGAGAGGGCACGGTCTGTCATGTCGCCCCCACGAAACGCACCCGTGTCCCCGGCGACAGCAGCGCGGCCGGCACGCGCGCGTGGTCCCACAGAACGGCGTCCGTGGTCCCGATGAGCTGCCAACCGCCCGGCGACGAGCGCGGGTACACGCCGGTGTACGGGCCCGCGAGCGCCACCGAACCCGCCGGGACGGCCGTGCGCGGCGTGGCCCGGCGCGGCACGTCGTAACGGGAGGGCAGACCGGTGAGGTAGCCGAAACCGGGCGCGAACCCACAGAAGGCGACCGTGAACTCGGTCCCGGAATGGATGCGGCCCACCTCCTCGGGGGACACGCCCCAGTGCGCGGCCACGTCGGCCAGGTCCGGGCCGTCGTAACGCACCCGGAGTTCGATCACCTCACGCGCGCGTGGGGGAGCGGGCGGTACCTCGGAGGCGGCGAGTTCGGCGGCCAGGCGGGCCGGGTCGGCGAGGCCGTCGAGGAGGACCGTGCGGGCGGCGGGGACGATCTCGCGGACCGACAGCGACCCCTCCGCGCGGCGGCGCACCAGCTCGGCGTGCAGCGCCTGCGCCTCCTCGCCCGAGGAGACCTCGACGAGCAGGGCGGCGTCTCCGACCGGAAAAGTCCTCATACGAAGGCCTCCACCCGGATACCGGAAGTCTCCAGTCGCTCCCGGACCCGTCGGGCCAGCTCCACCGCGCCCGGCGTGTCGCCGTGCAGGCACAGCGAGCGGGCCTCGACGCGGATGCGGGCGCCGGAGCACGCGGTGACCGAGCGGTCCCGGGCCAGGCCCAGCGAGCGCTCCACCACCGCCTCGGGGTCGGTGACCACCGCGCCCTCCCGGCCGCGTGGCACCAGGGTGCCCTCCTCGGTGTAGGCGCGGTCCGCGAAGGCCTCCGTGACGGCCTCCAGGCCCGCCTTCCCGGCCGCCTCCAGAAGACGCGAGCCGGGCAGGCCCAGCACCGGCAGCGTGGCATCGGCGAGGCGCACGCCGTCGACGACCGCCGCGGCCTGTTCCTCGTCGTGGACGACCCGGTTGTAGAGCGCGCCGTGCGGCTTGACGTACGACACGCGCGTGCCCGCCGCGCGGGCGAAGACCTCCAGGGCGCCGATCTGGTAGGCCACCTCGGCCGTCAGTTCGGCGGACGGCACGTCCATCGCGCGCCGCCCGAACCCCGCGAGGTCCCGGTAGGAGACCTGGGCGCCGATCCGGACCCCGCGCGCGACCGCCAGCTCGCACACCCGCCGCATGGTGGCCGCGTCCCCGGCGTGGAACCCGCAGGCCACGTTGGCGCTGGTGACGACGGACAGCAGTTGCTCGTCGTCGGTCAGCTGCCAGCGGCCGAAGCCCTCGCCGAGGTCGGCGTTCAGATCGATCGAGGCCATGCGGTCTCGTGTCTCCTTCCCTTGCTTTTCAGTAGGTTCCAGCGGTTTTTCAGTGAGGCTCAGGCCACTCGGTACTGCTCGTCGCGGGCGTCCGTCAGGAACATCTGCCCCGGCGCGTGGGTGATGGCGAACGGCGGGCGCGAGGCCATCACCGCGGCCTGCGGGGTCACTCCGCAGGCCCAGAACACCGGGATGTCGTCCGGCTCGGCCTCCACCGGGTCACCGAAATCGGGGCGGCCGAGATCGTCGATGCCGAGCGCCGAGGGATCGCCGCAGTGCACGGGGCTGCCGTGCACGGCCGGGAGCAGACTGCTCTCCCGCAGGGCCGCCGCCAGGTGCTGCGGCGGCACCGGGCGCATGGAGACCACCATGGGTCCGTGCAGCCGCCCCGCGGGACGGCACCGTCGACTGGTCACGTACATGGGAACGTTCCGGCCCTGCTCGATGTGCCGGATCGGGACGCCCGCCTCCGAAAGTGCCCACTCGAAGGTGAAACTGCACCCGATCAGGAACGAAACGAGG
Organism: Streptomyces sp. NPDC005402; assembly: GCF_040606575.1. NCBI lineage: Bacteria > Bacillati > Actinomycetota > Actinomycetes > Kitasatosporales > Streptomycetaceae > Streptomyces > Streptomyces sp. NPDC005402. Next base: position 149,559 of record NZ_JBEXFB010000021.1, read on the forward strand.
TCGTCACGCCAGTGTGCGCGCACGTCCGTCGGCTCGTCCACCAGCTCGCCGTCCTCCCACACCCGGTAGCGAGGGAGATCGGTGCGCAGATCGGCGCCCTCCGCGAGGACCGTGGTCCAGTCACCGGCGTCCGTGACATCGAGGACCGGGCACGGCTTGGGGTTGCGCTGGCAGAACAGCAGCATGTCGTACGCCCAGTCGGCGGGCACGGAGATCAGGTTGACCTGGGTGTGGCCGGCCGCGACCCCTGCGGTGGGCCCGGTCAGGCCCGCGCGGAAGCGGGCGCGAGCCTGGGCCGGGCTCCACGCGTGCGCGTGCGCGTCGACGAGGGTCAGGGGACGGTCTTCCGTACGGGTCACGCGAGTTCCTTCCCACGAGTCTCCGGCAGCCCGAGCAGGGCCAGGGCGGCGATGCCGTAGCCGATGGCGCCGAAGACCAGCGCCCCGCCCACGCCCCAGCTGTCGGCCAGGAACCCGACGGTGGTCGGGAAGACCGCGCCGACCGCCCGGCCCGCGTTGTACGTGAAGCCCTGTCCCGAGCCGCGCACGGCCGTCGGGTACAGCTCGCTCAGGTAGGACCCGAAGCCGCTGAAGATCGCCGACATGCAGAACCCGAGGGGGAACCCGAGGATCAGGAGCCAGGTGTCGGCTCCGCTCGGGATGTTGCCGTACGCCACGATGCAGACGGCCGACAGCAGGGCGAAGAGCCAGATGTTGCGCCGTCGGCCCAGCCGGTCGGTGAGGTACCCGCCGGTCAGATAGCCGAGGAACGCGCCGGAGATCAGGAACGTCAGATAGCCGCCGGTGCCGACGACCGACAGCCCGCGGTCGCTCTTGAGGTAGGTCGGCACCCAGGTGGCGAGCGTGTAGTAGCCGCCCTGGACTCCGGTGGACAGCAGCCCGGCGAAGATCGTCGTGCGCAGCAGGTCCGGCTTGAAGATCGCCGCGAACGACCCCTTGCCGGCACTCTTCTCGCGTACGGCGATCGCCTCGGGGGCGTCCTGGACCTGGCGCCGCATCCAGACGACCAGCAGCGCGGGCAGCGCACCGGTCCAGAACATCACGCGCCAGGCCGTGTCCGCGTCGAAGACCGAGAAGACCAGCGTGTACATGATCGCCGCCAGGGCCCAGCCCACGGCCCAGGAGCTCTGGACCGCGCCCAGGGTGCGGCCGCGGTGCTTGGCGCTCGCGTACTCGGCGACCAGGATCGCGCCGACTGCCCACTCGCCGCCGAACCCGAGGCCCTGCAGCGCGCGGAACACCAGCAGGGACTCGAAGTTGGGGGCGAAGCCACAGGCCACGGTGAAGATCGCGTACGTCACCACCGTGATCATCAGCGCCCTGACCCGGCCGGCCCGGTCGGCCAGCACCCCCGCCAGGGCGCCGCCGATGCCGGAGGACAACAGGGTGACGGTGGTGAAGAGACCGGTCTGGCCGCTGTCGAGGCCGAAGTAGGCGGCCAGCGCGACCATGCTCAGCGGGAGCGTGAAGTAGTCGTAGGAGTCGAGGGCGTAGCCGCCGAAGGCACCGGCGAAGGCGCGCCGGCCGCGCGGACCGAGGGCGCGGAACCAGCCCAACGCCCCGTTGTCGGAGGGGAGTTCGGTCGCTGTGGGGTGATCGGTCAGGGCCTGTGGGGGCGGGGTCGTGCTCATGGGCACCTCGCAGTAGGGGGACGGAGGATGCGGAGCTGGGCCGTGCGGTGTAGAGCAACGTAGAGGATCGTTCAACGATCCTTCAATACCCCTGTTGTTTCGTTCTCGTGTCTGCGGTTGAATTCCGGGCATGGCAGAGCAGCTGAGCGGACTGGCCGACGACCGCGCCCTCCTGGGCCGCACCAGCACGGCCGAGCGGGTCTCGGACATCCTCAGGAGCCGCATCGCCGACGGCTACTTCCCGCCGGGGACACGGCTGTCGGAGGACAGCATCGGGGGAGCGCTGGGTGTGTCCCGCAACACATTGCGCGAGGCGTTCCGCCTGCTCACGCATGAACGGTTGCTCGTCCACGAGTTGAACCGCGGCGTGTTCGTCCGGGTCCTGGCGGTCGAGGACGTCGAGGACATCTACCGCACCCGCGCGCTCGTGGAGTGCGCCGTCGTCCGCGGGCTGGGCGAACCGCCGTACGCCCTGGACGCGCTCGCCGAGGCGGTCGTGGAGGGCCGGCGTGCGGTGCGCGAAGGTGACTGGAAAGCGCTGGGCACGGCCAACATCCACTTCCACCGGGAACTCGTCGCCCTCGCGGGCAGCGACCGCACCGACGAACTGATGCGCAGCGTCTTCGCCGAACTCCGCCTGGCCTTCCACGTGGTGGACGACCCCAAGGCCCTGCACGAGCCGTACCTGGCCCGCAACCAGCAGATCCTCGGCGCGCTCCAGGCGGGTGACAGGCAGGAGGCGGAGCGGCTGCTCGCCGTGTATCTGGCCGACTCCTTGAAGCGCGTGGTCGAGGTCTACAGGCGAAGGGTCGGCGAGGACGTCTAGGGGCGCGGGGAACTGCGCGACCGGCCCCCACCGGCCGACACGCGACGAACAACCGGTGGTCACCCGTCCAACCGCCGGCGGCGATCCGCGCCGTTTGGGGAGTTGTCAGACCGAGGACCTAGTCTGTGCAGCGTGACTTCGCCTGCGACGACGGACAGCGTTCCGCCCCAGTTCAGCGCGGGGCCGCGCCCCGCACCGGGCCCGGCCGCCGACGAGGGACTGGCGCGTCGGCTGCGCGCGCTCGCCTGCACCGCGCCGCTGCACGACCTCGACGCACGCAAGGCCAATCTCGCGGGCGAGTACTCCGTGTACGGCATGGCGGAGGTGGCCCTGGCCGCCATCGACCTCGTCACCCTGAACATGGACTTCGACACCGGCGCCGACCACGACCAGATCGTCGCCCGCCTCATCCCGCGCATCGCCGCGCAGGCCCCGCGGCGTCCCGTCGCCGAGCACGAGCGCGTGGCCCGCTGGGTCCTGGAGAACCTGATCAACGTCGGCAGCGTCGACCGGGGCTTTCGCGCGGTCTACGGCACCTTCGCGCCGGACGGGACCTACGTCCGGCGCGACTACGACTTCAAGCTGATCGAGGAGGTGCCGGGGCCCGGCGGTTCGGTGTACCTCCGGACCACGGACGAGGCGGTCAACGTCCTCGTCGGTGCCCTCGACACCGACGTCACCAGCGCGCAGATCGCCGCCGAGGTCAAGCTGGAGGTGCTGATCAGCCGCGGCCGCCTCGCCGACGCCCAGCTCGCCGCGGAACAGGCCCGGTACCGGACCGTCCAGTACTCGGAGACCTTGCGCAGGGCGCTGGACGCCACCCGGCGCAATGTCCGGGCCGTCGACTGGCTCAACTCCGTGCCGGACATGATCGCCGAAGCGCTCGACCACGTCGCCGACCGGTACCGCCACGAGAACGCGATCCTGACCAACATCCGCAAGGCGCGCGACGAGTCCGAGGACCTCGAGCAGAAGCGGCGGGCCGCCGAACTCGTCGACATCGTCAAGGACTGCATCCGGCGCCACACCCAACTCCAGTCCAGGCTCCTGGAGGCGGGCCCGCTGTTCCGCGCCGAACAGGACCGGCAGGCCTTCGCCACACCCATGACGACGTCGGGGACAGACCTGTACGGCCACCTCGTCGCGCCGGTGCTGCCCTTGCCGTTGGAGCAGGCCACCCGGGTCACCGACGCGTTCTTCGCGCACGGGACCGGCCTGCGCACGCCGGTGTCGGTCCGGGTGGGCGACCTCGTCGACATCCTGCTCACGCCTCCGATAGAACGGGAGCACCTGGGCGCGGAGATGCCGGAGCCGGACCTCATCGCCACGCCCGACGACAGCCGGTTCAGCGAGGAACAGCTGTCCCTGGCGAAGGACCTGCTGGACCTGCCGGCGGACGCGCCGCGACGACTCTCGGGACTGCTCGCGGAGGCTCGCCGGACGGGTGGGTTCGATCTCGCCTACCTCGTCGCCCTGTTGGCGATCCACGCGGCCAGCCCCGCTGTCGGCACCGCCTACCGGCAGGGCGAGCAGAAGCTCCTCTTCGCCGTGGACGACGGGACGGAACTGGACGATCCGGACTTCGGCGGCGCCGACCTCATCGTCGGCACAGCCCTGCTGGACGCCGCGGGAATGGCGGCGGACCGGACGGAAGCGGCATGAGTGAGGTCAGGCCGGGTGAAAGCGGCATAAGTGAGGTCGGGTCGGACGGAAGCGCCATGAGCGAGCAAGAGCGTGACAAGGAGCCCCAGCCGTGAGTGAGCATGTCGAGTGGAGCGACCCGGAGGTCCCGGCCCCGTCGGCGCCCGCCGCCGTCACCCCCGCCGACGCCGCCGACGCCGCTCGGCTCGTCGCCTTCGGGCTGCAGCCCAAACTGCAGCCCGCGCGCGACCAGGAGTACGCCGAGCTGCTGCGGCGCTACCGGGAGGACCCGCCGTTCGCGCGGCTCGCCGACGCCGTCGCCGCCGGACTCGGACTGGTCGTGCTCGAAGTGTCCCCGCGCGCGGGGATGGCCGTGACCGCCGCCGAGGACTCCGTGTTCGCCGTCCGGATGGGGGACTACGCGCGTCGTACGTCCGCCGACGGCGGCGACCGGTTCCTGCACGGCCTCGCCCATCTCGCCGTGGCCGCCATGGCGTTCCCGCGGCCAGAGGACCTCGCCGACGACGGATACATCGGGCGCGTCTCGGTCAACGGAGTCGACGCCTTCGTACGGCAGGCCTGCCGGCGCCTCGAGGAGCGGGCCGAGGAGGTCGGTGAGAACACCGACCCGGCCACCGACGCTCCAGGCCTGGAGGCGGCCTGGCGGATCTGGGCCAGACGCAGCGCGGCCGGCGCCACCAAGGACGCGCGCCGGCTCGCCGGGTCCACGACCGGCATCGTGGGCAAGGCCGCGGCCTTCCTCACCGACTCCGGATTCCTCCAGCGCACCGGGGACGACAACGGCGGCACCTACCGGACCACGGCTCGTTACCAGCTCCAGGTGCGGGACATGGCCGGAAGCGCCGCCATGGCCGAGCTGCTGGAGCTGGGCGTCGTCCCGGTCACCGACGGCACGCCGACGCTGCTGCCCCCCGAGGACGGCGACGACCTGGAGCTGGTGGCCGATGCCGGGCTGCCGTTCCACTCCTGAACTTCCCTGATCTGCCGAAGACTTACGAGAGTCCGCCATGTACGAGCTGTCCCGGGTCCGCCTCTACTCCATCGGTCCCGCCGGTGCGCGTTACGCCGATACCGTGCTTGACCTGCGGGGCGTCGGCGCGGAGGTGCCCGACCCCGCGCCCACCCAGGCGGAGTTCTTCGAGGAGGAGCCGGTCGGTCCGCCGCGCCGGCCCGCGCCCGCCGGAGTGCTCTTCCTGGAGAACGGCGGCGGTAAGTCCGTTCTGCTCAAGCTGATCTTCTCGGTGATGCTGCCGGGCCACCGGAACACGCTCGGCGGCGCCAGCTCGGGTGTGCTGCGCAAGTTCCTGCTGGCCGACGACTGCGGGCATGTGGCACTGGAGTGGCAGCACACCCTGACCGGCGAGTGTGTCGTGGTGGGCAAGGTCAGCGAGTGGCGGGGACGCCAGGTCTCCAACGACCCGCGGAAGTTCGCCGAGGCCTGGTACTCGTTCCGGCCCGGGCCGGGGCTCAGCCTCGACAACCTGCCCGTCGCCGAGTCCACAGCCGTACGGCCGCCCGCCGAGGGCCAGTCCGCCGCGCAGGGCCGTCGCCGCACGATGAAGGGCTTCCGGGACGCCATGACCGAGGCGGGCAAGGCCTATCCGCACCTGGAGGTGCACTGGGAGGAGATCCACGACCGGTGGATCGAGCACCTGGGAGACCTCGGTCTGGACCCCGAACTCTTCCGCTACCAGCGGGAGATGAACGCCGACGAGGGCGAGGCCGCCGGCCTGTTCGCGGTGAAGAAGGACTCCGACTTCACCGACCTGCTGCTGCGTGCCGTGACCGACACCCGCGACACCGACGGACTCGCCGACCTGGTCAGCGGGTTCGGGAACAAGCTCGGGCGACGCGCCGAACTCATCGCCGAACGGGACTTCACCGCGGGCTCCGTGGACCTGCTGGGCCGGATCGTCGAGGCCGCCGAGGCACGCTCACGCGCGCGTGACATCCACACGGGCGCCGAACGCCGTACCCGGACGCTGGCCCGTCGCCTGTCCGCGCGGGGCGTCCAGGAGCGGGTACGGGCAACGGACCTCGCCCAGCGGGTCACCGCCGCCGCGTACGCCGTCACCCACGCCGAAGCGGGCCGCGAGCGCAGTGCGCTCATCGCCGCCCAGCTCGCCTACCGGCACGCCTCGCTGGCGCTCGCCGCCGCCGAGAAGTCGGCCGCCGCCCAGAAGCGCGAGCTCGCCGAAGCGCGCACGCTGCACTCCGCCTGGCAGGCCGCCGAGGTTGTCCTGCGCCACCGTGCCGCCGCCGACCGTGTCGCGCGCGTGGCCGCCGCCATCCAGGAGGCCGAGCGGGACGCGGCCCCCGCGCTCGCCGCCCGCGCCAGGGCCGCCGTCGATCTCGTACGGGCCCTGCACGCGGCCGCCGAGAGCGCCGAGACGCTCGCCAACGAGGAGGAGGAGCGGTCCGCCGCTCTCCAGGAAGTCAGCGAGTCGGCCCACCGGGACGCCACCTCGGCCGCCACCGAGGCGCAGCGCGCCCGCAGCGAGATCGGCCACCTGCGCCAGCGGCTGAGCGAGGTCGAGCACGAGACCGCCGAGGCGGTGCGCGCGGGCTGGCTCGACGACAGCGCCCCCGACGCCGACCCCGCACGCGCGGCCCTCGCCGCGAGCGACGCCGAGAAGACGGCCGTGGCCGCCTGGGACACCGCGCGCGAGGCCTCCCACCGGGCCGCCGAGCACGCGCGTGAGGCGGCCGCCGCCGAATCCCGCGCGGAACTCACGGCCGCCCGCGCGGAGGACGCGGCCACGGCGGCCGCCCGGTCCTACGAGGCCGAACGGCGCCTCGCCGAGGGTCTGGCGGGGGAGGAGCGGCTGGCGGAGCTGCTGAGCCTGACCGGGGTCTCCGGGGCAGTGCCGGGGCAGCGCACGGGAGCCGAGGGCGGCGCGAGAAGGGGTGGCACGGCCGGGCACGAGGGCGCCGACGCACACGCCGGCTTCACTGGTGCCGTCACCGATGCCGGTCTCACCCCTGAGGATCTCGACCGGTTCGCCGACGAACTGCGTGAGCTGCTCGACGACTCCGTCTCCTCGGCCGAACGCCAGCTCTTCGAGCTGCGCACGGCCGCCGCCGACGACTCCCGCATCCTCGGCGCGCTCGGTGACGGCGGCCTTCTGCCACCGGGGCCGGACGTGCTGGCCACGGTCGAGTTCCTCGGGGAGAACGGCATCCCCGCCCTGCCCGGTTGGCGCTACCTGGCCCAGGCCGTCGACCCCGCCGACCACGCGCGCGTGCTGGCCGCCCGGCCGGAGCTGGTCGACGGTGTGATCATCACCGACCCCGACACGCACGCGCGTGCCCGCGAGGCACTGAACGACGCGGCCCTGCTCCCGCGCTCCGCCGTCGCCGTCGGCACGGCCGCCGCTCTGCTGGCGCCGACCCCGGCGACTGATGCCCGGAGCGCCGACGTCTTCCTCGTACCGCCGAACCCGGCCATGCACGACGAACACGCCGCCGACGAGGAGCGCCAGGCCCTGCGCGCGCGGGCCGGCGAGCGGGACGAGGAGATCCGGTCGCTCGCGGCACGCCTGGGCAAGGACCGTGAGCTGGCCGCCCGGCTCGCCTCCTGGCGCACCGGGTGCCCGGCCGGACGGCTCGTCGAGCTGGCGCAGGCCGCGCAGGACACGCGCGTGTTCGCCGAGGAGGCGGAGGCCGAGCTGGCCGAGGCGCGGACGGTGCGGACCGAGGCCGACGAAGCCGCCGCCGAGGCCGCGCAGACACGCGACGAGCGCCAGGAGGCCGCCCAGAAGGCCCGGCGCGCCGCCGACGCCCTCGCCGGCCTGGCCTACCGGCTGCGTGAGCGGGCCGGCTGGCAGGCCAAGCTGCGCGAACTGGCCGACGAGGCCACCGAGTCGGAGGCCCGCGCCCAGACCTGCCTGGACCGCGCCCGGGCCGCCGACGAGGACCGGCGCGGTGCCCAGCGGGCCGCCGACGACGCCCGCCGCACCGCGCGTGCGCTGCGTGCCGAGCGCGCCGAGATCGCCGGCGCCCCGGACGACGTACCGGACAGTGACCCGGATGCCTCCAAGGCGTCCCTGCCCGCGCTCCGTGAGGCCTACCGGGCCGCCTCCCAGCTGTACGAGAAGGTGGGTGTCGGTGCCGACCTGCGGGCCGAGCAGGCCCGGGCGGAGAGCGACGAGAGCGCGGCCCTCACCGAACTGGACCGGCTGAGCAACAAGGTCCGCACACGCGCGGAGCAGTTGCTCCAGTCGCCCGACGGCTCCGACGGGCCCTCCCGGCAGGCCGCCGCCGCCCGCGCGGAGGAGCTGGTGCAGCTGTTGGAGACGCGTATGTCGACCGCGAGCGAGCAGCTCGGCCGGTTGCGCGGCGAGGCCGAGCGGCACGCACCCGAGGACGGGGAGGCGCACACCGAGCTGTCGCAGGAGCTGGAGCCGCGCGACGCCGAGCACGCGCAGGCACTGTTGCGTACGGCCACCGGCGAACTCGCCTCACGCACCGAGGCGTTGGCGCAGGCCCGGGAGGCGCACGCGGAGCTGCTCGGCTCCCACCGGGCCGCCGAGGACGCGGCAGGCGGCTTCGACGAGATCGCCGCGATGCTGCGCGACCTGCTGCGCGAGCACCCCATGGAGGACGAGCAGGACGAGTCGGAGCCGTACCCGGGCAGCCCCGAGGAGGCCCGTCAGGCCGCCGCCGAGGCCCGCCGGTCCCTGCGTGGCTGTGCCGCCGACCTCTCCGCCGCCGAGGCCGCCGTGCGTGAGGCGAGCGACGTGCTCGTCCGGCACGCCAACTCCACACGCTACGAGCAGGTCCGCACCCCCGCGCGGCAGCAGATCCGCGAGCTGCCCGCGTCCGCCCTGCCCGAGCACGCGCAGAAGTGGGCGGACGCCTTCGCGCCCCGACTCCGGGTGCTGACCGACGAGTTGGCGCAGCTGGAGCGGAACCGTGATTCGATCGTGGACCGGCTGCGGGGGCTGGTGGAGTCCGCGCTCGCCACGCTCAGGTCCGCCCAGCGGCTGTCCCGGCTGCCGGAGGGGCTCGGCGAGTGGTCCGGGCAGGAGTTCCTGCGGATCCGCTTCGAGGAGCCCGACCAGGCGACGCTGACCGTGCGGCTGGGCGAGGTCATCGACGAGGCGACCAGGGCCGCGGTGAAGAAGAACTCCGACCTGCGGCGGGACGGGATGTCCCTGCTGCTGCGCGGAGTCGGGGCGGCGCTTCAGCCCAGGGGGGTGGCCGTGGAGATCCTCAAGCCGGACGCCGTGCTGCGCGCCGAGCGGGTGCCCGTCGGACAGATGGGTGACGTGTTCTCCGGCGGCCAGCTGCTGACGGCGGCCATCGCGCTGTACTGCACGATGGCGGCCCTGCGGTCCAACGACCGGGGCCGGGACAAGCACCGGCACGCCGGCACACTCTTCCTGGACAACCCGATCGGCCGCGCCAACGCGACGTATCTGCTGGAGCTCCAGCGGGCGGTGTCGGACGCGCTGGGTGTCCAGCTCCTGTACACCACGGGCCTGTTCGACACGACGGCACTGGCCGAATTCCCCCTGGTCATCCGCCTGCGCAATGACGCGGACCTCAGGGCCGGCCTGAAGTACATCAGCGTGGAGGAGCACCTGCGCCCGGGCCTGCCGCAGCAGCCGCAGGCGGACGAGGTGGGGCACAGCGAGATCACGGCGACCCGGATGTTCAAGCGTCCGACGCCTGCGACCGGGTGATCCGACGCCCGCAACCCCTTGAGGGCCGCGGGGCCGCACCCGGTTCGCGGTCCCGCCGCGCGGTCACACTCGCCGCGCTCAGGAGTGGGACAGCCGCCCCGTGCTGCCGCCCTGCCGCCGTATCCGCTCCTGGGACCGCTCCGTGACCCGGGCGTGCCGCCGAACCTTGCGCCGCTCACGCCGCAGCGCACGCGCGGTGCTGCTCGGGGTCGACACCACACCGTGGCGCTGGTTCCACACCTGGCGGGTCACCCAGACGTCCAGGGCGCCCCAGGTGGCCACCACGGTGCCGGCCACACTGCTCAGCACCATCGGGAACGCCAGCCAGGATCCGGCCAGGGTGCACAGGAAGGCCACCATCGCCTGAAGCAGGGTCACCGCGATGATGAGCACCGCCCGTACCGCGGAGGTCCGCACCGGGTCCGGCAGCCGGCGCCTGCGCGCGGGCTCCTCGATCCACAATGGCCGGTACGGCTCCTCCCGTGCCGCGGCGCGCCCGCTCGGCGCGTCCCGCTCCGCCGGTATGCCGAGAATCCGCGCTCCGGGGCGCCGTGGCACCGCCGGACCCGCTGTCTTCGCGCCGATTCCCGGCGCCTCCTGCCGTTCCGCCGTGCCCATCACCGAGTCACTCCCCACCGCCGGCAGACCCCTCGTCCCCGGTGTCCGTGGACCGGGCTTCCTAGGTGGCTGCCCGGCTTGCGCTGCTTTACGCCGCCCAGTTGCAGATGCGGCTCCTGTGGCCGAATCCACCGCCATTTCCCGAAGAGAAGGACGAACAAGACCCCTTCAAGATTCCCCCGGGACGTCAAAGAAACGAAAAATTCCAGCCAACCACCCACCCTGGCCGATCGGTTCCGGTCCGACACGGACCACCTGGTCGCAGGAGGCAATCTCCCGCAATGTGAGGACAACTCCCCATGTCTGGATCCTGGAGCGGAAGTTCGTGTTCCGGACGCAACTTCGAGTTACGCGTGCGTCGGTAGTAGGCTCGCGCCGTTTGTTGACGTACATGTGTACCCCCGGCCGGCGGGGGTCGAGCTGGGGGAGGCCATGCGCTTTCGCGGGAAGTCCATCCGCCGGAAGATCGTGGCGCTGCTTCTCGTGCCGCTGGTGTCCCTGGTCGCGGTGTGGGGCTTCGCCACGGTGCTGACGGGACGCGAGGTCGCCCAGCTCTTCCAGGTGTCGAGCGTCACGGAGAAGCTCGGTTATCCCATCGAGGACACCGTGCGCGTGCTCCAGCAGGAACGCCGCCAGACGCTCGTCTACCTGGCCGACCCGCGCGCGTCGGACGCCCTGTCCGCGCTGCGCGGCACGAGGAACGCCTCGGACGACGCCATCGCCAAGTTCCGGAAGAACGCGCACGATCCCGATGTCCGCGACGGTCTGGACCAGGACGACGACGAGCGCCTCACCGCCGTCCTGGACGCCTTCGACGGCATCGACGCGCTGCGCCGGAGTGTCGAGGACGGCACCGTCTCCAGGCTTCAGGCCCTCGACCAGTACAACCGCCTGGTCGACCCCGCCTACGCCCTCCTCGCCACCCTCGACGGCATCGACAACGTGGAACTGGACAAGCAGGCACGGGCGTTGGTCAACATCACCCGTGCCCGCGAACTGCTCTCCCGCGAGGACGCCCTCCTCGGTTCCGGCCTCGTGGTGGGGAAGCTCACCCGCGACGAGATCCGTGACGTCTCCGACCTCGTCGCCCAGCGGACCGTGATGTACGACATCAGCCTGGGAGTGCTGCCGGCCTCGGAGCGCGAACGCTACGAACGCTTCTGGAAGAACGCCGGCACCGCTCCGCTGCGCTCCGCCGAGAAGTCCGTCTCCACCGCGGAGCCCGGCACGACCGGCAGCGTCAGTGCCAAGAGCTGGGACGCCGCCGCGGGCGGTGTGCTCGACGAACTCGCCAAGCTCGACGACCAGGCGGGCGACCGCCTGCAGGACCGTGTCCGGCCGGACGCGATGGGCGTCATCGTCAAGGCCGCCGCCGTCGGCGTCCTCGGCCTGATCGCGCTGCTCTTCTCGCTGGTCCTGTCCGTGCGGGTCGGCCGCGGTCTCATCCGCGATCTGAGGCAACTGCGTCTGGAAGCCCATGAGGCCTCCGGCGTACGGCTGCCCAGCGTGATGCGCCGCCTCTCCGTGGGCGAACAGGTGGACATCGAGACCGAGGTCCCACGCCTGGAGTACGACAAGAACGAGATGGGCGAGGTCGGCCAAGCCCTCAACACCCTCCAGCGCGCCGCCGTCGAAGCCGCCGTCAAACAGGCCGAGTTGCGCGCCGGCGTCTCCGAGGTCTTCGTCAACCTCGCCCGTCGCAGCCAGGTTCTGCTGCACAAGCAGCTCACCCTGCTCGACACCATGGAGCGCCGCACCGAGGACACCGACGAACTCGCCGACCTGTTCCGCCTCGACCACCTGACGACCCGTATGCGCCGGCACGCCGAAGGCCTGGTGATCCTCTCCGGCGCCGCGCCCTCCCGGCAGTGGCGCAAACCCGTCCAGCTGATGGACGTCGTGCGCGCAGCCGTCGCCGAGGTCGAGGACTACGAGCGCATCGAGGTCCGCAGGCTGCCCAGGGTGGCCGTGACCGGGCCGGCCGTCGCCGACCTCACGCATCTCGTGGCCGAACTCCTGGAGAACGCCACGGTGTTCTCCCCGCCGCACACGGCCGTCCAGGTCCTGGGCGAGCGGGTCGCCAACGGCTTCACCCTGGAGATCCACGACCGCGGACTCGGCATGGCCGCCGACGCGCTGCTGGACGCCAACCTCCGGCTCGCCGAGACACCGGAGTTCGAACTGTCCGACACCGACCGGCTGGGGCTGTTCGTGGTCAGCCGGCTCGCCCAGCGGCAGAACGTCCGGGTCTCGCTGCAGCCCTCGCCGTACGGCGGCACGACGGCCGTCGTCTTCATCCCCGACGCGCTGCTGACCGACGACGTCCCCGACACCAACGGCATCGGTTTCCGCCTCGACCGCCCCCGGCCGTCGAAGGAGGCCGAACTGGAGGAGGCCCAGCGGGTCTCGCTCACCAGGGGACCGGCCCAGCTGCCGGGCAGGCCGCCCGCGATCCTGAACGGTCCGGTCGAGCTTGAGGCTCCCGTCGACCTGGACACCCTGAACGACCTCCCGGACGTGCTCGAATCCGAGGACAGTGAGCGCGGCGGACTGTTCCGGCCGCGCCGCTCGCTTGCCCAGGTCGACGACACAGCCCCCGGAACCGACGGGGCGGACCTCGGCGGCGACGGCCCGGGCGCCCCGGTGTCACTGTCCCGCCGCCGAACCCCCAAGCTGGTCAGCTCCCATGGACGCCCGGTCTCCGACGAGCGGACGGGACGCGGGGAGGCGGACGTGCCGCCAGCGCTCGGCCCGGGCGCGTCCCGGCCGCAGACCACCCCCTCGGCGGGGCCTGCGCGCTCCGAACCGCCGACGCTGCCGAGCCGCCGCCGTGCCGCGGCCCTGCGCCGGAGCACCGGCGTGGCCGACCGCCTCGACGAGCTGACGCAGACACCGGCCTCATCGGCGTCCCCGAGTCGTGAACTCGGCGGGGTCCCTGGAGCTCCTGCCCTGCCCCGGCGCACCCGGCGTGCCGAAATCGCGTCGAGCGGCCCGGCCGTGGACGACTCCGCCCTCGGTGCCACCGACGGGCCGGGGCCGGATACGTCCGCTCTCGGCGCCGTAGGTCCGGCTGTGGACGCCCTCGGGAGGGACGGCGCTGCCGACTCCGCCCCGGGCGGCGTCGTACGGCCCGGCTGGGGCGAGTCCGCCCGCGGTGCCTCCGGCTCGGGCAGGCCGCCCCTCGGCGCCGCCCGCGGGGCCGTCGACGCCGGCTCCGCTCCGCTGCCGCGCCGCGTACGCCAGGCCAACCTGGCCCCGCAGCTCAAGCAGGCTCCGGAGCGGCGCCCCCAGAACCAGGCGGAGCCCGCCGAGCGGGACGCCGACGAGGTACGCAGCCGGATGGCCTCGCTCCAACGGGGCTGGCAGCGCGGCCGCGAGGAGAACGCCGAGGGCGACGACACGTCCGGCGGCACAGCACCACAACGAACGACTAAGGGGGACGGTCGATGACCGCACCGAAGGCTACCGACAAGTCCGGCGAGCTCAACTGGCTCCTCGACGACCTGGTGGAGCGCGTCGCGAGCATCCGCAAGGCCTTGGTGCTCTCCAGCGACGGCCTCCCGACCGGCGTGTCCAAGGACCTGACCCGCGAGGACAGCGAGCACCTCGCCGCCGTGGCGTCCGGGTTCCACAGCCTGGCCAAGGGCGTGGGCCGGCACTTCGAGGCGGGCAGCGTCCGGCAGACCGTCGTGGAACTGGACGACGCGTTCCTGTTCGTGACGGCCGCGGGTGACGGCAGCTGCCTCGCCGTCCTCTCCGACGCCGACTCGGACGTGGGTCTCGTCGCGTATGAGATGACGCTCCTGGTCAAGCGGGTCGGTGCGCATCTCGGTGCCGCCCCGCGCACCGATCTGCCTCAGGGCGGGTAGTGAGATGGCATGAGCACAGACGGTCAGGGAAGAAGCCACTGGTTCGACGACGAGGCCGGACCGGTGGTCCGTCCGTACGCCATGACACGCGGCCGCACCACGAGTGCCGGCCAGCACCGTCTCGACCTGATCGCGGTCGTCGTGGCCGAACCCCACTCGGACGATCCCGAAGGGGACCACTCGCTGTCCCCGGAGCACGTGGACATCGTCGACCTGTGCCGGGACACCCCGCAGTCGGTCGCCGAGCTGTCCTCCGAACTCGACCTGCCCATCGGGGTCGTACGGGTCCTCATAGGCGACCTCGTCGCCTCGGAGTGGGTCCATGTGAACCGGCCGGTGCCGCCCGCCGACCTGCCGGACGAGAGCATCCTGCGCGACGTGATCAACGGCCTGCGGGCCCTGTGACCCGTCGTCCGTCCGGACGCGGCGCGGCCCAGCCGGCCGCGGCGGACGTCGGAGCACCCCTGTCGATATGATCTGACTGATCGTCGACGACCACCCGCGGACGGCCGGCCACCGGCCCGCGGGCACGGTTCCGAGCAGTGCGATCGGGGAGACGGACGTGACGACAGGCCGGCAGTTCCGGGTTCCGCGAGTTGGTCAAGCGGGGGCTGGACGACGTCGGTGCAGGTGCCGTCCCGATCGCCGGACGGTGATACGGCGCAGACGGCGCCGTACGCCGCCTCGGCCCGCGTCGACCCCACCCCCCCAGCAAGCAGGAGAAGAGACCAATGATCTTCGGGCGTTCTGAGCGCGGCAAGTCGCCGGTCGAGCCCGTCACGCTCAAGATCCTGGTGGCCGGCGGCTTCGGCGTGGGAAAGACCACGCTCGTGGGCGCGGTCAGCGAGATCAGACCGCTGCGCACCGAGGAACTGCTCACCGAGGCAGGACGCCCCGTCGACGACACGAGCGGTGTCGAGGGCAAGCGCACCACCACCGTCGCCATGGACTTCGGGCGCATCACCCTGCGCGAGGACCTGGTGCTGTACCTGTTCGGCACACCCGGACAGGAACGGTTCTGGTTCATGTGGGACGAGCTCTCCGAGGGTGCCCTGGGAGCCGTCGTGCTCGCCGACACGCGTCGCCTGGAGGACTGCTTCGCCGCCGTCGACTACTTCGAGCGGCGTTCCATACCGTTCATCGTCGGTGTCAACTGCTTCGAGGGAGCGATCCGTTACCCGGAGGACGACGTACGGCAGGCCCTGGACCTCGACGACGACGTACCGATCGTGCTGTGCGACGCCCGGGACAAGCAGTCGGTCAAGGACGTGCTCGTAGGCGTCGTCCAGCACGCGATGGCGTACTCGGCACGGCACCGCCAGACCGTGACCACCTGAGCGCGGGGGGCGCGGCCCGTACCCCCGCCGACAGGGGTACGAACCGCGGCTTCACGGCACCACGCGCGCGTGCCTAGTTCTCGCCGTCCTCCTCCCAGCCGAAGCTCTTCTCCACGGCCTTGCGCCAGTTGTGGTACTGGCGGTCCCGGACGGACGCGTCCATGTCCGGCGTCCACTCGACGTCCTTCTGCCAGTGGGACTTCAGCTCGTCCAGGTCGTTCCAGACGCCGGTGGCGAGCCCGGCGGCGTACGCGGCGCCCAGGCACGTGGTCTCGGAGACCATCGGCCGGACCACCGGCACGTCGAGCACGTCCGCCTGGTGCTGCATGAGCAGGTTGTTCTTGGTCATGCCGCCGTCCACCTTGAGGGTGGTGATCTGCACCCCGGAGTCCTGGTACATGGCGTCCACGACCTCGCGCGTCTGCCAGCTCGTCGCCTCCAGTACGGCCCGCGCGAGGTGCGCCTTGGTGACGTACCGCGTCAGGCCCGTGACGACTCCGCGCGCGTCGGAACGCCAATAGGGCGCGAAGAGACCGGAGAAGGCGGGCACGATGTACGCGCCGCCGTTGTCCTCGACGCTCGCCGCGAGGGGCTCGATCTCGTCGGCGGTACGGATGATGCCGAGCTGGTCGCGGAACCACTGGACCAGGGCGCCCGTGATGGCGATCGAGCCCTCCAGGCAGTACACCGGCGCCTCACCGCCGATCTTGTAGCCCATCGTCGTCAGCAGCCCGTTCTTCGACGGGACCGGCCGGTTGCCCGTGTTGAGCAGCAGGAAGGAGCCCGTGCCGTAGGTGTTCTTCGCCGTGCCCACGTCGTAGCAGGCCTGCCCGAACACGGCGGCCTGCTGGTCGCCCAGCGCCGACGCCACCGGCACGCCCGCGAGTTGGCCCACGGCGGTGCCGTAGACCTCGGCGGACGACCTGATCTCGGGCAGGACAGCTTCGGGCACGTTCATGGCGGACAGGATGGACTGGTCCCACTGGAGGGTCTCCAGGTTCATCAGCATGGTCCGCCCGGCGTTGGTCACATCCGTGACGTGCCGCCCGCCGTCCGTGCCGCCGGTGAGGTTCCAGATCAGCCAGGAGTCGATGGTGCCGAACGCGATCTCGCCGTTCTCGGCACGCGCGCGCAGCCCCGGCACGTTGTCGAGCAGCCAGGCCGCCTTCGGCCCCGAGAAGTAGGTGGCCAGCGGCAGCCCGGTCTGCTCGCGGAACCGGTCCTGACCGTCCGAGCCACCGAGCTGGTGGGTCAGGGCCGCGGTGCGCGTGTCCTGCCACACGATCGCGTTGTGCACGGGCTTGCCCGTGGCGCGGTCCCACAGGACCGTCGTCTCGCGCTGGTTGGTGATACCCAGGGCGCTGAGCTGGTCGGCGCGCAGCCCGGCCTTGGCGATCGCCCCGGCGACTACGGCCTGCACCTTGGACCAGATCTCGGTGGCGTCGTGCTCCACCCAGCCGGGCCTGGGGAAGATCTGGCGGTGCTCGCGCTGGTCGACGGCCACGATCGCGCCGTCCTGGTTGAAGATGATGCAGCGGCTGGAGGTGGTGCCCTGGTCGATGGCGGCGACGAACTTGTCCGTCATGACGTCCCCTTCGTCGGTTCCTGCACAAGGCTGCGTTGGATACGGGCTGGGTCTGGCCGGCGCTGTGTTCGGAAGGGCTGCGTTCAGAAGGCCGCGTTGAAGATCACCCCGGACAGCGCACCGCCGATCAGCGGTCCCACCACCGGGATCCACGCGTAACCCCAGTCCGAGGTGCCCTTGTTGGGGATCGGCAGCAGGGTGTGGACGATGCGCGGGCCCAGGTCGCGGGCCGGGTTGATGGCGTATCCGGTGGGCCCGCCGAGCGACAGACCGATGCCGACCACCAGGAAGGCGACGACGAGGACCGCGGTACCGGACTCGCCGAGCCCCTTGGTGAGTCCGAAGGCGAGGATGGGAAGGACCAGGCCGACGGTCGCGATGATCTCCGTGACCAGGTTCGCCACCGGATTGCGGATCGCGGGCGCGGTGGAGAAGATCCCGAGCGTCGGCTGGGCCAGCTCCTCCTCGGCGTTGGCCCGGAACTGCGCGTAGTAGGTCAGCCAGCACAGGACCGCCCCGAGCATGGCGCCGACCATCTGCCCGGCGATGTAGACCGGCACCTGGTCCCAGTCCCCGGTGTCGACGGCGATCCCGAGGGTCACGGCGGGGTTGAGATGCCCACCGGACAGCGGCGCGGCGGTGTACGCCCCGGCCAGCACGCCGAAGCCCCAGCCGAACGCGATGACGACCCAGCCGGCGTCCTTCGCCTTGGAGTGGTTGAGTACGACGGCGGCGACCACGCCGGCGCCGAAGAGGATCAGAATCGCCGTACCGATGACCTCACCGAGGAATACGTCTCCGTTGCTCATGGCGGCTCCTAGGCCCTGGCCCGGGACGTTCCCGCCCCGGTCCTCCGTGCAGGGGAGTTGCGGTTCCCTTGGCGAACTGCCGAGGGCAGGGAGGATCCGCGCCCCGCCCGGCGTCCGCGACGAGCGTGCCGTCGCGGCCGAATCGCCCGTGGGGGATGGGCCTTGGCTCGTGGGGGGCCCGCGCGGCGTGGTGCCTGGAACGCCGAGAATGTACGGCGATGTCGACCGACACCGGAAGTGTTCACCGGGCCTCGGGGAGCGTCAAGGTCGCTGACGACAACGGTTGGAACGGGCGGCCGAACCGCCTCGATCAACAGGCGCGGGGTCGGCCGGGTCCTGTTCGAGCCGAACGGCGCTCCACCGCCTTCCCTTCAGCCCGTCACCCCGCCGAAGCCGCTTGCGCCCCCGTCCCACGCCGGATCCCCTGCCCCGGCAGCCCGGCTCGACCCACGACCCGGTTCGCCCCGCTGAGCGCCTTCGCTGTCTTCTTGAGCGGCGCCCGACATGCGGCCGCCTCCCGATGGCCCGCCACACCGCCCGGCAGGCACACCACGGTCGCCAGGGACAGCGTCACCTGCCGCCCGCCCGCCGCCAGTTCGCGTCCAGTGCGGAGGCGGCCGCCGGAGCCAGGTCCTCCGGGTCCGTCAGCACCAGGAAGTCGCCGCCGGCGAGGTGCCCACGCGCGGTGCCGGTCGCCGAATGCTGCCACCGCGCGGATGAGCTCGTCGCCCGCCACGAAACCCACCGTGTCGTTGACCTGCTGGAAGTGGTCGATGTCCAGCCGGCTCAGCGTCAACGTCCGCCGGCCGCGATACGCCGGTCCACCTCGCCCGTGATCGCGTCCGAGCCGGGCAGCCGCCTCAGCGGGTCGAGCCCGATGGTCTCCTCCACCCGCGTCTCGCTCAGCGCCCGTACGAGATCCGCGAGCCGTACGACTCCTACGCAGCGCGTACCGGTCGACCACGGCGACATCGTCCGACGTACGGTCCCGGCCGCCGACGGCGACCACGTCCAGGAAGACCCACGCGGTGGCGTCGATCCCCACCGTCCGCGGAGGATCCTCGAGTTGGCCGCGGGGCGGTCGGTATACAGGGTGTGGCCGTAGCGTCCCGAGATTCCCGGTCGCTCACCCAGCGCACGGGAAGCCCCCCTCGCTCCGGTCATCGCACGGCGATCACCGCCGACCCGTGCCCGAACAGCCCCTGGTTCGCGGTGATCCCCGCGCGCGCGTGCTCGACCTGCCGGTCACCCGCGACGCCCCGCAGCTGCCAGGTGAGCTCACACACCTGGGCGATCGCCTGAGCCGGCACCGCCTCGCCGAAGGAGGCGAGTCCGCCGCTCATGTTGACGGGTATGCGCCCGCCCGGCGCCGTCGCCCCCTCGCGCAACAGCTTCGCGCCCTCGCCCTCCCCGCACAGCCCGAGGTCTTCGTACCACTGCAACTCCAGGGCGGTGGACAGGTCGTAGACCTCGGCGAGGGAGAGATCCCGCGGCCCGACACCGGCCTCCTCGTAGGCCGTGCGCGCGATCGACGCACGGAACGTCTCCGCGGCGGGCTCGACCGCCACGGCGGAGTCCGTCGCGATGTCCGGCAGATCCAGCACCGTGTTCGGATATGTCGGCGTCACCGTCGACACCGCCCTGATCCGCACGGGCTCGGCCACGCCCCTCCGGCGCGCGAAGTCCATGCTGGACAGCACCAGCGCCGCCCCGCCGTCCGAGGTGGCACAGATGTCGAGCAGCCGCAGCGGATCGGCCACCACGGCGGAGGCCGCCACCTCTTCCGCGCTGACCCGCTTCCGGTAGCGCGCGTAGGGATTCAGCGCGCCCAGGGCCGAGTTCTTCACCTTGACCTGAGCGAAGTCCTCCACGGTGTCCCCGTGAACTGCCATGCGGCGACGCGCGTACAGCCCGAAGTAGGTCGGATTGGTCGCCCCGAGGACCCGGAACCGCAGCCAGTCCGGATCGTCGGCCCGGTCGCCGCCCGCGGGTCGGAAAAACCCTTTCGGAGCCGCGTCGGCACCCACCACGAGCACCACGTCGGCCAGCCCCGCCAGAATCTGCGCCCGCGCTGCGGCCACCGCCTGCGCCCCGGACGCGCACGCCGCGTACACGCTGGCGACACGGGCCCCCTGCCAGCCCAGCGCCTTGGCGAAGGTCGCCCCCGCCACATAGCCCGGATAGCCACCCCGCACGGTGTCGGCGCCGACGATCGAGCCGACCTCCCGCCACTCCAGACCCGCGTCGGCCAGCGCCGCGCGGGCGGCCACCACGCCGTACTCGACGAAACCGCGCCCCCACTTGCCCCATGGGTGCATACCCGCGCCGAGCACCGCCACCTCTCCCGTCATGCCGTCACCCCCGTCGGCCGCCACTGCCACGTCGTCCAGGCCGTCTCCCCGTCCTCATGGAGCACACCGGGGACGACCTCCACCTCCGCGCCCACCGTCAGATCGGCGACGGTGACCCCGGGAACCGCCTGCCCCAGCACCACGATCCGCTCGGCGGCCAGCTCCACAGCGATCAACGTGTACGGCTCCCACGGAAGTTCCGGATCGGTCACATAGGGTGACGGAGGCCGGTATCTGCTGTCCGTGTACGACCAGACGCGACCGCGCCGCGAAAGGGGAATCTCCGCCAGATCGCCACCGGCGCATCCGGGGTTGCGGCAATGGCCGTCCTCACGCGGGAAGAAGACCGAGGCGCAGGCGGAGCAGCGGGTCCCGAGAAGCGTGAAGTCGTCTCCGTCACCGGCGAACCACCCGGCGACCACAGGTGTGCGCGTGCGCGGCAAAGTCCCTCCCCAGGAAGCGATCTGACGGTACGTCAGAAGTGTCGCACGGGCAGCCGCAAAGAGGCAGAGGGCCCAACGGAACCGGCGCACTGATGATCGGATACAGTCCGCGGCGTGTCCGAAACTCAGCACTCCACCCCCAACTCCGCGCCCGGCTCCCACTGTTCGAGCTGCGGAGCGTCCTACGGAGAGGGTGTCGCGGGCTGGCCCCGCACCTGTCCCGTCTGCAACACGGTGGCCTACCGCAACCCCCTGCCGGTCGCCGTCGCACTCCAGCCCGTGTACGACACACAGGGCACCGCCCTGGTCGTCATCACCCGAACCATCGCTCCCGCGCGCGGAGGTATCGCGCTGCCCGGCGGTTACATCGACGACCGCGAGGACTGGCGGCACGCCCTGGTCCGTGAACTCAAGGAAGAGACCGGCATCGACGCGGCGAGCCGCGACGTACGGCTCGTCGACGCGCTGAGCTCGCACGACGGCCACCTGCTGCTGTTCGGGGTGTTGCCGGAGCGTCCCGCCGACGGTCTCCCGCAGTCCGCCGCCACGGACGAGACGGAGGGCTGGCACCTCCTGCGCAGGCCGGAGGAGCTCGCCTTCCCGCTGCACACGCTGGCCGTACGGGCCTGGTTCGAGGGTCGCTACGTCTGAGCCTCAGTGGGCTCCCAGCCCCCGTAGCCGCACCGGGTGGGACGGCTCGCTCAAGCCGTCCTCGCCCTCGCGCTGAACGACCACCTTCCGGCCCTCCCAGCGGGCGACGTAACGTTCGATCTCCGGTTCGTCCCAACCGTCGCCCGCATCCTCGACGACCAGCCCACCCCCGCTCCGTCCCCGGGCGGGCGCCCACACCTCCAGTTCGAGACCGCCGTCGTCCCCCCGCACGGGGATGACGGCGCCCGCGCGCGCGAGCACCGGGATCCGCGACAGCGGAGCGTCCACAAGAACCTGTCCCGGCCCCTCGTACACCTGCTCCGTGGTCGTGTCGTACCAGCGCCCTCGCGGCAGCTGCACCGCACGCCGGTCGCTGCCCGGATCCAGCACCGGTGCCACGAGCAGGCAGTCACCGAGCAGGAAGGCGTCCTCGCAGTCCCGCAGCGCGCGGTCCTCGGGCGCGGACCACCACAAGGGCCGTACATAGGGCGCTCCGGTCCGCCGGGCCAGCTGCGCGAGCGTCAGGAAGTACGGCAGCAGCCGCCGGCGTTCCACGAGCGCCACGCGCGCGTGCTCCAGCGTTTCGGCTCCGAACTCCCACGGCTCCCTGCGGCCCGCCCGCAGACTCGCGTGGGTACGGAACAACGGCAGATACGCGCCGAGCTGGAACCAGCGCAGGTACAGCTCGGGCGACGGGTGGCCGTCGTAGCCGCCCACGTCGGGCCCCGAGTACGGCACCCCGCACAGCCCGAGCCCCATCACGAGGGACAGCGAAGCCCGCAGGCCCGGCCAGCCGGTGGCCACGTCACCGGACCAGGTGCCCCCGTATCGCTGTATGCCGGCCCATCCGGAGCGCGAGAACAGGAAGGGCCGCTCGTCCGGCACCAGTTCGCGCAGACCCTCGTACCCGGCCCGGGCCATGCACAGTGCGTAGACGTTGTGCGCCTCGCGGTGGTCACCGCCGCGGCCCTCCAGGGAGTGCCTGGCCGACCGCGGCAGCGTCGACTCCCCGAACGCGTTGAAGGACGTGGGTTCGTTCATGCCGTGCCAGAACCCCGCGAACCCCGCCGTGAGCCGCTCCTGGTAGAGACGACCCCACCACGCACGCACGGGTGCGTGCGTGAAGTCCGGATAGACCGCCTCCCCGGGCCACCCGACCCCCTCCACTAGCGCCCCTGAGGCGTCCCGCACGAAGGCGTCCACGGCCGTCCCGCTGTCATGGACGGCGTTGCCGGGCGCCGCCTTGACCGCCGGGTCGACGATCGACACCAGCCGGATCCCGTCCCGCAGCAGTTCCCCGGCCAGTTGGGGCAGCTTGGGAAAACGCTCCTGGTCGACCGTGAACACCTGGTGCTCGTCGTAGTGGTCGATGTCCAGATGGACGGCGTCGAGCGGCAGACCTCGCTCCTGATACCCGCCGACGATCCGCCGCACCTCCTGCTCACTGCCGAAGCCCCAGCGGGCGTGATGATGGCCGAGCGCCCAGGACGGCGGCAGCGCGGGCGCACCGGTCAGCGAGGCCCAGGCGAGCAGCACGCGCGCGGGAGTACCCACCATCACCCAGCAGCGCAGCGGACCGCCGGCCATCCGCAGCTCGGACATCCCCGCCCGGTCGTGCCCGGAGCCGGCGCCCTCCTCGCCCTCCCGCAGGGTCACGGTGCCGTCCCACGAGGTGTCGTGGAACACGAGATGGGTGGCGGCGTCGGCCACCACCAGCTGCACCGGCATCGTGACGTACAGCGGATCGTCTCCCGGCCCGAACGCCCGGCCGGGGTCGGTGTTCCAGAGCCGATACGTCCCGTCCCGCAGCCGCGGCCCCGAAGCCCGTCCTCCCAGACCGAAGAACCGGGCGTCGGCGGCCACCTCCGAGCGCATCATCCAGCGCGCCTCGCCCCCGCCCACCGGCTCCCACCACCGGGGCGGCAGATCCCGGCGCAGGGTCACCCCGCCGGGCGTACGCACCTCGACCGCTCCGTGCCGCGACACCACGACCGTCGCCCGCTCGGCCACGACCCGCCAGCCGCCGTCCTTGTCCGGCTCCAGGACCGCCCGGGGATCCGGCTCCGGGCAGCGGCCGGCGAGCGCGTACGACGGCTCCGGTCCGGCCCCGTCCCACCCCCAGAAGACCGTCCCGTTCACCGTGACGACGATCCGCAGCTCGGAGCGGCTGAACCGGACGACGCCCCCGCCGGGACCGGGCTCCACGTCCTGTACCGGCCCCGGCACCCGCGCCCGCTCGGCCCCCCGCGCCGGCAGCCCCACGGCGTCGGTACGCCGCCTGCGCCACGCGGCACGCACGGTACGCAACCCCTGGGGCGCCCCCGCCGAACCGACCGCCCTCACCGAACGCACCAGGTCACGACCGTTCATGCTGCTCACCCTGCCACTCACTGCCCCACCCGCGCGTGCCGTTCAACTGCCGTTCACCCGTGCCGGGGCCACATCTTCACGACACGGACTATGTGGGCCGCACCCTGGCGTAGAAGTTGATCACATGGCATCGTCCCTGTCAGCCGCGTCACGCGCACACCCCTGGCCCGTGCGCGGGAGACGCACACGACGCGCACAGTCCGGGAGCCCCCATGTCGACCGTGAACCCCCAGCCGCTCTGGCAGCCAGATCCGCAGCGCATCGCCCGGTCCCAGGTCACCAGGTTCCAGGCGTGGGCGGCCGAACACCACGGCGCCCCGGCCGACGGCGGCTACCCGGCACTGCACCGCTGGTCCGTGGACCAGCTGGAGCCGTTCTGGGCAGCCGTCACCCAATGGTTCGACGTACGGTTCTCGACGCCCTACGCGCGCGTGCTGGGCGACCGCTCGATGCCCGGCGCCCAGTGGTTCCCCGGCGCCACCCTCAACTACGCCGAGCACGCCCTGCGCGCGGCCGAGACCCGCGCGGACGAACCCGCCCTCCTGTACGTCGACGAGACCCATGATCCGATCCCGGTGACCTGGTCCGAGCTGCGCCGCCAGGTCGGCTCCCTGGCCGCCGAGCTGCGCGCCCTCGGCGTCCGGCCCGGCGACCGCGTCAGCGGCTACCTCCCGAACGTCCCGCAGGCCGTCGTCGCCCTCCTCGCCACGGCCGCCGTGGGCGCCGTCTGGACGTCCTGTGCCCCCGACTTCGGCGCCCGCAGTGTCCTGGACCGCTTCCAACAGGTCGAGCCGGTCGTCCTGTTCACCGTCGACGGCTACCGCTACGGCGGCAAGGAGCACGACCGCCGCGAGACGGTCACCGAACTCCGCCGCGAACTGCCCTCCCTGCGCGCCGTCGTCCACATCCCGCTCCTCGGTACCGAGGCCCCTGAAGGCGCCCTGAAGTGGGACGCCCTCACGCGCGCGGACACGGAACCGGTCTTCGAACAGGTGCCCTTCGCGCACCCCTTGTGGGTGCTCTACTCCTCGGGCACGACGGGCCTGCCCAAGGCGATCGTCCAGTCCCAGGGCGGCATCCTCGTCGAGCACCTCAAGCAGCTCGGCCTGCACTGCGACCTCGGCCCCGAGGACCGTTTCTTCTGGTACACCTCCACGGGCTGGATGATGTGGAACTTCCTCGTCTCCGGCCTCCTCACGGGCACGACCGTCGTCCTGTACGACGGCAGCCCCGGCTACCCCGACACGGGCGCCCAGTGGCGCGTCGCCGAACGCACCGGCGCCACCCTCTACGGCACCTCGGCCGCGTACGTCATGGCCTGCCGCAAGGCCGACGTCCACCCAGGACGCGACTTCGACCTCTCCAAGGTGCAGTGCGTGGCCACCACCGGCTCCCCGCTCCCGCCCGACGGCTTCCGCTGGCTGCACGACGAGGTGCGCGAGGACCTCTGGATCGCCTCGGTCAGCGGCGGTACGGACGTGTGCTCATGCTTCGCGGGCGCCGTACCGACCCTGCCCGTCCACATCGGCGAGCTCCAGGCGCCCAGCCTGGGCACCGACCTGCAGTCCTGGGACCCGAGCGGCAAGCCCCTCATCGACGAGGTCGGCGAGCTCGTCGTCACCAACCCCATGCCGTCGATGCCGATCCACTTCTGGAACGACCCCGACGGAAGCCGCTATCACGGCAGCTACTTCGACACCTATCCCGGAGTGTGGCGGCACGGAGACTGGATCACCCTCACCTCGCGCGGCTCGGTCGTCATCCACGGCCGCTCCGACTCGACGCTCAACCGCCAGGGCGTCCGCATGGGTTCGGCCGACATCTACGAGGCCGTGGAGCGACTTCCCGAGATCAAGGAATCCCTGGTCATCGGCATCGAACAGCCCGACGGGGGTTACTGGATGCCGCTGTTCGTGCACCTGGCTCCGGGCGCCGCCCTCGACCAGGCACTCCTGGACCGCATCAAGCGGACCATCCGTGAAAACCTCTCACCCCGCCACATCCCGGACGAGGTCATCGAGGTCCCCGGCATCCCGCACACGCTCACCGGAAAGCGCATCGAGGTCCCCGTCAAGCGCCTCCTCCAGGGCACCCCGCTGGAGAAGGCGGTCAACCCGGGCTCCATCGACAACCTCGACCTGCTCCACTTCTACGAGGACCTGGCTCGCAAACGCGCCTGACGGAGCCGGTCAACCACCGTAGGTGGCCTCGGACTCACCCAGCACGCCGGCGAAGTCCGAGGCCAGCCGCACCGCATCGGCCGGCTCCAGCTCCGCGGCCGTGATCCGCACGCCCGGACCGGCCGACAACCGGAACCGGGCCCCTGCCGCGACCCACCAGCCGTACGACCGCAGCCCATTCACCACGGCCGACTCGTCCCGGACGGGCACCCACACGTTCATCCCGCTCGCCCCGTGCGCCACGATGCCCCGGTCCCCGAGCTCCCGTACAAGAGCGTCCCGGCGCAACGCGTAGGTCTCCTCTGCACGAGCGACCAACGCGCGCGTGCTCTCGTCGCAGAGCAGTCCGTACACCGTCTCCTGGAGCAGATGGCTGACCCAGCCGGACGTCAGCAACAGCCGCCCGTCGTGCCGACCCAGCGTGATCGGATCGCAGGCCGCGGCCGCCCAGCGCAGATCCGTCCCCAGGAACTTGCTCACCGTCCGCACATGCACCCAGCGCGACAGCCCGCCCCCGGTCAGCGTCCGCAGTGGAGCGTCGGCGACGGCGGAAGCGTGATCGTTCTCCACGACCAGCACCTCGGGGTGCTCCCTGAGCACGTCCAACAGCGCGTCCCGGCGCCCGGTGGAGAAGCGACCGCCGTACGGATTCTGCGCCCGAGGACTGCACACGAGCGCCCGGGCCCCCGCCCGCAGCGCGTCGCGCACGGCCTCGGGCGACACTCCCTCGTCGTCCACGGCGACGGGCACCATGCGCAGCCCCAACGCCGTGACCAGATCCAGGAGATGGTGGTACCCGGGATCCTCCATCGCCACGGCGTCACCGGGTCGCAGCTCCACGGAGAGCAGCCGCCCGACCAGATCCAGCGCTCCGTGCGCGAAGGTCACGTGCTCCAACGGTACGTCGTCGGGCCCCAGCCACGCGCGTACGGCGTCCTCGAGCCGTGCCAGCCGGGGCGTCGAACGGTGCGAACGACCGCCGGGGGACAGCCGGGAGGGTGGCACCAGGCCGGGGAGCAGACGCGGATCCGGGTGACCGCCCGCCAAGTCCCTGAGGCCGTCGGGCACTTTGGGCGGCCGACGCGACGCCACCGCCGGAGCCGGTGCCACAACGGTCCCGCCGCGTCCCCGGGTGACCACGATCCCGCGCTGCCGCAGTTCCTTGTACGCCGTGGCGGCCGTTCCCGGGCTCACTCCCAGGTCGTCCGCGAGGCGCCGCACCGGAGGCAACGCGGCCCCCGGCACCAAGAAACCCTCGGCCACGGCGCGTTCGACGGACGCCGCAATTCCCTTGGCCGTCGTGCCACTGATCCCATATTGTGTTGCCACGTTGCACAGTATGTATCAGTACATAAACCGAAGCAAGACGGCAAGGGGGAGCAGTGCATCCGATGCGGCGCGCGGCGGCATGGTCGAAAGGCGTTCCCGGAGGCCGCGACGGGCGCAGAATGCTCGCCATCGCGCTCGTCGACCGCGTCGGCAGCGGACTGTGGGCGTCCGTCTCCGTTCTCTACTTCACCTACGTCTCCCACCTCTCCGTCGCCCAGGTCGGCACCCTCGCTGCTGCCGCAGGCGCCATCGGCATCGCCGGCGCACCGCTGGGCGGCAAGCTCGCCGACCGGTTCCCGATCACCCGAGTCCTGCTGACCGTCCAGCTCATGCGCGCCCTCGCATCCTGCGCACTGCTCACGACGCACAACTACGCCCTGCTCATCGCCTTCTCGGCGGTGGGCGGCCTCGGCGACCGCGCCGCGAGCATCCTCACCAAGCTCTACGCCACCCGGGTCGCCGGCCCGGACCGCGTCCGCTACCAGGCCTTCCACCGCACAGTCGCCAACGCGGGCTGGGCGCTGGGCGGCCTCTCGGCCGCGGCGGCCCTGGCACTCGGAACCACCGCCGCCTACCAGTGGCTCCTCGCCGGCGACGCCCTGTCGTTCGTTGCCTCAGCACTTCTCACTCTGCGCTGCGCCGAGCCCCCGTCCCCCTCCCGCACCGTCACCACCTCGAACCACCCGGCCCCCACGACCAAGCCGGCGAACCCCTGGCGCGACCGCACCTATCTCGCCTACGTCGCCACCGAGAGCGTCCTCTTCCTCGACGACGCCGTGTTCAAGGTCGGGCTGCCCCTGTGGATCGCACACGAGAGCAACGCACCGAACGGACTGGCGCCACTCCTCATGGTCCTCAACAACGTCATGGTCGTGGGACTCCAGGTACCACTCGCCCGATTCGGTACCACCACCACCGCTGCCCGACAGCTGCTCATCCCGCTCTCCGTGACCTTCGCCCTGGGCGGCGTCGCGATGGCACTCGCGGCCACGGGCGGAGCCGTCACCGCCACAGCGCTCCTCACCGCAGCGGCAATCGCCTTCACCATGGCCGAGATGCTCCACGCCACCGTCTCCTGGGAACTCTCCGTCGCCCTCGCCCCCGACACCGCGCAGGGCGCCTACCTCGGCGTCCACGGCCTGGCCCAATCCGTACAGCGCACGGTCGGACCACTCGCGGTCACCGCGGCCATCGCCACTGGCCCGGCAGGATGGGCGGCCTTCGGCACAGCCATCGCTCTGACCTGCACAATTCAGCACCGACTGGTCCGAGGACGCCTCACCCAGCCCTCGTTGTCAGTGCCGCCGGTTACTGTGAGTGAGCATTGATCGACTGCGCACAGGGGGAAAGAATGGCGCACACCGACCACCAGACGATGCGACGCGTCCTGCGCCGCGAAATCGCCGGCACCATCGGACTGCTCACCGACGAACACGACTTCCGCGCCATGCGGCGCTACCGCAGCTTCACCTTCGACGACCACGCGACCTACCTGCACCAGGTCGAGGACCTGCTGAGGACCCGGGCCGCACAGGGCAGCCACACCACCGTCGCCCTCTTCGACCCTCAGGAGTACGCCGACTTCTGCGAGGAGACGGGCCTCAACCCGGACATCCCGTCGAGCCGCACACGCTTCACGGCCGAACTCGCCCACACCGGGCCGACGCTCCAGTACGAGGGGCAGCCCCTCACCGAGCTCGTGCCCGCCCTCGTGGACGAGGCTGTCCGCCAGGCCACCTGGGAGTACGCAACCACACTCCTGGCCCGCCTCGGCGCCTGCGGTTCCTGTGGGGAGGACATCGGCCGGGCGGCCTTCGCCCGCGCCTCGGACCTCCTCGTCCGGATCCTCGACTCAGCACTGCCGGGCGAACACCACCTCGTCTGCAGCGTCACCGGCACCCCGGAAACCCTGGTCGCCGTCCTCCACTCCGACGAGAACACCGACGGAGCCGTACAACTCGACGAGGCCGAGGCCCTCGAATTCACCACGGTCCTCGCACTCGGCATCGCCACCCAGTGCCCCGGCGGGCTCGTCATGCGCACCAGCGCCCCCGGCACCACCGACCGCATCTACGGCTGGCGCCTGCGCGGCGACGGCCTCGAACCCCTCACCGCCGGAGAAGTCTTCGACGCCTACTGCACCGACGTCGACTCAGGCGATCTGATCTCTCCGGAATCGGACGTCGACTACTGCGTGCCCCCCGACCTCGGACCTGAAGGACGGACGCCAGGCCACAGTCACTGAACACGAGGAGGGCGCCCCACCCACAGGTGGAGCGCCCTCCGGAGACCGTCAGCCGGCCGATCCGCCCCTACTCGCCCGACAGCACAGCCTGAGCCGCGACGCGCGCCTCCTCGGCACTGTCGGCAGCCCGCGCGGCTGCGGCGGCTCGCTCGCACTGCGCCAGCGTGTACTTCGCCAGGGTCGCCCGGACGTACGGAAGGGACGCCGCACCCATGGACAGCGAGGTGACACCAAGACCGGTCAGCACGCAGGCGAGCAGTGGGTCGGACGCGGCCTCACCACAGACACCACAGCTCTTGCCCTCGGCCTTGGCCGCCTCGGCGGACAGCGCGACGAGGTCGAGCAGCGCCGGCTGCCACGGATCCTGCAGCCGCGACACCGCGCCCACCTGACGGTCGGCGGCGAAGGTGTACTGCGCGAGGTCGTTGGTCCCCAGCGACAGGAACCCGACCTCCTGCAGAATCGACCGCGCCCGCAGCGCGGCCGAGGGAATCTCCACCATCGCGCCGAACTTCGCCCGCAGCCCGGCCGCACGGCACGCGTCGGCGAACGCCTTGGCGTCGGCACGGTCCGCCACCATCGGGGCCATGACCTCGAGGTAGACCGGCAGACCCTCGGCGGCCTTCGCAAGCGCCGTCAGCTGCGTACGCAGCACCTCAGGGTGGTCGAGCAGCGTCCGGAGACCGCGCACGCCCAACGCCGGGTTCGGCTCGTCGGACGGTGTCAGGAAGTCCAGCGGCTTGTCCGCACCCGCGTCCAGCACACGGACGACCACACGCCCCTCGGGGAACGCCTCCAGGACCTGGCGATACGCCTCGACCTGCTTCTCCTCGGACGGAGCGTTCTTGCTGTCGTCGAGGAACAGGAACTCGGTACGGAAAAGGCCGACACCCTCGGCGCCCGCCTCGACCGCGGCGGGCACGTCCGCCGGGCCGCCGACGTTGGCCAGCAGCGGCACCTTGTGACCGTCGGCGGTGGCGCCCGGACCCGTCGACGCGGCGAGCGCGGCCTTCCGCTCGGCGGCAGCGGCCTCCAGCTCGGCCTTCTTCTCCTCGCTCGGGTTCACGAAGATGTCACCGGTGCTGCCGTCGACAGCGATGACCGTCCCCTCGGCGAGCTCACCGGCGCCCGGCAGCGCCACGACGGCCGGCACTCCGAGCGCCCGCGCCAGAATCGCGCTGTGGCTGGTCGGCCCGCCCTCTTCGGTCACGAACCCCAGCACCAGCGTCGGGTCCAGCAGAGCGGTGTCGGCAGGCGCGAGATCACGCGCCACCAGAACATAAGGCTCGTCGCTGTCCGGCACACCCGGCATGGGCACCCCGAGCAGACGGGCGACGATACGATTCCGCACGTCGTCGAGGTCCGCGACCCGACCGGCCAGGTACTCACCGGCGGCCGCCAGCAGCTCGCGGTACGCGGCGAAGGCGTCGTACACAGCGCGCTCGGCGGTGCTGCCTACGGCGATACGCCGGTCCACATCCGCCATCAGCTCGGGGTCCTGGGCCATCATGGCCTGCGCCTCGAGCACCGCCTGGGCTTCGCCCCCCGCCAGATTGCCGCGCGCCGTCAGGTCGGCCGCCACAGCCTCCACGGCCTTGCGGGCGCGCCCCTGTTCACGCTCCGCGTCCTCCGCCGGAATCTGCTTGGCAGGCGGTTCCAGCACCGCCGTTCCCATGTGCCGAACCTCGCCGATCGCCACACCGTGGCTCACGCCGACGCCTCGCAGCGTTGTCTCCATCTCACCCGTCTCCGATAGTGCGGCGGGTCCCGCCGCCGCGGTGGTTGTCGTCCCTACGTGCCGTCGTACGACGGCACCGACGTCACTTCCAGAGGAACAGACTGTCGCCGGCCTTCACATCGCCGTCGTCTCGGAGCTCGGAGAGCGCCTCGGCCGTAGCCTCCAGAGCCACGACGGGGCAGACCGCGGACTTGCCGGAGGCCTCGACGGCGGCCGGGTTCCAGCGCACGATCGCCTGACCCCGGGTGACGGTGTCGCCCTTGTTCACCAGCAGCTCGAAGCCCTCACCGTTCAGCTGCACGGTGTCGATACCGAGGTGGACGAGCACGCCGTGTCCCTGCTCGTCCACGACGACGAACGCGTGCGGGTGGAGAGAGACGATCACACCCTCCACGGGCGCCACGGCCTCGGACGGTTCGCGGACGGGATCGATCGCCGTACCCGGGCCGACCATGGCCCCGGAGAAAACCGGATCCGGCACGGCGGCCAGTCCGATGGCGCGTCCGGCAAGAGGGGACGTCACGGTGGTCATGGGAAGCCTCCCAGGGGTGGAGCTGCGTATACGGGCCGTCACTGCCTGTCTCGGACGGCTCTGCTCAGCAGCGTATGTCAGATGAAGTGCGGGTTCTGCATGGAAGATACCGGCTGGTGGTCTAGACCACCAGCCCAATCGATTTGCACCGTCTCCGAGGCCCCGTGTACAGTCGTACTCCTGCTTGAGGCCGAGCGGCGCGACCAAGTGCCCTGGCCTGGCAGCATCCAACTCGTCAGTGCCCATCTCGGATCGCCTTCTGCATGCCTGCAGGACGGTGGTCAGGGGGCCGGAAAAACACTGATAGAGTTTGGAACAACGAAGGGAAGCGCCCGGAGGAAAGCCCGAGAGGGTGAGTACAAAGGAAGCGTCCGTTCCTTGAGAACTCAACAGCGTGCCAAAAATCAACGCCAGATATGTTGATA
>NZ_JBEXFB010000022.1:0-172412 GCF_040606575.1 Streptomyces sp. NPDC005402
GGAACTCCTTCGGATACGGCTTGGGCACTGCAACATCCTTCCAGGCCGCTTCTCAGCAAGCCAGGTCAGGTGTCACCCAACCCTGCAGCAGTCCCGTACGCAGAAAAGTGGCTCAAGACGCTCACCAACGACCCGAACACCATCGAGTCCATGAACTCCCAACTCGGGTTGCATGCTTACCCGTACATCGGGACGCGCCCGCTCGGCTCGTTCAAGCCGGAGCACATCCGGGAATGGGTGGCGGCGCTCGAAGAGAACGGCGTGCCCGGCTCGTACGGAAGGGCCATCTACGCGAACGTGCGCGCTGCGCTGAGCGCGGCCGTGGACGACGGATACCTGAGCCGCCACCCGTGCTCCGCTCGCTCCGTCAAGCCGCCGGCGCTTGACCCCAAGCGCGTGGAGCCCTGGTCTGCTGAGCGGGTGTTCGCCGTGCAGGCTGCCATGCCGGAGCGGTATCGAGCGATGGTCGACCTGGGGGCGGGCTGTGGCATGCGTCAAGGTGAGATCTTGGGGGTTGCCGTGGACGCTGTCGACTTCGACTCCGACACTCTGCATGTGGTGCAGCAGCTCAAACTCAGCCGGAGCAAGCCCGTGTTCGCGCTGCCCAAGGGCGGCAAGACGCGGGACGTGCCGCTGCCCGGTCCCGTGGCTGACGCGCTTAGGGCTCATATGAAGCAGTTCCGGCCGGTTGAGATCACGCTGCCCTGGCGGACGCCTGACGGGCCGAAGGTGACCAGGCGGCTCGTCTTCATGGCGCCTGGAGGTAACCATGTCTGGCGCACCTCGCTGAACGAGGAAGCGTGGAAGCCCGCTCTCGTCGCGGCCGGAGTCATCCCCGAGCCGGAGGCGAAGGAGGACGGCTACGCTGCCGCGCGCGAGCACGGCATGCACGCGCTGAGGCACTTCTACGCGTCCCGCGCTCCTGGACGGCGGGGAGAACATCAAGGCCGTCGCTCAGTACCTTGGACACAGCAACGCGGCGCTGACGCTGCGGATCTACGCGCACCTCATGCCGAGCAGTCAGGAACGCACACGCAAGGCGATCGCGACCGTCTACGACAAGGCTCAGCACCTGGCCTGACGGCGGGCCAGGTCCGCTAGTGCTAAGGGTGGCGCTAGCGGGTCATTTGGCCAGCAGTGCGTGAGCGGTAAGCAGGGAATCCCAGTGAAGCTCCTCAAGCCTGGGTCCAACTCGGAGCGCTTTAGGCATCCTTGGGTAATGCCGCTACCCGCCATCGCGATACTGGTCTCAGCGGCCAGTGCCATGTTTACGCTGACCAACATGTTGATCTCCGCTGCCAGTTACCGGCGCGGAGGCCCCCGGCTCAAGCTGAGCGTAAGACTGAGAGCTCACAACCCCGAGGAGCTCCTCAAGGAGGCAGACCCCACCAAATGGCGGACCTACCTTCACGTACACGTTCGCAACCGTAGCTCTGCGAGTGTCGAAGTTGACGAGGTCCAAGTAGTGCCTCGGTACCTTGGACTCATCCGGCTAGGTTACAGATTCAGCATCGTTGATGGCTTGCCAATGCTGCTGCGCAACAGCCGCGTCAAGTTCGTTGTAGGCGAGGACAGGAAGAACATTGCGCCGTTCGGCGGTGCGCGCTGGGTTCTAGATGATGAGCTGACTGTTAGCTCTCGCCCGGGCAAGTGGCGTGCCAGGCTCCTGATGTTTCGTGTCCGCGTTACTCTCAGCAACGGCCAAGAGATCAACAGTCGCCTAATGTCATATTGGGCAGCTAAAAGAGCGAATGCGTTCCTCTTCGCGAACTTGGAGAGCGCTAGGAAGTTTCACGAACGCCGCAAGGCCAACCTGGCCTCTAGTGCTCCCGACGGAGAGGCGGCGGCCGAGAGCTGAGTTCCGCCGGCGCGAGCCTGGGCGGTTCCTCCAGCGGTGTAGGCCTGTCCAACTGTGGGGGCTGGCCCCACCGCGCAATCGCCTGTCGCACGGCTCAGCGCCCAGCCTGACGGCCCACAGGCGGCCCACGGCCCTTCACTGGGCCGCCTGTGGGAGGAAAATCGCAGGTAGATGGCCTGTCCGGCCATGTGCCCACTTCTCTGAGCCCGGAGAAGACGGGGGCCTACCTGGCCTCGGTGGCGGGCGGCTGATCGTCGTCATGCGGGCGCGGGCCCGGCGTGGCGGGGCGCCCGCGCCCCTGGCAGGTCGTCCGGACGTACGGCTCCGAGGAGCGGGTGGGCCGCGATCGGGGAGATCCTGATCCTCTCGCCCGTTCTCGGGGCCTCGATCACCTTGCCCCCGCCTGCGTAGATCGCCACGTGCGTGGCCTCCGGGAAGTAGATCACCAGGTCACCGGGGCGCAGCTCCTTGAGGGGGATCCTCTGGAGCCGGGCCCACTGTTCCTGGCTGGTCCTCGGGATCGGGGTGCCGGCGTGCGCCCAGGCCCTGGACGTCAGACCCGAGCAGTCGTAGGTCCTCGGGCCCTCCGCGCCCCACTCGTACGGCTTCCCCAGCTGCCGTCGGGCGTACCGCAGGGCCGTCTCGCCCTCCCTCGACGGTTTCCGCGCATCCTCGCCGAGGGCGCCCGAGGCCGTCAGCTCCTCCTGCGCCTTCTCGACTCCCTTCTCCTCGAACTCGGCCAGCCTGGTCAGCTGTTCGGCGGTGAGGGAGGCGAGGAGTTCCTCCACGCCGACGAGCTTCCCCCGTACGGCGTCCCGGTTCTTCTTCTGCCGGGCGGCGAGGGTGAGTTGGTCGTCGAGCGCCCTGCGCGCCTTGCGGGCGAGTTCGTCGGCACGGTGCTCGGTGCCGGTCAGGCGGCCCACCGTCTCGGCCCGTTCCCGCGCCAACTGACCGATGACATGGCCCTGTTCGAGAGCGTGCTGGGGGTCACGGGCCAGCAGCAGGCGGACGTACGGGGAGATGTCGGTGCTGCTGTGCTGGTACTGCTGCCGGGCCAGCCGCCCCGCGGCACCCCGGCTGTCGTACAGCGAGAGCCGGGCCTTGGAGAGCGCCGCGTCCAGGCGGCTCACCTCGGCGCGCTTCTCCTTCAGCTTCTCCTCGGTGGCGTTGTAGGTCTCGGTGGCCTCCTCCGCCTCCCGGTACAGCCGCTGAAGGTCCGTCAGCAGATCGGCGACGGGCCGCTCACGCGGCTCCGGCTCCGGTACGGCCGCGGCGGGCAGCGGTGCGAGGACGGCACCGGCCGCCACCGCCACCGTACACACCAGACGCAGAAGCCTTCCTGACACGTCATCACCTCCGATGCGGAGCAGCCCCTCTGTTCCGCACGGTGAGCATCAGTCGGTGCCGGCGTCTTCGCGCGTCGGGTGGGCGGTTCGGCGCAACCTCGTCACCCGTCGGTGTCAGCCGGCTTGTCGGGCTTGGACCACGGCCACTTCAGCCGGTCGCTCGCCTTGCCCTCGGGGTCGTACGCGTACTTCCACCCCTTCTGGATCCCCAGCTTGCTGTGACCCCTGGGCACCCGGCGGTACACCAGCACGGCGGGCGGGCCACCGGCCGGGTCGGGGAGGGGGATGCGGTACGTCTTCGGCGGATGCCCGGTCGGACCCAGCAGCACGGGCAGCACCCGGCCGTCCATGGGGCCGCCCTCGAAGGGGGTGTCTTCGCTCTTCACGGCACCAGTGTCAGACATCCGCCGCGAGGGCCGTGACCAGCGCGGCGGTCTGCGGGTCGCGGTTCGCGGTCACGGAGAGCACGGCGACGAACTGCTCGACCAGCCAGTCCCGCAGTTCCTCGACGGGGGGCTGCTTGTTCTCGTCGAGCCAGATCAGGGAGGCCGCCTCCACCGCGGTGATCCACATCCGTACGGTCATGCGCAGCCGCAGGCCGGGCTCGGTGACGCCGAGGTGGCTGAGGATGTTCTCGGCGGCGGCCCGTCGTACGCCGTCGACGATGGCGGTGGTCCGGGACGTCTCGACGACGCTGCCGCCTTGGAGTAGGGCGCTGAAGCCGGCGTCGTGCTCGTCGACGAAGGCGAGGTAGCGGTCGAGGGCGCGGGAGAGGCGGATGAGGAGGGGACCGTCCAGGGGTTCGTCGAAGCACTGCTCCAGCTCGTCGGCGGCGGACCGGAGCGCGGCCTCGTACAACTGCTGCTTGCCGCCGGGGAAGTACCGGTAGACGAGGGGACGGGAGACTCCGGCCGCCTCCGCCACGTCGTCGAGGGAGACCTCCTCGGGGGCGCGGTGCGCGAAGAGTCCGAGGGCGGCTTCGAGAAGCTGACTGCGTCGCTCCTCGACGCCGAGTCTGCGGTAGGCGGGCGCGGATGGGGTCATGCCTCGAAGGGTAGTCGGCCGACCTCGGGTCCGTTGTGGCTGGTCGCGCAGTTCCCCGCGCCCCTTGAGCAGGTCCAGGTGAGGTCGTTCAGGGGCGCGGGGAACTGCGCGACCAGCCCCCACCGGCCCGCAGCCGACATCAGGCCAGCAGCCCCGATGACCTCCACAGCCGTCTGCCGACACCCCGCAGCACCCCGATGTCGTCCAGGAAGTCGGTCAGCCGCTTCGCGCCCGTCTGCATGACCTCCCGACGATGCCCGCTCGCCTTCACCTGCGCCAAGGCCTCCCGCTGGTCGAGGCCCACGTTCGTGTACACCTCCGGGTTCACGAACGCCACGGAGAACACCCGCGCGAACTCCCCGGAGGTGACCCGCGTGAACTCCTGCGACCACCGCGGAGCGGAGACCATCTGCCGCCGCAGCTCCTCGCGGGCGTAGCGGACATGCCGCGCCTCCTCCACGACGTGGATCCGTGTCACGCCCCGGATCAGCGGCTGCACCCGCTCGTCGGGGAAGGTCAGCCGCTGCATCCAGTCGAGGATCTCCTCGCCCAGCAGCGTCGCCGTGAAGGATCCCGGGGTCGTGGAGATGGTCTTGAACAGCCGTCCGAGCTGCTGATGGGCCCGGCTCACCGGATACCAGGGCGTGCCGCCCCGGGTGATCAGCCGCGCGAACATCTTCGAGTGCCGGCACTCGTCCTCGATCTCGGTGAGCGCGTACCGCACATGCGCGCTCGTCGCCGCCTTGTCGTAGATGTGACGGCACAGCAGCTGCATGAGGATGATCTCGAACCAGATCCCCAGCGAGGCCAGCGCCGCGGCCTCGTGCTGGGAGAGCAGGATCCGCTGCTCCTCGCTCATCCGCTTCCACATCGGGGTGTCGTAGAGCGAGACCAGTTCCGGCGGCCAGAACCACAGGCCCTCCTCGAAGGGCGCGTCCCAGTCCAGTTCCTTGTCCGGATCGAAGGAGTGCTTCGCGGAGGAGTCGAGCAGTCGCTCGGCGACCTGCTCCCGGTCCTTGAGCAGGCCGAGGGCATCACGCAGCCCTTCGAGCGCGTCGACTTCTGTCAGACTCGTCATGGCTCTTATGAGACTGCTTGTCAGCAAGACCGTCAATCCCTTGCGCGCGACTTGTTGACCCGGCGTCTACAAAGGGGCAGCCTGCGGAACATGCCGACTTTCGACCTGTACACCACGGAGCCCGGGGACCCCCACTGGCAGGTACCGGCGACGGGCAAGGCCCGTTTCAGCTGGGAGTACGACGACGGCCGCGACCGTCTGCTCGCCCTGTACCAGAAGGGCAAGGACAAGCAGTGGGACGGTCAGAAGCGCATCGACTGGAGCCTGGAGGTCGATCCGTGCGACCCTCTCGGCACCCCCGACGAGTCCATCTCCCTCTACGGCACCAAGTACTGGGCGAAGTTCACCGACAAGGACAAGGGCGAACTGCGCCGGCACCTCGCCTCCTGGCAGTTCAGCCAGTTCCTGCACGGCGAGCAGGGCGCGATGGTGTGCGCCGCGCGGATCGTGGAGTCCGTCCCCGATCTCGACGCCAAGCTCTACTCGGCGACCCAGGTGATGGACGAGGCGCGGCACGCGGAGGTCTACGGCCGCTTCCTCCACGAGAAGATCGGAATGTTGTACCCGATCAACGACAACCTCCAGTCCCTGCTGGGCGACACGCTGAGCGACTCGCGCTGGGACATGCCCTACCTCGGCATGCAGGTCCTCATCGAGGGACTGGCGCTGGCGGCCTTCGGCATGATCCGCGACACCACCGACAAGCCCCTTCCCAAGCAGATCCTCGCCTACGTCATGCAGGACGAGGCCCGGCACGTCGCCTTCGGCCGCATGGCACTGCGCGACTACTACCGGCAGCTCTCCGACGCCGAACTGCGCGAGCGCGAGGAGTTCGTCATCGAGGGCTGCTACCTGATGCGCGACCGGCTGCGCGGAGTCGAGGTCCTGGAGAACTTCGGCGTGCCGAAGGCGGAGGCCGAGGAGTACGCCGAGCGCTCCGAATTCCTCGCCCTCTTCCGCCAGTTGCTCTTCTCCCGGATCGTCCCCTGCGTCAAGGACATCGGCCTGTGGGGCAAGCGCCTCCAGCAGGCCTACGTCGACATGGGCGTCTTCGAGATGGGCAACTCCAACCTCGACCTCCTCATGGCCCAGGACGAGGAGATCGCCGAGAAACTGGACGCGGAGCGCTTCGCGGCGGAGGAGCGGGAACGGGTGGCGGAGGTGCGGGAGGCGATCGAGCACGGGGCGCGCGAGTGAGGCGGGCCCCGGTCAGCGCCAGTCGTAGGCCTTGACCGGCGGGGTGTCAGGCGCGCTCCGCTTGCTGACCCAGAGCAGGCGGTCGCCGTGCAGGTGCATCGCGTACGGCTCGTCCCGCGTCACCCGTAGTCGGCGCCGGGCCACTTCACGGCCGTCGGCGGGGTCGAGGACCCGCACCTCGCACCGCCACTCGACGCGCTCCTCGACCTCGTGCTCGTGGTGCCGCAGGGTGACGACATGGCCCCGGTGGAAGGCCAGCGCGCCGATGTCCCAGGTGCTCTCCCGTGTCCACAGGTGCCGGCCGGTCGACAGCGAGAATCCCGCGAGACGGCTCAGACGCTCGTAAGAGGGCGAGTCGACGAAGGTGACCAGCGTGTCCCCGGCCCAGCCCGTCCAGCGCTGTCCGTGGTCGAGTCGCCAGGGCGCGTGCGGCACGATCACCGCGCCGTCGTCGGCCGCCGCGAACTCGGTGACCGTGTTCCCGTCCGCGTCCAGCCTCAGCAGACAGTTCGCGCCGCGCCGACCCTCGCCCTCCACGGCGAGCAGCAGCGGGTCGGCGGAGACCAGACGCACCTCCGCGACGGGACCGTCGACGGCCAGCGGCTTCTTCCAGCGCACCCGGCCGTCGGCGACGGAGACCGCCCTGACGGTGGTGGTCCCCGCGTGCCGCGTGACCACGACGAGCTGCTCTCCCGCGGCCCCGATCCGCACGTCGGCGTCACGGTCGTGCCGCACGACCCAGGCCTGGCGGCCGGTACGGACGTCCAGGGCGGCGACCGCCGTTCCCGTGGCGACCATGGCCCGCGCCCCCGACAGGGCGACGGTGCCGGATCTGAGCTCGGAGCCGTCATGCCACAGTTCGTCGAGGGCCCGCGGGGCCGTCCACAGCGTCTCGCCGGACGTCAGGTCGAGGGCGGTGACGGAGGCCTGCTTCCGTCCGTCGTCGACGTCCGGCCAGTGGGCCAGTAGCCCGACGCCGTCGACCACCTCGTCGGACATGGCTGCCAGCACGTCACGGCCGGGCACTTGCCAGGTCCAGCGCTCCCTGCCGGTGCCGACCTCGAAGGCCCGCAACCGGTCGAAGGCGGCCCTGATGACGAGCCCCTGATGGAGCACACTCCCCAGCGCCTCGCCGTCGGCCCGGCCGGTGTGCCGGGCCTCCCACACCGGCTTCAGCTTCCGCCACCGCCGCTTGGGAAGCCACACCGACTCCGGCGCCCTGTCCTCGTACACGCGTCCCCACCCCGCAAGAACCGATACCGAGGGAAGCGTACGGGCGCGATCTAGGCCGGGCACCCCAGATCGTCCGGGATCTGCAGAGCCGTGACCGGCTCCGCCCCCTGCGCCGGGTACGGGGTCCGCAGCGTGAAGGCGTACGGCGTGGGCCCGTTGGTGCGCAGGTGCAGCAGTCGGGACTCGGCCTCCGCGACGGTGGGGCGGTGGCCGGACGGGACCCACCACAGGGCCACCATCGCCTCCTGGACCCGCTCGAAGAACTCCCTGCGGCGGGCGAGCATCGCGCGGTGCCGGCCCTGGTACATGTACGCGGTGAGCGCGTCGGCGTCCCGCCACACCGACATGTTGATGATCAGCCACTCGTCGCCGAAGACGGCGATGTCCGTCGCGTCGCCGGAGTCGCCCTCCAGTCGCCAGACGAAACCGTCGGCGGCGTCCGCGTCGGCGTTCACGGGGTCGAGGTTGTCGACGAAGTCCTTCAACTGAGCTGAGTCCAGCGGGGCTTTGAGACGGCCGATGTTCACCTGGGCGAGTTGGTACGCGATGGCTTCAGTCATGGACCGAACGGTAGGTCGGTCGTCCGGAGGGTCTCAACCCCCGTCTCAGTCCTTGGAGTTGAGCACCGCCTTCATCACCGCCCGCGCGATCGGCGCCGCCACCCCGCCCCCGGTGATGTCCCCCCGGACCGCCGACGCGTCCTCCACCACCACGGCCACCGCGACCTTGGGCTCCACGTCCCGCTCGCCCTGCGCCCACGCCACGAACCAGGCGTACGGCATCCCGGCGTTGCCGATGCCGTGCTGGGCGGTGCCGGTCTTGCCGCCGACGA
This sequence comes from Streptomyces sp. NPDC005402, assembly GCF_040606575.1. Classification (NCBI taxonomy): domain Bacteria; kingdom Bacillati; phylum Actinomycetota; class Actinomycetes; order Kitasatosporales; family Streptomycetaceae; genus Streptomyces; species Streptomyces sp. NPDC005402. Next base: position 8,589 of record NZ_JBEXFB010000022.1, read on the forward strand.
TCGCGCCGGGGATGGCCGCGTTGGTGCCGGTGCCCTCGGTCACCACCTGGGCCATGAGCTCCTTCAGCACCGCGGCCGTCGCCGGGTACATCGCCTGCCGCACCGGACGCGGGCCCGCCGTGTCCACGATGCTGCCGCCGGCCGTGGTGGTCCGCTCCACCAGATAGGGCGTGCGGATCTGACCGCCGTTGGCGACGGCCGCGGAGACCATCGCCATCTGGAGCGGGGTCGCGCGGGTGTTGTACTGGCCGATCGACGACAGGGCCAGCTGCGCCCTGTCGACGGTCGGGTCGAAGGTGCTGCGGGCCACCGAGAAGGGGATCCGCAGCGCGTAGTCGTTGAAGCCGAAGGCGTGCGCGGTGGCCGTCATGTCGCCCACCCCCACGTCCACCCCGAGCTTCGCGAACACCGTGTTGCACGACCACCGGAAGGCCTCCCGCAGGGACAGGTCCTCACAGCCGTCCGACTCGTTGCTGAGCGAGGTGGTGGTGCCGGGCAGGGTGTACGGCACCGGTGAGTCGGTCGGCGCGTCCACGTCCTTGATCACCCCAGCGTCCAGCGCGGCCGCCGCGGTGACCACCTTGAACGTCGAACCCGGCGGATAGGTCTGCCGTACCGCCCGGTTGAGCATCGGACGGTCCGGGTCGCCGTTGAGCCGCGCCCAGGACCGGCCCACCCCGGGGTCGTTGCCCGACAGCGCCCCCGGGTCGTACGACGGCGAGGACACCAGCGCGAGGATGCGTCCCGTCGCCGGTTCCACGGCCGCCACCGCGCCCTTGCGCCCGGCGAGCCCGCGGAAGGCCGCCTTCTGCGCGGCGTCGTTGAGCGTCGTGACGACGTCTCCGCCCGGGTTGCGTCTCCTCGTGAAGTCGTTCCACAGCGGGAACGGCGTCAGCAGCGGGTCCGAGCCGGACAGGACCGAGTCCTCGGCGTGCTCCAGGAGGGTCGTGCCGTACTCCTGCGAGGCGAAGCCGGTGACCGGCGCGTACAACGGCCCGTCCGCGTACGTCCGTTCGTAGCGCAACTGCTCCCCGGTGTCCCGTGATCCGGTGACCGGCCGCCCGCCGACCAGGATGTCGCCGCGCTCGCGGCCGTAACGGGCGATGTTCTCACGGCGGTTGGCCGGGTTCTCCTCGTGGACGCGGGCCTCGAAGACCTGGACGCGGGTCGCGTTGACGAGGAGCGCCACGAGCAGCAGGGCACAGAAGCAGGCGGCGTGCCGGATGTAACGGGTCATGCCGGGGCCTCGTGTCGTCACGGGGTCTCCTTGCCGTCGTACCGGTCGCGGGCCGAGTCGCTCAGCCGGATCAGCAGGGCGACGATCGCCCAGTTGGTCACGACCGACGAGCCGCCCTGCGCGAGGAACGGCATCGCCATGCCGGTGAGCGGGATCAGTCCGCCGACCCCGCCCGCGATCACGAACACCTGGAGCGCGACGATCGAGGCGAGGCCGATCGCCAGCAGCCGTCCGAAGGGGTCGCGCAGGGCGAGGCCCGCCCGGTAGCCGCGCTCCACGAGCAGGGCGTACAGCAGGAAGACGGCGGACAGCCCGGCCAGGCCCAGCTCCTCGCCGGCCGTCGCCAGGATGAAGTCGGACTTCACCGCGAAGCCGATCAGGACGGAGTGGCCGAGCCCGAGCCCGGTGCCCAGCACCCCGCCCGCCGCGAAGGCGAACAGGGACTGTGCGAGCTGGTTCGGTCCCTGGCCGGCCTCGATCGAGGCGAACGGGTGCAGCCAGTCCTCCACCCTGGTGTGCACATGCGGCTCCAGCCAGCCCACGGCGAAGGCGCCGACGGCGGCCAGCAGCAGTCCCAGCGCGATCCAGCCGGTGAGCCCGGTGGCCACGTACAGCAGCACGACGAACAGCCCGAAGAACAGCAGCGAGGTGCCGAGGTCCCGCTCCAGGACCAGGACCCCGACGCTGATCAGCCAGATGGCGAGCAGCGGGCCGAGAACCCGGCCGGTGGGCAGTTGCAGGCCCCAGAACCGTCGGCCCGCGAACGCCAGCGCGTTCCGGTTGGTCGCGAGATACGCGGCGAAGAACACCGCGAGCAGCACCTTCGCGAACTCGCCCGGCTGGATGGAGAACCCGGCGATCCGGATCCAGATGCGGGCCCCGTTCACCGAGGGGAAGAGGATCGGGAGGATCAGCAGGACCAACGCCGCGGCGACACAGACGTAGGCGTACCGCTGGAGCACCCGATGGTCGCGCAGTATCAGCACGACCACGATGAACAGGGTCACCCCGACCGTGGACCACACCAGCTGGGTGGGGGCCGCGCGGTCCCCGGGCGTCTCCAGGTCGAGCCGGTAGATCAGGACGAGGCCCAGGCCGTTGAGCAGTACGCCGATGGGCAGCAGGAGCGGATCGGCGTACGGCGCCCTCAGCCGCACCGCCAGATGGGCGACGAGCGCCAGCACACCGAGCCCGGCGCCGTAACCGGCGGCGCCGGGCGGGACGGTGCCGTTCCTGGCGAGGCCGACAGCGCAGTAGCCGTACACCGACAGCAGGACGGCGAGGACGATGAGGGCCAGTTCGATGCCGCGGCGCCGGGGCAGGCGTGCCGCGCGAGCGGAGGTGTCCGCGGGGGCGACGATGGTTGCGGCCTTGGTCATGTCCGGAACTTACCCAAATAGGACGGGATGTCTGCCTAGCCTTCGTGGGATGTGAGTCAGCACCAGCGTGGCGCCGGTCCGATGGTCCTGATGTACCGGGCCGCGCCCCAGGCCCAGGTGCCGTCCGTGAGGAGGTACCACTGGCGGTTGCCCTGGACGCTCTGGCCGTTGGTCCTGCAGAAGATGCTGACGACCTCGCCGCGGTCGGCCCATCGGATGATCTGCCCGCCCCGGTTCGGCGCACTGCGCAGTGCCAGCGAACTGGCCGTCACGACACCCCTGGACAGGCGGGAGTTCTGGCCCTGGCCCTGGTTCTGACCTTGGCCCTGACCTTGGCCCTGACCTTGGCCCTGACCTTGACCTTGACCTTGGCCCTGGCCCTGGCCCTGGCCCTGATTCTGGCCCTGGCCCTGGCCCTGGTTCTGGTGGTTCCCCGAGGTGCTTTGGGGGTCGTCGCCCCACCCGTCGTCGGCGACGGCGGGCGTGGCGAGGGCGGCGACCGCGAGGGCGCCGGCGGCGACGGCTATGGGGAAGCGGGAGCGCAGAGACATGGGGAGACCTCCGTGAGGCGGGTGCAAACCTGACTGTTCGCCACGTTAGGAGTGGTGCGGGCGCGTCGCCTTTCCGGATGGGCCATAGGAGCAGCACCTACCGCAACGTCAGAGTCGCGACCGCCCCACCGTCCGCCGCGTTCGAGAACGACAGCCGCGCCCCCAACACCTCGGCCTGCCCCACCGCGATGGTCAACCCCAGCCCGTGCCCCCGAGCCCCGCCCTCCGTACGGAACCGCTGCGGCCCGTGCTCGACGAGATACTCCGGAAACCCCTCCCCATGGTCCCGAACGGTCACCACGGCCCCGTCGACCGTCACGGACACCGGCCCCCGCCCATGCCGATGCGCGTTCGCGACCAAGTTCCCCAACACCCGCTCCAGCCGCCGCCGATCCGTCTCCACGGCAAGATCCCGTACGACGACGACCTCGGTGTCGGTCCCGGACGCCCGCACCACCCGCTCGGCCACCGCGGCCAGGCGTTCCGCGTCCAGCTCCACCGTCTCCCGCCCCGTGTCCAGCCGGGAGATCTCCAGCAGGTCCTCCGTCAGGGTCCGCAACGCGGCCACCCGGTCCCGCACCAGCTCGGTCGGCCGACCCGGCGGCAACAGCTCGGCCGCCGCGTGCAGCCCCGTCAACGGCGTCCGCAACTCATGCGCCACATCCGCGGTGAACCGCTGCTCGCTCAGCAGCTTCCCCTGCAACGAACCCGCCATGGAGTCCAGCGCGGCGGCCACCGCGGCCACCTCGTCCTGCGGCCGCGACGGATCCTTCGTACGGGGATCGTCGACCCGCGCGTCGAGGTCGCCCGCGGTGATCCGCCGGGCCACCCGGGCGGTCGTGTGCAGCCGGGTCGTCACCCGGGTGACGGCGAACGCACCCACCAGCAGCGTCGCCGTGATCGCCAGCGCCGACGACCACAGGATCGCCCGGTCCAGTCCCGCGATCGTCCGCGCGCCCTGCGAGTAGTCGACCTCCACGGCCAGCGCCCGGTTCCCGTCCACCGGCCCCGCCGCCCACATCGTGGGGCGGCCGCGGTGCTCGGCGACCATCGTGCCGCGGTCCCCGGCCGCCGCGAGCGTCCGCAGCGACCCCGGCAGGTCCGGCGGATCCACGCCCGCGTCCCACATCAGTGTGTCCCCGGCCTCGTACGCCTCGGTCGCCTCCTTCAGCCGGCTCAGCGCCAGGTCACGGGCCTCACCGACGGTCTGGTTCGTCACCGAGACATGCACCAGGACACCCAGCAGGGCGGCGAGGGCACAGCACATCACGGTGATGAAGACGGCGGCCTTCACGGCCAGCGTGCCGGACCAGCGGGGCAGCGCGAGCCTCATCGCGAGCTCGCGGACGGGCCGGGCACCGGGCTCGGCGCGTCCCCGAGGGCCCGGCTGCCGGTGCGCAGCATCTCGTCGTGCGTCAGGAGCATCGACTTCTGCTGCGGATCCCAGGTCCACTGGAGTCGGTACTCGTACCCGGCCACCTCGGACGGCGACCGGATGATCACGGAGCGCCCGGCCAGTTCGACCCCGCTGACCGCGTCCTCCCAGTGCATGACCCGCAGGAGCCGGTGCTTCTCCACGGTGTAGACGCGTACGGCGGTGACATGGCCGGGCAGCTGCCGGAAACCCAGCGTCAGGTCCTCGTGCCCGTCACCGGTCAGGTCGCGGTAGTACGGCCGCAGGACGGGACACCTCTTCCCGGCCGCCCCCGCCTTCCCGCAGTCGGCCATGCGGCGGGCCGTCTCGACGTAGCCCGCGTCGGCGTAGCTGCTGGGATCCTCCTTGATCTCGGCGCGTACGACAGCGACCGGATCCACCGTGCGGATGTCGTCGCCCGGCACCGAGACGCCCGCCACGACCTCCGAGTCCACCTCGCCGATCTCGAAGGCCGGGCTGGAGGCGGGCGTCAGCCGCGGCCACAGCCGGTCCGGGCTGATCGCGGTCGGCGTCGAGCCCGCGCCCACCAGGTCGCCCGCGTCGCCACAGCCCGCCGCGGCCGCGAGCAGCAGGGCTACGGCGGCCACGGCGGCTACGGCGCGGGGCGTACGGGGTGCGCGGCGGGCGGGTGGCACTGTGCTCCTGGGGTCGGGGCCGTTCGGGGGTGTCGGCCCCGTACACATTATTCGTACGGACGTCCTTTTTGCCGTCCGGTGGGCCCGGGCAGACCTACTCCGTCAGCTCCTCCAGCAGCCGGGCCGTGGACAGGCCGGCCCGGAGGTACTCGACGAACAGCTCGTTGTGCAGCGCCCACGGCGAGCGCCGGCCCCGGATCAGCCGGATCGCCGCGTCGGCCGTGTGCCCCCGGTGGACCAGGGCGTGCGCCACGACCAGGCCCGAGCGGTTGTAGCCGTGATAACAGCGGACGAGGACTGTGCGGCCCTCGTCCAGTGCGTCGCTCGCGGCCTGTGCCAGGCGGATCACGCCCGCGAGCTGGGTGCCGTCCAGCGGACCGTCCGGAATCGGCCACACATGGTGCTCGACGCCGGGATCGGGACCGTGGCCCGGCAGCCGCAGAAGCGTCTGCACGAGCTCGAACTCGTCCCGTACGACGGCGAACTCCCGTTGCCCGGAAAGGGCCCGGAACTCATGTCCGCCCATCCACAGCCCGGGCACGATCTCGTCCCACGCTCTGTCCGGAGCCGGTACGTCGGGTTGCTTCCTGCGGGTCCGCAACAGCGCCTCCCCAAGCCCCTGCGCCAAGCCCTGCAACTCACTGCAACTCGCTGCAACTCACCCCAAAGGTATCCGGCTTCTTGCCTGTGCAGCACCCCGCCTGTTCCCATGGTCGGTGGGGTGATGGTGCATGAGCGGACTGCGCGTCGTACCGACCTGGCGCCACGGTCAGGAGCGGCTGTACGTCTGCCTCACGGACGGCAGGAACATCGCCTGGTACGACCGTGAGGCGGCCCGGATCAACCTGCTGAGCGAGGACCGCAGACAGGACGTGCTCGACGCCCTCGGGCCCTTCCTGACCGGCCGGGTGGCCGTGGGCCCGCCCCCGGTGCCGACGCCCGCCGAACTGGCCCGCCTCTCCCTCCACCCGGACGACGACCTCGCGCCCAACCGGCCCGGCGAGGCCCTCCAGATCGCCCTGGACCGTGACCCCGGGCCCGCGCACCGGCTCCGCCGTGACCCCCGTCGGCGCGCGCTGGAGGCCGAGCAGACCGTGGGCGAGGCGCTGGACCGCCTCGACGGCGCGGGCTGGCACACCCTGCACTCCGTCCCGCTCCCCGGCGGTGACCGCGTCCACCATCTGGCGATCGGCCCCGGCGGACTGTTCGCCGTGCACGCCCTGTATGCCCGCAAGCAGCGGGTCACGGTCGCCGACCCGATGGTCACCCTCGGCCGCCGCGACCCCGAGCCCCTCCTGCGCCGCGTCCGCGCCGACGCCGACCGCGCCTCCTACGCCCTGACCGCCGAGGTCCACCCGGTCCTCGCCCTCGTCGCCCCCTCCGACCTCACGCTCACCCTCCCGCCCCGCGGCGTCCGCGTCCTGCAAGACACGGACCTCGAAGACCTCACCCGCCTCGGCGGCGTCCTCAAGCCGGCGGACGTGGAGGCCCTGCACGCGATGGCCCGCGACCGCCACACATGGACGCAGATCTGACGGAACGCAACGCGGGCCGACACAGCCCCTGCGGCCCGAGCCGGGTCCGCAGCGGCCGTCGCGGCGCGGGAGGAATTACGTAGGCCCGTCGTGGCGCGTGGGGGGCGTACGGCCGGGTTGCGGCGCGTGGGGGGTGGCGTACGGCCGGGTCGTGGCGCGTGAGGGGTGGCGAACGGCCCGTCGTGGCGCAGGTGACTGCAACCCCCTAGGGGCGCGGGGAACTGCGCGACCAGCCCCCACCGGCCCGCACCCGCCCTGCAACCTGATCCGGCCCCCCGTAGGCGCCCGGCCCAAGCCCAGCGCAGCTGCCGGCCCCCACCGGCCCGCACCCGCCCTGCAACCTGATCCGGCACCCCCGGAGGCGCCCGGCCCAAGCCCAGCGCAACTGCCGAAACCCACCTGCCCGCCAACCTCACCCGGCACCCCCATGGCCGCCGCCCTCACGGCAACCGCGTCGCCCGCTCACCGTCCAGGAGGGGTGCCAGCAGGTCGCCGTAGTCCTGGAGACGCGGCCCCATGTCAACCGCCTGGAAGGCCAGCTGCTCGGGTGCCGTGCACTGCTCGACCTCCGTCCAGGTCACCGGCGCCGACACCAGGGGCCGCGCCCGGGCCCGCAGGGTGTACGGCGTCGCCGTGGTCTTACGGGCGGCGTTCTGGCTCCAGTCCACGAAGACCTTTCCGGGACGCAGGTTGCGGGTCATCCGGTGCAGGGCCAGCCGGGGCATCGCCCGCTCCGCCTCCACGGCGAGCTGCTTGGCGTACTCCGACACCTGGTCGGGTGACGCTCCCCGCACCGCCGCCAGCAGATGCAGTCCCTTCGAACCGGCGGTCTTCGGGTACGCCTCGATGCCGTCCGCCGCCAGCCGCTCCCTGAGCCAGAGCGCGACCTCGCAGCACTCGAGGACCGTCGCGGGCGCGCCCGGGTCGAGGTCGAGGACCAGGCGGTCCGCCTCGTCGGGGGTGCCGATCGGCCACTGATGGGTGTGGAACTCGGTGACCAGGTTGGCGGCCCACATCAGACTCGCGAGGTCCTGCACGAGCACCATCCGGGCCGGCCCCTCCGAGCGGGGCACCTCGGCGGTGGTGACCCAGTCGGGCGTACCCGGCGGAACGTTCTTGGCGAAGAAGACCTGACCGTCGGGTCCGTCCGGATAGCGCAGGAAGGAGACGGGACGGTCACGCAGATGGGGGAGCAGCACCTCGGCCGTCGTGGCGTAGTAGTGCAGCAGCTCGCCCTTGGTGAAGCCGGTGGCCGGATACAGCACCTTGTCCAGGTTGCTGAGCGCGAGCCGTCGCCCCTCCACCTCAGTGATCGGCGTCATACGATGAGAATCTCAGGCATACCTGGCAAAACGGTGTAATACCCCAGAAAGGGTGCTGCTGGTGAGATCCATTTGGAACGGCGCCATCTCGTTCGGCCTGGTCAGCATCCCGATCAAGCTGGTCAACGCCACCGAGAGCCACTCGATCTCCTTCCGCCAGATCCACACCGAGGACGGCGGCCGGGTCCGCTACCGCAAGGTCTGCGAACTGGAGGACCGGGAGATCAGCCAGGCGGAGATCGGCAAGGGGTACGAGGACGCGGACGGCACCATCATCCCGATCACCGACGAGGACCTGTCCCACCTCCCGCTCCCGACGGCCAAGACCATCGAGATCGTCGCCTTCGTGCCGGCCGACCGGATCGACCCCCTCCAGATGGACGCGTCGTACTACCTCCAGGCGGGCGGCGCCCCCGCCGCCAAGCCGTACACCCTGCTCAGGGAGGCGCTGAAGCGCAGCAACAAGGTGGCCATCGCCAAGTACGCGCTGCGCGGCCGTGAACGCCTCGGCATGCTCCGGGTGGTGGAGGACGCCATCGCCCTGCACGGGCTGCTCTGGCCGGACGAGGTTCGCGCGCCCGAGGGCCTCGCCCCCGACACCAAGGTCACCATCAGCGACAAGGAACTCGACCTCGCCGACGCCCTGATGGACACCCTCGGCGAGATCGACCTCGACGAACTGCACGACGAGTACCGCGAGGCCCTGGAGGAGGTCGTCGCCGCCAAGGCCGCGGGCGAGGCGCCCCCGGAGGCCCCGGAGCAGGCTCGCGCCGGCAAGGTCCTCGATCTGATGGCCGCGCTGGAGAAGAGCGTGCGGGAGGCGAAGGAGTCGCGGGGCGAGGAGCCGGCGGAGGTCAGGCAGTTGCCCCAGCGCAAGTCGGCGCGCTCCGAGCCGAAGCAGACCGGCGGGAAGAAGTCGACCGCCAGGACCGCCAAGAGCGCCGCGACGAAGAAGACGGCCGCCGCGAAGAAGACGTCGGCCAAGTCGTCACAGGGGACGAAGAAGACCGCGTCGGCCAAGAAGGCGACGAGCGCGAAGAAGACGGCCGCCAAGAAGACGGCCGCCCGCAAACGGACCGCGTGACCTGCGCACCGCCGACGGCACCGCGCAGGTCGCGTCAGTCTCCCGCCGAGGTCAGTCGACGGCCTTCGCGGACTCGATGATCACCGGCTGCGTCGGCACGTCACCGTGACCGCGGCTGCTGCCGGTCCGCACGCCCTTGATCTGGTCGACGACGTCCTGGCCCTCGACGACCTTGCCGAACACCGTGTAACCCCAGCCGTTCGGGCTCTTGGCCGTGAAGTTGAGGAACTCGTTGTCGGAGACGTTGATGAAGAACTGCGCGGTCGCCGAGTGCGGGTCGCTGGTGCGCGCCATCGCCACGGTGTACATGGTGTTCTTCAGACCGTTGTCGGCCTCGTTCGGGACCGGCGCGAGCGTGGGCTTCTGCACCATGTCCGGGGTGAAGCCACCGCCCTGGACCATGAAGCCGTTGATCACCCGGTGGAAGATCGTGCCGTCGTAGTGCCCGTTGCCGACGTACTTGAGGAAGTTCTCGACGGTCTTGGGCGCCTCGGCGTCGGCGAGCTCGAGGACGATACGGCCGAAATTAGTGGTCAGCTCGACCCTGGACATGGGAATCGTCCCTTTCTGGTGGGGCATGACCGAAGCATCTTGTCACACGGCCTTCAGGGGGCGAGCGACGTCCGGGGGGCGGTACCGACGGTGGAGCCGTTCGGACCGGTGCCCGACGGTGTCGGAACGGTCCCCGGTTCGTAAGGTACCGCCGATGGCCGTGCAGGAGCGGGGCTGTCGGTGGTCGCGGCCGGGGGACTGCTCACCGGGGCCAGCGGAACCGAGGAGCGGTCGGGCTCCGCACCGGGCAGCGCGGCCACGACCCCGGCGGCGAGAACAGCGGCGACCAGTGCCCCCACCGCGCCCGAGACCACCGTACGACGGCGTCGGATCCGTCGCCCGCCGGCGACGGCCGCGTCGGTGACACTGGGCAGGGCCGGTTCCCGCGAGCCGTCGAGGATGGCCTCGAAGGCGCCCCGCACCCGGTCGCCCTCCCCGTACTCGTCCGAGTCGTCCATCTCCCGCCTCACCTCCCGCTCGTCTCGCCCGCCAGGCCCTCGACGAGCCCGCGCAGCCGGACCAGCCCGCGGGCGCTCTGGCTCTTGACCGTGCCCGGTGTCACGCGCAGCGCCTCGGCGGTCTGCTCCACACTCCAGTCCTCCCAGAACCGCAGTACCAGGACCGCCCGGTAGCGGGGCGGCAGTTCCATCAGGGCGGCCTGCATCACCAGCCGCAGCTCGGGCGTGTCCGGCGGCTCCGCGGACGCCGGTTCGGGCACCTCCTCCGTCGGCTCCTCCCGCCAACTCCGTTTGCGGTACTGGTCGATGAAGGCGCGGGTGAGGATCGTACGGGCGTAGGCCTCGACGTTGCCGTCGCGCCGGATCCGGCCCCAGGAGGCGTAGAGCTTCATCAGCGTCGTCTGGGTGAGGTCCTGGGCCTGGTGCCAGTCCCCGCACAGCAGATACGCGCTGCGTCTCAGCTGCCCCTGCCGGGCCTCGGCGAACTCCCGGAACTCCCGCTCCCGGACTGCTTCCCGCACCCGCCCCGACCCTCCGCCGAACCGATCACACCTGTCCTTCAGAGGTACGGCGAGACGCTCCGCGAGGTTGCACGCCCACGGAAGAAAAGTTTCCGGGCCGGGGCGTGCAACCCGTCCCGGCCGGTGCCCCGTACTCCTCTCACGCAACCCGACCCCACTACAGAGGAGCCGACTTGACATACCGTCATGGCATCCGACCCACCCGCCGTCTCCTGATCGGCGTCCTCGCGGGAAGCGCCGTGGCCGTGGCGGGCTGGGCCGCCGTCGCGGGCGCCGCGACCGGCTCCGCCACACCGAGGCCGACGGCGACTTCGGTGCCGTCCGCCGCGCCCTCGCCCGTGCCGTCCGTGGTCCCCTCGGCGGTGCCGTCCGCTGTGCCGTCACCTGCGCCGTCCGACGGGCCGTCCGAGCCGAGCCCGGTCCCGTCCGCGCCGACGAGGGCGCCGAGCCCGGTGCCCTCCGTCCCGGGGACCGCGCCGAGTCCGGTGCCGACGGTGGTGCCGGGCGAGCGGTCCTCGACCGCCCCGAGCCCCGTCCCGGCGGAGCCGACCACCGTGCCGAGCCCGGTGCCGTCGGTCGCCGAGCGGCCGTCGAAGTAGGCCGGGCGGAGACGCGCCCGGGACGGGGCGGCGTTCGGGGGCGTCCGTCGTAGGTCGTGCCGGGGCAGTGGCTGTTGGCCGTCCCGGGGGAGTCGACCACCGTGCCGAGTCCGGGGCGGTCGCTGTCCGGGGCGGTCGCTTTCCGCGGTTGCCGAGGGGCCGTCGATGTAGGCCTGGCACAAGCGCCCCGCACGGGACGGCGTCCGAGCCGCGTCCCGTCGTACGGCCGACTTCCGTCAGGCGCGGCCCGGCTGGGCCGCGTCTCGCCGGAAGGCCCACCGCATCTCCGGTTCCACCACGCACCGCAGCGCGCGTCGGACCGGCGGGGTGCACAGCGCGGTCACCACGGCGGCGGCGACGAGGGCGGCCGCGGCCGCCCCGAGCGGTGAGTGGACCCAGCCGGGCCCGTACCAGCCCCAGAACCGGGCACCCTGGACGAGGAAGCCGTGCAGCAGATAGCCGTACAGCGTGCCCGTGCCCAACACGGTGAACCAGGTCCGCCGCCCGGGCACCAGCGCGAGGAAGCACCCCACCAGGACCAGCGAACACCCGAAGGCGGCCAGCGTCATCACCGGTCCCGACCAAGCGGGCGCACCCAACTCCTGTGCGCTGTCCCGGTGGTAGAACCACGCCCCGCTCATCCGCGGCACCACCCAGTACGCCGCCACGAGCGCGACCGCGAACACCGGCCCGGCGAGCAGCCGTACCGCCCGCCGACGGACCAGCCGGAAGTGCTCGGGCCTGAGCGACAGCCCCAGTACGAAGTACGGCAGGAACTGCAGGACACGCTGGAGGTCGAGGTCGTCACCGATGGAGGACGTGAGGGTCGCGAGCATCGCCACGGCGAGGGCGAGCGGCACGGGATGACGTACCCGCTTCCACAGGGGGGTGGTCAGCCGCCACACGAACAACGCCACCAGGAACCACGTCAGATACAGCGGGTCCAGCAGACTCACCGGCCGGCTGGGCACCTGGTCCGTCCACCGCGTGAAGAACGTGTACGCCGTCTCGAACACGACGTACGGCACGACGAGCCCGGTCACCAGCCGCCGCAGCCGCCCCGGACTCGCGTCGAAGTTCCGCGAGAAGTAGCCGGAGACGACGATGAACGCCGGCATGTGAAAGGCGTACACCAGCAGGTACAGCGCCGACACGCCCCGGCTCCCGTCCCGCAACGGCTCCCACGCGTGCCCCACGGCGACCAGCACGATCGCCAGGTACTTGGCGTTGTCGAAGAAGGCGTCGCGCTCCGCGGGACGCTGCGCTGCGGGTCTTTCCCGAGGGGCGACCGAAGCAAGTTGCTCGTGCATCCCGGGCGCCTCACCACTCCGGGAGCGGCCCAAACTCCGTACCTGTGTGCGAGCTGTACGCCGGCTCTCGGGTGGTGTCACAGAGCCCGGTTCACACCAGGTCGCCCTGGGCCTGCGCGGCGACGTCGGCCCGGTCCTGCCTGGTCTTGAGGCGCTCGGCACAGACGTGGGGAACCGTCTCCAGGGGCGCGGTGCCGAAGTAGACGCGCAGCGGTTGTTTGTCCGAGTCGACGACCCGCGGCAGCGCCGGGCCGGTGGCGGTCGGGCGCCGTCCTTGACCCCGCTTCACCCGGCGACCGCGGCCGCGCGCAGGTCGTCGTAGGCGGGCCGCCGGTCGGCGAAGAGGGCGAAGCACCCGGACCAGTCGGGGGTCCCGGACATCGCCCGGCGGCTGGGTGTCGAGCCCGCGCGTTCACGGTGTGGCCGGGCACGGGGAGCCACCGAGGTGACGCAGGGTATGCGGCGGACTCGGCGGTGAGACCTCCGCCGGAGTGCCGACCTCCCTGTTGACCTCTCAGGCAGCCGTGCTCAGCGCTTCCCGTCCCGCCACCTCACCGCCCGGCTTCGTCGGCAGGGTCACGGGCTCCGGTGTCCGGCGCGCTCGTACCAGGAATCCCGCGCCGATCGTGCCGGCGATGAGCAGGCCACCGGTCACGAGGGCCCCGCGTACCCCGGCCAGTTCCATGAGCAGGCCCAGCGCCGGTGGGCCGCCGAGGCTCCACACCGTGCCGATGCCGCTCCACGCGCCGAGGACGCGCCCGCGCAGGTGCGGGGGCGGGTCGGTCTGGAGGACGGCCGTTCCGGCGGTGTCGGAGACGGACTCCACCACGGCCATGGGCAGGACCAGCACCAGCAGGACGGCGATCGACGGTGACAGCCCGGCCGCCAGTTGCAGCAGCGCGCCCGCGGCGGCCAGCGTGCCGACCAGCCGGACGGAGGGCCGCCGCAGCCGGGCGCCGAGGAACGCGCCCAGGATGCCGCCGACGGCGAGGACGGCGGACACCGTACCGAAGGCTCCCGCACCGCCCGCGAGCGGCCCGGTGACGAGCACGGCCAGGGTCAGCCCGTAGTTGCGGCCGAAGACGGCGCTGATCCCGGTGATGCCGGCGAGCGCGACCAGACGGGGCCGACGCGCGAAGAAGCGCAGGCCGCCGCGCACGGTCGTATCGGCGGTCGTATCGGCGGTCGGGTCGGCGGTCGTGCCGGGCCCGGCTCCGGTCCGTGCGGCGGCGGCGGTCGTGCCGGGCCCGGCCGTCGGCCCCGCGCCGGGTGCGGGGCGCAGGAACGGCACGACCGCGGCGACGAACAGGAAGGACAGTCCGTTGGCCGCGTACGCGGCGGCCGTGCCGAGAAAGCCGACCGTCACGCCGGCCAGGGCGGTCCCGACGAGCCGGCCGGCGCTGTGCACCAGCGCGCCGATGCCGATGGCGGAGGGCACGTCCTCGGCCGGGACCAGATCGTTGCCCAGCAGGGCGCACGCCGGTCCGTCGACGGTGGCGATCGTGCCGGTCACGGCGGCCAGCACCAGCAGGGACGTCATGTCGAGCCGGTCCAGCGCCACGAGCGCGGCCGTGACGAAGGCGACCGCGCCGAGGAGGGTCTGGCTGACGGCCGCCGTCAGCCTGCGCGACCAGCGGTCCACGGCCGCTCCGCCCAGCAGGCTCATGAACAGGGCGGGGCCGGCCTGGACGGACATCGACAGGCCCGTCGCGGCGGCGGACCCGGTGATCTGCAGGACGAGCAGGTTCTGCACCGTGAGCTGCATCCAGGTGCCGGTGTTCGACACGAGGTTCGCGACGGACCACCAGCGCATGCTGCGATGTCTCAGGGAGCGCCACGGCGAGCGTGACGCCTCCCGGGGCGGGGCCGCGGCGACGTCCGGGGCGGCGGAAGGGCAGGCGGGGGCAGGAGCGGAAGACACAGTGCGGTACCCGAGAGGCGAAGTGGCAGGTCAGACAGGTAGGCGGAACCGAGGAACGCCGGCTGCGCTGCGCGGCCATCCACCGAGTCGGTCACGGCGCGCACCATCGTGGCAGACCCGCCCGGGGCGTCGGCCGCGGTGCGCCGCGCGCCCCCGGCCTCACGGGCTCAACTGTCGCTCCCGCGCACGTCACTTGCCGCGTCGAGTGTGCTTGCTCACAGACTTCGGGTGCCTTCCGCTGCGGTCGCGCGTGCTGCGGTCCTATGCACAATAGGAATCAAGGTGTGAAGGCTACTGGCGCGGAAAACCCCCTGCTCGTTCCGTCGGCCGAACGGCGGCCGTGGCCAGGACGGTCCTGTTCCCGACGCACGTCCCTGCGTCCTGTCCCTCCCTGTCCTTTCACTCGCTGTCCTTTCACTCCCTTCCCATAAGCCGCTCGCGCCGCACCGGACACGTGCGCGCCGCTCTCCGGCGCGCGAGCACGGCTGAAGGACGTCCCATGACTGATGCCACCCCTCGCGTGCCCTGGCGCCGTGCCGTGGTGACCGGCGGTGCCGGCTTCATCGGCAGCCATCTGTGCGAGCGCCTGCTGGATTCAGGTGTCGAAGTCGACTGCGCGGACAATCTGGTGTCCGGATCACGCCGGAACATCGCCCCCCTGGAGAGCCGCGCCGGATTCAGGTTCGTGGAGTGCGACGTCTCCCGGCCCGAGTGCCTACGGCGCCTGCCGGGACCGTACGACGTCGTCCTGCACTTCGCCTGTCCCGCCTCACCCGCCGACTACCTGCGGCTGCCCCTGGAGACGCTCGACGCCGGCAGCCTGGGCACCCGCACCATGCTGGCCCTGGCCGAACGGGACCGGGCGCGCTTCCTGCTCGCCTCGACGTCCGAGGTGTACGGCGACCCCCTCGTGCATCCGCAGCGCGAGGACTACTGGGGCAACGTCAACCCGGTGGGTCCGCGCAGCGTGTACGACGAGTCCAAGCGGTTCGCCGAGGCACTGGTCACCGCCCATGTACGGGTCAGGGACGCCGACGCGGGCATCGTGCGCCTGTTCAACACCTACGGGCCGCGCATGCGCGCCCACGACGGGCGCGCCGTGCCGACCTTCGTCTGCCAGGCACTGGCCGACGAACCCCTGACGGTGGCGGGCGACGGCAGCCAGACGCGGTCCCTGTGCTACGTCGACGACACCGTCGACGGGGTCCTGCTGGTGGCCGCGAGCCGCTCGGTACGGCCCGTGAACATCGGCGGAACCGACGAGGTCGCGGTCCGGGACATCGCCCGCCGGGTGGTGGAACTGGCGGGCTCCTCCTCGCGCATCGAGTTCGTCGACCGCCCCGTCGACGACCCGCAGCGCCGCCGCCCCGACACACGACTGGCCCGTGAACTGCTGGGCTGGGCGCCCAAGGTGCCCTGGGAGGAAGGGATCAAGCAGACCATCGCCTTCTTCGCCGCGGCGCGGCCGGGCCCGGAGCCGGTCAGGCAGCTCTGAGCCCACCGGCCGAGAAGTCGTCCACCACGCCCCGGAGGAACCGCATGCGTGTCCTGGGAATCAACGCCCTCTTCCACGACCCGGCCGCCGCCCTGGTCATGGACGGCAGGATCGTGGCAGCGGCGGAGGAGGAGCGCTTCAGCCGTCGCAAGCACGGCAAGCGGCCCATCCCCTTCTCCGCGTGGGAACTGCCCGAACTGTCCGCCCGCTGGTGCCTGGAGCAGGCCGGTCTCACCCCGGCCGAGCTGGACGCGGTCGCCTACTCCTACGACCCCGAACTCGCCCGTCCGGCAGACCAGTTGGGCCTCGACGACCCCTGGGACCAGTTGCGTCAGGAGTACGCCCGCCGGGCCCCCGAGTTCCTGGCCGAGGCCCTGCCCGGGCTCGACCCGGCCAAGGTGCGCTTCGTCCCGCACCACGTCGCCCACGCCGCCTCGGCCGGCCAGGCCTCCCCCTACCCGGACTGTGCCGTCCTCGTCCTGGACGGCCGCGGCGAATGCGGCTCCCATCTCGCGGGCCGCTACGCCAACCGCGAGCTCGCCGTGCTCGGTACGCAGTCGCTGCCCGACTCCCTGGGCCTGTTCTACGAGGAGCTCACCCAGCACCTCGGATTCCTGCGCAGCAGCGACGAGTTCAAGGTGATGGCCCTGGCGTCGTACGGCCGGCCGCGCTTCGTCGAGCAGCTGCGCGAGTACGTCCACCCGGACGGCGAGGGCGGATTCCGGGCCCGTCCGGTCCCCTGGTCGTCGCTGGTCCCGCCCCGTGCCGCGGGTGACCCCTGGACCCAGGACCACGCCGATGTGGCGGCCGGCGCACAGGCGTGTCTGGAGGAGGTCCTGCTCGGCCTGGCGCGCTGGCTGCACGAGCGCACCGGCGAGGAGGTGCTGACACTGGCGGGCGGCGTGGCGCTCAACTGCGTGGCCAACACCCGGCTGCACCGGGACGGACCCTTCCGCCTCGTCTGGGTGCAGCCCGCGGCCGGGGACGCGGGGACGGCGCTCGGCGCCGCGCTCCACCTCGCCCACCAGAAGGAGACGGTGGAGGCCATGCCGACGGCCGCCCTGGGGCGTGGCTGGAGCGACGGCGAGCTGCGCGCATGGCTGGAGCGCGCCGCCGTTCCCTACGAGGAGCCCGCCGACATCGCCGACACCGTCGCCGACGAGCTCGCCCGGGACGGCATCGTGGCCTGGTTCCAGGGACGCAGCGAGTACGGCCCCCGGGCCCTCGGCCACCGGTCGCTGCTCGCCCACCCGGGCCGCGCCGGAAACCTGGAACGACTCAACGCGGTGAAGGGACGGGAGGAGTTCCGCCCGGTCGCCCCCATGGTGCTGGCGGAGCGGGCGGCGGAACTCTTCGACGGGCCCCTGCCCAGCCCCTACATGCTGTTCGTGCACGACGTGGCCGCCCAGTGGCGCGACCGCATCCCGGCCGTGGTCCACGTGGACGGCACGGCCCGGATCCAGACCGTGGAGCGCGACGCGGAACCGCTGGTGGCCCGGATGATCGACGGCTTCGAACGCCGCACAGGGCTGCCCGTGGTGGTCAACACCAGCCTCAACACGGCGGGTCGGCCCATGGTCGACGACCCGCGGGACGCCCTGGAGTGCTTCGGGTCCGCGCCCGTGGACCTCCTGGCCCTCGGGCCGTTCGCGATCCGGCGGAAGGGGATGTTCGCATGACGGGCGCTCCCTCCTCGTCCCCTCCGGACGCTCCCTCCTTGTCCCCTCCGGCCTACTCCGTCGTCGTGCCGACGATCGGACGCCGTTGTCTGGCCGACTGCCTGCGCGCGCTCGCCGCGGCCACCGGTCACCCGCCCGCTGAGGTCGTCGTGGTCGACGACCGTCCGGACCCGGCTGGGGAACTGCCGCTGGAGGCCGCGGGCGTCCTGCGCGGGCGGGTGCGGACCCTGCGCAGCGGCGGCCGCGGCCCCGCGGCCGCCCGCAACACCGGCTGGCGCACGGTCGACGCCCCCTGGACCGTCTTCCTCGACGACGACGTCCAAGTGCTGCCGGACTGGTCCCGCCGGCTCGCCGAGGACCTCGCGGCGGCCGACGCGACCACCGGCGGGATCCAGGGCCGGCTGTCCGTCCCGCTGCCCACCGACCGCCGGCCGACGGACTGGGAGCGCGGCACGGCCGGGCTGGAACGGGCCGCCTGGGCCACGGCGGACATGGCCTGTCGCACGGCCGCGCTGGCAGAGGTCCACGGCTTCGACGAGCGGTTCCCCCGGGCCTTCCGTGAGGACGCCGACCTGGCACTGCGGATGCTGGACGCCGGCTGGACGCTGTGCCGCGGACGGCGCACCACGCGTCACCCGGTGCGTCCGGCCGACCGCTGGGTGTCGGTACGGGCCCAGCGCGGCAACGCCGACGACGCCCTGATGACCCGACTGCACGGACGGGACTGGTGGGCGCGCGCCGAGGCACCCCGGGGACGACTCGCCCGGCACGCGCTGGTGACGGCCGGCGCGCTCGTCGCGGCCGGGTGCGCGGTGACCGGCAGACCCAGGGCCGCCGGCGCCGCCGGAGCGCTGTGGGCGCTGGGCACGGCCGAGTTCGCCCTGGCGCGTATCGCACCGGGGCCGCGGACCGCCCACGAGATCGCCACCATGCTGTCCACCAGCACGGTCATCCCGCCCCTCGCCGTCCGCCACTGGCTCGCCGGCCTGATACGCCATCGACGCGCCGCACCGATGGGGAGCACGCGGTGAACGAACCGACCCCACACGCCACTTGGCCCGCCGCGGTGCTCTTCGACCGCGACGGCACCCTCGTCGAGGACGTCCCCTACAACGGCGACCCCGACCTGGTACGACCACTGCCCGGCGCCAGGCGGGCCCTGGACCTGCTGCGCGCGGCGGGCGTCGCGACCGGCGTGGTCAGCAACCAGTCCGGCATCGGCCGCGGACTGCTCACGCACGCCGACGTACGGCGGGTCAACGCCCGGGCCGACGCGCTGCTCGGCGGCCTGGACACCTGGGTGTACTGCCCGCACCTGCCCGATTCCGGCTGCGACTGCCGCAAGCCCCGGCCGGGGCTGGTGATCGAGGCGGCACGACGCCTGGGGGTGGCTCCGGCACAGTGCGTGGTGATCGGCGACATCGCGAGCGACGTCCTGGCCGCGCACGCCGCGGGCGCCCACGGCGTACTCGTACCCGACGCGGCCACGCGCCCCGAGGAGATCGAGGCCGCTCCCCGAACCGCCCCCGACCTGCTCACGGCGGTCCGCGCGCTCCTCGCGGAGGCGCCGCGGGAAGGCCGTGGCACGAGCACGCCCGGCACGGCAGCGGCCGAGGCGCCTTGGGCGGCGGACAAGCCGAAAGCACTGGTCGTGCGGCTCGACAGCTTCGGTGACGTCCTGCTCGCCGGGCCCGCCGTCCGGGCGGTCGCCGCACACTCCGCCCGGGTGACGATGCTCTGCGGCCCGCTCGGCGAACCGGCCGCACGGCTCCTGCCCGGCGTCGACGACGTGATCGTGTGGGCGGCCCCGTGGGAGGGCGTGGACGCGCCGGCCGTCGCCGAGGCGGACGTCGAGGGGCTGGTGGAACGCCTGAGGGCGGACGCGTTCGACACCGCGCTGATCCTCACGTCGTTCCATCAGAGCCCCCTGCCCACCGCCCTGGTGCTGCGGATGGCCGGCGTCGCACGGATCGGCGCCGACAGCGTCGACCACCCCGGCCGGCTGCTCGACGTACGGCATCAGCGGCTGCCCGGCCGGCACGAGGCCGAGGCCGCGCTCGACACCGCCGCCGCCCTGGGCTTCCTCGCGCCCCCCGGGGACGACGGCCGGCTGCGCGTCGTCCCGCCGCCGGACATCGTCGCACTGACCGGCAACGGCCCGTACGTCGTCGTACACCCCGGCGCCAGCGCGCCCGCCCGCGCCTGGAGTCCCGCACGCTGCACCGAGGCCGTGGCCCTGCTCGCCGACGCGGGTCACCGCGTCGTCGTCACCGGCGGCCCCGGCGAGACGGACCTCACCCGGCGGGTCAGCGGCGACTGGGCGGTGGACCTCGGCGGCAGGACGACCCCGCACACCCTGGCCGGCGTCCTGCGCACGGCCGACGTCGTGGTGAGCGCCAACACCGGACCCGCCCATCTGGCCGCCGCCGTCGCCACCCCCGTCGTCTCCCTGTTCGCGCCCGTCGTCCCGGCCGAGCGGTGGGCGCCGTACGGCGTGCCCCACGTGCTCCTCGGTGACCAGAACGCGCCCTGTGCCGACAGCAGGGCCCGGCACTGCCCCGTACCGGGCCATCCGTGCCTGAACGAGGTCACGGCCCAGGACGTGGTGCGCGCGGTGCAGAAACTCCTCAAGGAGAGCGCATGAACATCCTTGTCTGGCATGTGCACGGCTCGTGGCTCACGTCGTTCGTCCAGGGCCCGTACACCTTCCTCGTCCCGGTGACGCCCGATCGGGGACCGGACGGACTGGGGCGGGCCAGAACCTGGGAGTGGCCGGCGACCGTGCGGGAGCTGAGCCCCGCCGAACTGCGCGAGGCCGACATCGATCTGATGGTGCTGCAACGGCCGCACGAGCCGGACCTGGCGCGGCGGTGGACGGGCCGCCGGCCCGGCACCGACGTACCCGCCGTCTACGTCGAGCACAACAGCCCGCACGAGTCGCCCGTCGACACCCGCCACCCGCTCGCCGACCGGAGCGACATCCCGCTCGTCCACGTCACCCATTTCAACCGCCTGACGTGGGACAACGGACGCGCTCCGACCGAGGTGATCGAGCACGGCATCATCGACCCCGGGCACCTGTGGACCGGCGAGGAGGCCCGCGCTGCCGTCGTCGTCAACGAGCCCGTGCGGCGCGGCCGTACCACCGGGACGGACCTGCTGCCGCGGTTCGCCCGCTCGGTGCCGCTGGACGTCTTCGGCATGCGCACGGAGGGACTCGCCGACCGGCTCGGGCTGCCGGCCGACCGCTGCCGCAGCCGGGACCTGCCGCAGGGCGACCTGCACGCGGCGATGGCCCGCCGCCGCCTGTACCTGCATCCCGTGCGGTGGACGTCGCTCGGACTGTCCCTGCTGGAGGCCATGTTCCTGGGGATGCCGGTGGTCGCCCTCGACACCACGGAGGTGCGGGAGGCCGTGCCCGAGGGCGCCGGGGTGGTCTCCAACCGGTTGGACGTACTGGAGGAAGCCGTCCGAAGGTTCCTCGCGGACCGGGCCCACGCCCGGCGGACCGGGGAGGCCGCGCGGGCCGCGGCACGGTCCCGCTACGGAGAACGGCGTTTCCGGGACGACTGGGAACGCCTGATCAAGGAGGTCACCCGATGAGCCCCAGCCGGCCGGCCGCCGGCCGCGTCGCCATGGTCTCCGAGCACGCCAGCCCGCTGGCCGAGCCCGGCGGCCCCGACGCGGGCGGCCAGAACGTCTACGTGGCCCAACTCGCCGCTCGGCTGGCCCGCCGGGGCCACGAGGTCGTCGTCTACACGCGCCGCGACGACCCGCGGCTGCCGGAGCGGGTCGTCACGGCCGACGGGGTGCGGGTCGTCCACGTGCCCGCCGGGCCGCCGGCCCCGATACCCAAGGACGAACTCCTGCCGTACATGGAGGAGTTCGGGGCGTGGCTGGCCCGCGAGTGGGCGACGGAGCCGCCCGACGTGGTGCACGCCCACTTCTGGATGTCCGGCATGGCGGCGGTGGCCGGGGCACGCGCCTCGGGCGTGCCCGTGGTGCAGACGTACCACGCGCTCGGCACCGTGAAGAAACGGCATCAGGGCGCCGCCGACACCAGTCCGCGCGAACGCGTCGCGATCGAGACGGCCGTGGGGCGGGAGTGCGACGGCATCATCGCCACCTGCGAGGACGAGGTGCGCGAACTCGTCGCCATGGGGCTGCCCCGCCGTCGGATCCACGTCGTCCCCTGCGGTGTCGACCCCGTGCGGTTCGCGCCCGTCGCGCACTCGCGCCGGGCCCCCTCCGCGCCCCGGCGGCTGCTCACCGTCGGCCGGCTCGTGCCCCGCAAGGGCTTCGACCGGGCGATCCGCGCCCTGGCGGACGTGCCGGACGCCGAACTCCTCGTCGCCGGGGGCCCCGAACCGGCCCTGCTCCTCGCCGAACCGGAGACGGAGAGGCTGTGCTCGATCGCGGAGGAGTGCGGGGTGGCCGACCGGGTGAGGCTGCTGGGCGGTGTGAGCCGTACCCGGATGCCCGCCCTGATGTCCGCCGCGGACCTCGTGCTGTCCGTCCCCCGCTACGAGCCCTTCGGCATCGTCCCGGTCGAGGCCATGGCCTGCGGCACACCCGTCGTCGCCACCGCCGTCGGCGGGCAGCTCGACACCGTCGCCGACGGCGTCACGGGCGTCCTGGTCCCGCCCGACGAGGACCACGACCTCGGCGGGACCGTCCGCGAGCTGCTCGACGACCCGTACCGGCTCAGCCGCTACGGCGCCGCCGGACGACGCCGTGTCCTCGCCCGCTACACCTGGGACCGCGTCGCCGACGGGGTGACCCGGGTGTACGGCGCCGTCTCCTCCGTCCCCTCGCTCTCGGGAGTCGTCCGATGAAACCCGCCGCCGACGCCGCACACTGCGACGACCTGATGAAGGCTCTCGAAGGGTTCCGCGAATACGCCGCCCCCGTCGTCCGGAGCTGGGGGACCTCCCTCGCCGAACGCCTCGGCGCGGGCGCCCGGCTCCTCGTCGCGGGCAACGGCGGCAGCGCGGCCCAGGCCCAGCACCTGACCGCCGAACTGGTCGGCCGCTACCGCGAGGACCGTCCGGCGTTCTCCGCGCTCGCGCTGCACGCCGACACGTCATCGACCACCGCCATCGCCAACGACTACGGCGTCCAGGAGATCTTCGCCCGGCAGGTCGCCGCGCACGGCCGCACCGGGGACGTGCTCATGCTCCTGTCGACCAGCGGCACCAGCGCCAACCTGCTCGTCGCCGCCAAGGAGGCCCATCGCCTGGGCATGAGCGTCTGGTCCCTGACCGGCCCGGCGCCGAACCCGCTGGAGGGATCCGCGGACGAGGCCCTGTGCGTGGACGCGGCGGCCGCCGCCACGGTCCAGGAACTGCACCTCGTGGCCGTCCACATGCTCTGCGAGTCCTTCGACCGGGCCGTCGCGGATCAGGTGCCGTGCGACGGCGGCCGACGGGCGGACACGGACGCGGACGAGGACTCGGACGCGGACTCGGAAGCGGAGGACCGCGTATGAGCGCCCCGGCCCCGCTGCTCGTCGTAGGAGACGCGCTGCTCGACCACGATCTGTACGGGCGGGTCGAGCGACTGGCCCCCGACGCGCCCGTCCCGGTCGTCAGCTCGCTCCGGCACATCACCCGCCCGGGCGGAGCCGCCCTGGCGGCCTGCCTCGCCGCGGCCGACGGCAGGCAGGTCACCCTCGTCACCGCGCTGGGCGACGACGAGGCCAGCGAGTCCGTGTGCCGACTGCTGGCCGACCGGGTGCACCTGGTGCGGCTGCCCCTGACCGGCACCCTGTCCAGCAAGACGCGGGTCCTCACGGAGGACCGGCCGCTGCTGCGCCTGGACGACGGTGACGGGCGGGCCCGGGAGCGCACCGACGAGGCGTACCGGGCCATCGCGAAGGCCGAGGCCGTGCTCGTCGCCGACTACGGCCGCGGCACCGCCGACGTACTGCGCGACGCGCTGCGGTCCACGGCCGCGCGGGTGCCCGTCGTCTGGGATCCCCATCCGCGCGGCAACCCGCCGGTGCCGGGCGTCCGGCTGGCGACGCCGTGCGCGCCCGAGGCACGTGTCTTCGCGAACCGGCTGCGCACCGGAGAGGAGCCGCGGGGTGGCAGCGCCCTGCAGGCCACGGCACGCCACGCCGACACCGGCGAGGAGTCCCAGGGCGCCGGCGCGCTGCACGCCGCGGCACGCCACGCCGACACGCTCGTCCGCGGCTGGCGCGCGGCTTCCGTGGCCGTGACGCTGGGCGGGCGGGGCGCTCTGCTGTCACACGGGGAGACCCCCCTGCTGGTCCCCTCACCGGTCACCGCGGAGGGCGACGCCTGCGGGGCCGGGGACCGGTTCGCGGCGACCGCCGCCGGACTCCTCGCGGACGGCGAGCTCACCGAGACCGCCGTGCGGGCCGCCGTACACGCCGCCACCAGGTACGTCGCCGAGGGGGGCGCCCGCGCCTTCGCCGTGGACGCCGCACCGGCCACTCACCCGCGCCCCTCGGACGACGGCGAGCCGACCGACGACGCCCTGCGCACGGCCGCCCGGGTCCGGGCCGCGGGCGGGGCCGTCGTCGCCGCCGGCGGCTGCTTCGACCTGCTGCACGCCGGTCACGTCGCCCTGTTGCAGGCCGCCCGCCGTACCGGGGACTGCCTGGTGGTGTGCGTCAACTCGGACGCCTCCGTACGCCGCCGCAAGGGCGACGGCCGGCCCCTGGTCCCGCTGGCGGACCGGGTCCGGGTGCTGCGCGCGTTGGAATGCGTCGACGCGGTCGCCGTGTTCGACGAGGACACACCGGAGCGACTGCTCGCTGAGCTGCGCCCGCACATCTGGGCCAAGGGCGGCGACTACGCCCTGGCCCGGCTGCCGGAGGCGTCGCTGGTGGAGAGCTGGGGCGGACAGGTCGTTCTCTTCCCCTACCTGGACGGCCGTTCCACCACCGGCATCGCGGAACGCGCGGCGGCGGCCCCCCGACCGACGCCTCTGACCGGACGGAGGGGCCGTTGACCGCCCCACCCGGTCGACTCCGCCTGCTGGTGCTGCGCGCGCTGGGCCTGGGCGACCTGCTCGCCGCAGTGCCCGCGCTGCGCGGCATCCGCCGGGCCTTTCCCCGGCATCGCGTCGTCCTGGCGATCCCGGCGGCGCTCGGTGAGGCCGCGCTCGTCACGGGGGCGGTGGACGAGATCCTCCCGGCCGAGGCTCCGAAACGGGCCGTGCCCGCACTGGACCGCTGGACGGGTCCGCCTCCCGACCTCGCGATCGACCTGCACGGCAACGGACCGGAGAGCCGCGACGCACTGGCCGCCCTCGCGCCCCGCCGACTCCTGGCCCACGCCCAGCCGGACCCGGCCCTTCCCCAGCCCCCGGTGTGGCGGCCGGACCAGCACGAACGCGAGCGGTGGTGCGACTTCCTCGCGGCGTACGGCATCGCCGCGGACCCCGCCGACCTGCGGCTGCCGCCGCCCGGCCCGCCCTCTCCGGCACCGGGAGCCGTGGTCGTCCATCCCGGCGCGGAGTCCGCGTCCCGCCGCTGGCCGGCCGAACGCTTCGCCGGTCTCGTACGGCGCCTGCGCACCGCCGGTCACCAGGTCGTCCTCACCGGCGGCCCGGGGGAGGACGCACTGGTCCTGGACGTCGCCGAGCGCGCGGGCCTGCCCGAGCGGAACGTGGTGCGCGGCGGTCTGCCGTTCGGCGAGCTGTCGTCGCTCGTCGCCCGCGCCGCGCTCGTCGTGAGCGGCGACACCGGACTCGCGCATCTCGCCGTGGCCCATGCCACCCCGTCCGTGACACTCTTCGGACCGGTGTCACCCCACCTGTGGGGCCCACCCCGCGCCGGGCGCCACATCGCCCTGTGGAAACCCGGACCGCCCGGCGATCCGCACGGCGACACCCCCGACCCCCAGCTGCTGCGGATCGACACCGACGAGGCCACCGACGCGGCACTGTCCCTGCTGCGGCCCGTACGACGTCCGGTCCGCTGAAGCGGCTCGGGTTCACGGCGGAGGCTCACGGAAGGGGCGTGCCGCCGGTCGCGTTCAGGATCTCCGCGGTGACGAAGCTCGCTTCCTGGGAAGCCAGGTAGACGTACGCCGGGGCCAGCTCGGCGGGCTGAGCCGGGCGGCCCAGCGGACTCTGCTTGCCGAACTCCACGGTGTCGGGCATCGTCGCGGGGATCAGCGGCGTCCACACCGGGCCCGGCGCGACCGCGTTGACGCGGACACCGCGCTCCGCGAGCATCTGGGCCAGCCCCTGCGTGAAGGTCACGATCGCGCCCTTCGTCATCGCGTAGTCCAGCAGGTGCGG
Organism: Streptomyces sp. NPDC005402; assembly: GCF_040606575.1. Lineage (NCBI taxonomy): Bacteria > Bacillati > Actinomycetota > Actinomycetes > Kitasatosporales > Streptomycetaceae > Streptomyces > Streptomyces sp. NPDC005402. Next base: position 34,576 of record NZ_JBEXFB010000022.1, read on the forward strand.
ACTGGGCTTGTACGCCTGCACCGACGTGGAGTTGATGACGCTGCCGCCCTCCGGGATGTGCGGCAGGGCGAACTTGGTCAGCCAGAACATCCCGTACAGGTTGGTGCGCATGACCCGGTCGAACTGCTCGGTCGTGATGGCCTCGATGCCGTCCGGCTGCGACATCTGGAACGCCGCGTTGTTCACCAGTACGTCGATGCGCCCGAACTCGGCGACCGCGCGCTCCACCAGCGCCCGGCAGTTCTCCTCCTCCCGGATGTCACAGGGCACGGCGACCGCCTTGCGGCCGGCGTCCTCGACGAGGCGGGACGTCTCGCGCGCGTCGTCCGCCTCCTCCCGCAGATGGGTGAACAGCACATCGGCACCCTCCCGCGCGAAGGCCAGCGCCACCGCCCGCCCGATGCCGGAGTCCCCACCCGTGATCACGGTCTTACGGCCCTCCAGCCGCCCGCTGCCCCGGTAGGACTCCTCCCCGTGGTCGGGCGGCGGGTCCATCGGCCCGGTCCAGCCCGGGTGCGGCTGATCCTGCGCCGGAAACTCCGGGCGCGGGTGCTGCGTCGCGGGATCCTGCTGGGTGTGCTGGTGCTCCGCCACGGCGGCCTCCTCAGCGTCGGCGGGTCAGGACGAACGAGCGAGTTCCCGCCCTGCCCCACCCGAAAAGCGACGACCCCGCCGCCTACCTGAGGTCTCAACCGATGAGGAGCAGGAACTGCTGTCCAACCTGTACGACACCTGCGCGTGGAAGCTCCCGCCAGGCGCCGAGTGGGTCTCCAACTCCGCCACCGTCGAGCACGGTTGGTAGCGAAGGGCCAGTCAGGAGGCGGGTGATCTGAAATTGGCCCGGGGACAAAGACCCTGGGATGAGCAGGTTGCCGAGCGGCCGGGTATCAGGCGTTGAGGTCCTGCTTACCCGTTACGTCAAATGCCCCGCCGGACGGCAAGACGCCGCCAACCGGCGGATCCAGGACCTGCTTCGAGAGTACGAGCGAGACACACCTGCCCGCGTCCGAAGCCCCTGGCATTGTGTCCAGGGGCTTCTCCATTGCTGAACGTCTCAACTCGTCGGATAACCGATTTCCGCAACGTCCTGCATGAGGTCGACCAGGTCGATCTCTGAGTTCAACGCGCTGATCACTCCTTCGGTCAGCGGACGCGAGGAAAGGATGTGACGAACGGCCTCCAGGTCGACCGAGACCTCGTAGTAGCCCTCGGCCCAATCCTGAAACGCTTCTGGCGAGCGATCCAGCAATAGTTGGAAGAGATAGCCGGCACCGTCCGGGTCTTCATTTGCCCTGTGGGGAAAGTCGATCGATCCGGCTTTCCAGCCACCGTCTCCCGTCTCTCGCCACGTACACGCAGTGACGACAGGCATCCCGTCCTCATCCGAGAACGCGGGCTCCTCAACGCACGGTCGGAAGACGTCGGGAACCTCGTCGAGCACTCCGGGCCACGGGCCGTCCTCTGCATAGGGGCTCATAGGTGACTCGTGATCGAATCCACGGACGAAGGCACCGGCGTCCGAGAAGACGATCGAGTACTCGTCGCCCGCTCCGTTCCGCATCGAGGCCATCGACTCCTTCTCGGACCAGTGGCCGTTGAACGAGTGGTAACGGCCCTCCCACCCAGGGCTGAGAATCGCCTCCAGGATGGCCATGGAACGGCAGTGCTCTCGGAGGACTGCTATCTCGGGCAGCTGCCGAGCAACATCATGAATGGTCACCCGCTCATCCAAGCGCACACCACTGACACGTACGCTTCCCTGCCTTGCGGCTGACCGCAGCACCGAAACCGAGAGCCGCGGAGAGCGCGACACACCTGCGACAGAGCCCCGAAGTCTTCGCCCACGCCTCGTCCCCAGGCCTCGACCTACGGCCGCTCCGAGCGGCACACGCCCGCACATACGCCAAGACCCCGTCCTCAGCGAAAGCGCTGCTGGCGGGGTCTTCGGGCACCGTGCCCCCGGCAGGATTCGACCTGCGCGGGGGCATTGGAGGTGCGGACAGCCGGAGCGGGACGTGCTGGGAAGCCGTATATGGCCGCCGTGCAGCATTGCAGATGGGACGTCGTGGTGTGGAGCTGACTAGCAATCGGTTACTTACAGGGCGCCCTGACGTTCCCAGTACTCGGCTCCAAGGACGGGAGAGTCGTGGTAGCGCTGAACCAGCCGCTCGAAATGGGCCCCTTCAAGGGGGGAAGCATTAGTGCGCCGGTCCACGATGTAAGGCTCGATGGCTGCCCAGACCTGTGGCGGGGAGCGGTGGAAGCAAGCGACTACGAGGTCGAAAGCCAATAGCCTTTGCTCGACGAGGACTCCCAGCATTTCGAGTTGATCGTGAAGCTGCCAGAAGGAGTGGAAATCGTCGGCACTCATACGAGTCGGATCAAACTGCTCAGGCGATCCGAACTCGCCGCCTATGAGGCGACGCCGAAAATGGCGCGCTGCTTGCGAGTGATACTTCTCTTGGAAGGAGATGAGAAGTTGCACATGTCTTGAAAGGCGTGCCTCCTTAATCTGTGAGTACGCGAAAAACGAGGCAGTTACGACGAAGACGGTTCCGATTGCGGCACTAATGGCACTGACGGCTGCCCATACATCCCCCATGTCTGCAGTACAGCACTTTGTCGAGCCCTTGGGTAGGAGGCGGCGACGCCCGCCAGCCCATGAGGCAGCTGGGTGCTCCGACAGCCTTGCTCGTCCCAGCTCCCAGCGGGATATGCGGACGCCTCGATTCCCCGCGAGCGCGTTGGACAACCACTTCAGGAGAGGGGCAGGGTGATCTTGCTCCGGAGCTGCGGCTCTACCAGGCGAGGAGCGGGCAGGTACTCGATGGGAGACCGGTGTTGACCGTGGCTGACCCCTGCATCTGGCACGGTTGTGGCACGAACCTCAACCGCCGACAGTCAGCCGCGATGGCGGGTGCGCCGACGGGCCAGGCGCGCGTATGCCTCGCTGCACGCCCCCACCGGCCTCTACCACGTTGCCAGTGCCGTCGACCATAGCAAGCCAGGCGCCGGCACGTCCTGACGGTGCCCGACCCTCAACTTGGGAAGCTCGGCTGTGCAGTGAAACCCAGCAGGCTGACCTACGGAGAAGAGGAGCAGAAAGTCTGCCGCCGAACGCGTGACCAGAAGGCGGCTAGGTAGGTGCGACAGCGGCAGGCTGGCTTGGGAGTTCGCCCTCCGGACTCGAACACGCCACAGTAGGAGGCGTATCCGGTGCGGAGTCGCAACCGGCCGGGACCAGGTAGGCATCTACTGGGCATGGAGGAAAGACTCTGGTACGTCTTCCGGGCCCTCAACAGGTTCCAGGCGAGGCGCTTCGAGCGGCGGATGATGACCAAGCTGGAGCGGCGCCAGCTGCGCACGCGACGACTAGTTCGTCTGCGCCGGCGGGCCACGATCGCCCTGATCTCGGTTGGCGTATTGGTCCTGCTCACCGGCTTGCCCTGGCTGGTCTGGCGCGGTCCCTACGTCCTAGACGCCGGGTATCTCGACCGCGAAGCACTCGCCGACGGATCCGCCACGCTTGTAACTGGGCTCCGCACCGCCATCGTTGCTTTCGTTGCTGCCCTCGGCGCGACCATCACAGTGCTCTACACCGCGCGTACCTACCGCCTTACCCGCCACGGACAGATCACGGATCGCTGGACCAAGAACCTCGAACGGCTCAACTCATCGCCGGACATAGATGTACGCATTGCCAGCATTCACGAACTTGAACAAATCGCCCAAGACGCACCTGAACAAGCCGCTACCAACACTGCGCGCGCTCTCGGCCGCTTCATTCGGCGCCACGCACCTGAAGTCACCCCGGCGCCCGGACCCACCCCCCGCCTTGACGTCAATCCCTTGCCTCATCGGCCCGAAGCGGATGTGCAAGCGGCCCTCACCGCCCTTGCACGAACCAAATTGCGCATTCACGTTGACCCAAACGAAACCCTCGACCTCCGCGGCCTCCACCTTGCGGGCGCCGACCTCCGCCAAGCAAACCTCACCAAAGCCAAGTTGGCTGGAAGCACGCTGGCGAAGGCCGACCTGAGCGGTGCGGTCCTTACGCGAGCAGACCTGCGGCGCGCGACGCTGACGGAGGTCAACTTGCAGAAAGCATTGCTGAACGAGGCCTCTTTGGACGAGGCCGACCTCACGAGAGCCTTCATGGTCCGGGCGACACTCACGGACGCCAGGCTGCCGCGTGCGACACTCACGCACGCAACCCTGCGCATGGCAACACTGGCGCGGACCGATCTGACCGAAGCGACATTGAAGTATGTTGATGTATTCCTGGCCTCGGTCACGGAGATCGATGTGAGAGGTGCGGATTTCGGCGACCTGGTGCACGCCATTGGGTGCAGTGAATTCTTGGCCTCCAGACTTGAGCTGGTCAAGGGAATCGACCTGTAACTCCTGCTCGCATCTTGGAGTCGGCGTCGGCTCGTTTGGCTGGAAGGGACCACAGTGGCGAGCGGCCCTCCTGCCGCACGGCCAGAGCTCGACGGGGAAGACCCTGTCAGGACGGTGCCCAGGAACAACACGCTTTCCAACTGTGGTGGCGGCCTGGTGGGCATCGTTCGGGCTCGTTCACCTGCGTTCATGCAAGGATGGGCGGTGCGCAGGAGTGGGCTTGTGAGCGAGCCCGAACGTCCGCGAACCGCGGTGAATGAGACGGAAACTGAGACGGCCGCCCGGCCCGGCTGCTGAACTTGTCGAACTGTAGCCACGCGGCAATCCGGGTCCTGTACAGACCTATCAGCAGGGGAACTTGTCGGCTGTCCTACTGACTGTCGTGTGCGCCACCGGGGTAGCCCCCTTCGGCGGTCCAACGAACACCGGCATGCCTTCCGAAGTGAACACGTGATCCACTACGTCTGTTAGCCCGGGGTCGAGGCGCCAAAGGATCAGCTCGTATTGCTGACCCTCAAGACTCGCCGCGTTGCCGACCTGGAGGGAGCTAGCGACCCAGCCATCTCCGCTGGCGTCCTGTTGGACTTGCCGGGACAAGTAATAGCCGCGGTTACCGGCCCCGTGGACCACGAGCCACAGCGTCCCCTCCCTCGGCACCTGGCCGACACCTTTGACGGAATGGAGGCAGAGCCCAATTCGGTCCGCCTCACCGGGCGTTGTGATCGCGTACCCCGTTGACGCCTGCGTGGGCGACGCAGGAACCATGAGGTAGATGCCTACGCCGCTGAGAACCAACGCAGCGATCCCGGACGTTACGTCCAGACGTTCATGGTCAACCAGGCGGGTCGTTGCCAGGCCATATCCCCCCAACGCGCGTGTTGGCCAGAGGGCAAGGAGGCGAGCAGCGGTTTATGGCGGTCTGGTCATATTTGATCAATTCGCGAACGTTCGCGAGGGTAAGTAGGAATATTCGATCGCTGCTAATCCCACTTCTGGCGGGAAGTGTCAGCATGAGCTGGCGCTCTGAGCTTGGGAAGCAAAGGTGTTTTTGGGACCACTGATGCGCTGACCTGGGGGAGAAGGACTCGGCGTCTGATGGGCGTATGCGCTGACTCCCCGGCGTTCCCTGTGGTTCCCCACACGATCTGGCATGCGTCTGGCACGCGCCCTGCCGCCGGCCACACGGCGGTGTCAGTGCGGTCGGACACAATGCGCCCTATGAGTGATCACTACGAGGTTGTCTTCTCCTGCTTCCTGCGCGACGACACGCCTGCCCGGGTTCTGGCGGCCCTGCGCTGGCATATGGGCATTGACGACGAAGGTCCGGATGATCTGGACCCAGACGATCATCCGTACCCGCTGCTTCTCTCGGGCCAGGACCGGCTTCCTGGCGGCGACATCGTGTCCCTACGCCGCACGGTGCAGGAGTTCACGTCATCGGGGAAGCGATACGAGTGGGAGCTGTTCGTGCGCATCTACTGGGTCGATGACCTCACGCTCTACCTTGACGCACTGCTAGAGCTGATCGCTCCTCACGTCGCGCGCCGGGGCTACGGCGGTTACATACGCGACGAGTGCGACATCGAGGTGAAGACCTTCAAGTTCCATGACGGCACGTACGATCCCGTTGAGATCTAAGGCGGGGTGTTTTCACCAACAGCAAGAAACACCCCATCTTGCCTGAGGTTCCAGCCTTGGGTGGTAACCGTAACCCGTTTGGTCGCCGTGCACGCGGTTCTGACCCGGTGCCGGATCAACTGGCTGTCCCATATAGACCGCGCCACCGGCGAGCCGGTCCGCCGCTGCGAACACGATCACCCCGGCGCGATGCTCCACATCGACGTCAAGAAACTCGGCAACGTGCCCGACGGCGGCGGCGGGCGCTACGTCGGCGGCACCCAGGGCCGCAAGAATCGTGCCGCGACCCCCGGCAAACCCCACAACAAATACCGCGGACCGCTACTGGGCACCGCCTTCGTCCACACCGTCGTCGACGACCACTCCCGCGTCGCCTACGCCGAGATCTGCGACGACGAAACGGCCGCCACCGCAGTCGGTGTCCTTGGCCGCGCGGTCCACTGGTTCGCCGCCCGCGGCGTGAGCATCGAACGAGTCCTCACCGACAACGGCTCGGCCTACCGCTCCCGGCACTGGACACAGGCCTGCGCCGAGCTGGACATCACACCCAAGAAGATCCGGCCCTACCGGCCCCAGACGAACGGCAAGGTCGAACGCTTCCACCGCACCCTCGCCGACGGCTGGGCACTGGGCCGCTTCTATTGAGCTTCTTCAGAGTGGCCACCGATCGGGTGACGCTGCGACAGCGGCTCGGCCCAGCCAGAGCAGCAACTGGCCTGCTTGGAAGCCACGTCAACACGCTCGGCGGCCTCACCCGCCGGAGAACTCGCTGAAAAAGCTCATTGATCCGAAACGCTTTGGGTTCAGGCTCGTTGACGGTGCGTGAGCGTTACCGACTGGCGGCATCACTGAAAGGGTCTCCCCTGAGGCGGGCTCCGGGGGGTGATCCCGTCGGCGGACGGGCCGTCACGGGCTGCTGGTCAGGGGGTGGCTAGGGTCCGGGCCGTGAAGGCTGCGACGCCGTCGACGACGGCCTCGCAGCGGGGGGAGCGGAAGATGTCGAAGTTGTGCTGGGCGCCAGGGAGTTCGGCGTAGACGACGGGGTTGTGGGAAGCGGCGCGCAGTTGGGCGGCGAAGTGCCGGGCGCCTTCGACGGTGCCCAGGGCGTCGTTGGTGCCGTGGGCGATGAAGAAGGGCGGCGCGGCGGGGTGGATGTAGCCCTGGGGCTGCATGGGAGGGGCGGGTTCGTCGGGCGGGGTGCCGAAGTAGTGACCGTAAAAGCCGTAGAAGCAGATGGCCCCGGTGACGGTGGTGTCGGCTGATTCGAAGCCGGGCTGGAACCTGGGGTCGTTGGGGGTGAGGGCGCAGAGGCCGGCCATGTTGGCGCCGGCGGAGCTGCCCGCGACGAAGAGCCTGGCTGGATCGGCGCCGTAGGCCGTGCCGTGCTCGCGCATCCAGGCGATGACCTTCTTCGCGTCGATCTGGTGGCCGGGGAACGTCGTCTCGGGGCGCAGGCGGTAGTTGGCGCTGACGCAGACCCAGCCCTGGGAGGCGAGGCGCTGGAGCAGGGGGCGTGCCTCGCGGCTCTTGGCTCCGCTGGTGTACTGGCCGCCGTGGAAGTAGACGAGGACCGGGGCGTTCTGCGGGGTGTCGCGGTGGTGATAGAGGTCCAAGAGGTTGTGACGGCCAGCGTCGCCATAGCTGAGGTTGCGGACGACGCGTACGTCGCGCTGTTTCATGTACGCCGGCAGCAGCAGGATGCGGAGCCAGGGGCGGTGGCGGCGCAGGGGGATGCGGACGCGGTCGCGCCAGTCGGCACCCAGGCCCTCGTCGAGTGCGTCGTCGATGGAGCGGCCCGAGCGGATTCCCAGCCAGAGGGAGTACGCGAGGGCGAGGGTGGTGAGGGCGGCGAGGGCCACGGTCGCTCGGGCGCCGGTGGATCCCAGGTCTCCCTGACCGGCGGCCAGTGCCGTGGATGCCGCTAGGAAGTAGATGCCGAAGTGGGGCACCTCGTTGATGATCATGCCGAACCAGAAGCTCGTTCCCGCGATTCGGCGGGGCCGGCGCGGTGCGACGACGGCGAAGAACGTGCACCAGGCGATGAGCACAGTCGTCGCTATGTATCCCATAGGCATGGTGACCACCGTACCCGCGTCAACTCTGGTAAAATCAGCGGCCCTTTCTCCCTCATGATCAGAAACTCATGGGGTTCTCGTCTAGGACATAGCGGACGTGTGGGCCGCCGAAGTAGCCGCGGACAATGTGGGGCTGGCGCTGGCGTCCGCGGAAGAAGCGGCGGGTCTCGGCGGCGAGTTCGGCCTGGTTCCGGGCCCGGTGCTGTTTGGGCAGGCCGTGCTTGAGGTCGGCGTTGCCCAGCTCGTCGGGGTTCAGCTCGGGTGAGTACGGCGGCAGGAAATGCAGTTCGACGTCGTCGGGATGGGCGGCGAGCCAGTCGCGGACCTTCTTTGAACGGTGGGCGGAGTGCCCGTCGACCACGAGATGGACCTTGTGGTCGAAGTGGCCGGCGAGCCGGTCCAGGAAGCGGCACATCACCTCGGCGGTGAAGCTCTCGGTGAAAACCATGAAGTGCATCCGGCCCTTGGTGCTGATCGCCGACATCGCGTTCACCGTGAACTGGTTCCCGCTCCGCGGCACCACAGGTGTCTTCCCCTTCTCGCCCCAGGTCCGACCGGTGACCTGGGGCGAGCGGATCCCGACCTGGTCGGCGAAGAGGATCTCCCCGCCGCCCTTCCTCGCCTTCGCGCGGATCTCCGGCCAGGTCTCCTGGTGCCAGCGCCTGACAGCATCGGGGTCCTGCTCCACGGCCCGCTTGTCCGGCCGCTGGAAGGACAGCCCCCAGCGTTTCAGGTACTTGCCCACCCCCACCTCGGTTAGCCGCACCCGGTACAGCTTCGCGATCAGCTCGCCCACCAACCGCCGCGTCCACAGCTGACCGGAAAGCCCCACGTCACAGGGCCGGTGATCGAGGACCGCCTGACGCACCGCGACCTGCTCGGCCTCCCCGAGCACCTGGTGCACACCGACTGGCTTGCCACGAGGACGCATGACCAGCGCCTCCCGCCCGCCGGCCTGCCACTTCGCCCACCACCCGTCGACAGCCTTCAGCGACACGCCGAAAACCGCCGCCACGTCCTCACGGTCCCGTCCCGCCACCAGCGCGGCCACCGCCCGCAGCCGCAGGGCCTCCTGAGCCGACGGCGACAGATGTCGCGCGTCCACCACCAGATCGCTCACACCCACCCAACGACCCAGAACCCAAACCGTTTCTGATCAAATACTCCAGCGAATCAGCCCGCCGCAAAGCCCTGCCGGCCTGGCTCCATCACTACAATCACCACCGCCCCCACACCGCAATCGGCGGCAAGCCACCCATCACCAGGCTGACCAACCTCCCTGGGCAGTACAACTAGGACAGCCTCCCAAAGCGAGCCCTGGTGGCCACTTTGGGAGGCTTGTGTGCGCAGTTTTGAGCTTCTATTTCATGCGGTCTCTGCGGGTGATTTATTGCCCGCGAACCGCCTCGGCTGGCTAAGTGCTACTTAGATGGAATTGATTTTTCTAGCGTATCAAGGATCCGCGTGGAGGAATCGCTCCGCGGTGCCACAAGGGAAAGGATTGCTGCCACGATGAAAGTTAGCCTCAGGCTTTCGGCGATTTTTTCCTGGTCGGAGATTGGCGGGATCATTGGGAGTGCGATAGCTGCTGCGGTGAACAGTGCTACTGGCAGCAGGTGTCGAAGTGCAATCTTGAGGCGGTCTTTACGGATGGCTTCAGGAGCGTTCTCAAGAAGTTTGCTTCGGTCGTTATTTAGTAGAGCAATGAACCCATGTGATAGTGACGTTGCGACTCTCTCGAAATCTTCTTCCATGGATGCGCATACAATTGGCTTCTTGTGCTCTCGCACCAAGTGTGCGACCTTAAGTGCCTCAGTAGCTGTCTGCGAGAAGACGTCAGCGTGCCAGAAACCTATACGAGGTCGTAGTGTAAGTGAGTTCTGGCAGGCCCTCGCGAGATCTTCGATGGATGCCACTGCTTTCCGTGAAATTTGGGGAGAGTCCCACCGTGTGCGGCTGCGTGAAATCAACGCAGCCGTCTCAAGCATCGACCTTGCGGCAATCCTATATATGTTTCCGGTCCGGCCCATTCGACGACGCACGGTCAATGCAATTATTGCCGAGTATGAGTAGATTCCCACAAAAAGTGACATTGGAAATGTTGCGACCATCGCGGTTGCGGCTGCCCAAGATGCCTGTAGAGCAGAGTAAGACAGTGCGGAGAAGAGGTAAAGCAAGAACGATGAATTGAGATAGTTTCTCAAGAGACGGATGCGACGGTATCGTCCATTGAGTGTGCGAGAGATGAGCATGGTAACCGCCATTGCGCTTACTCCGATTGCAAAGCCAATGCTGGCGGGGCGCACGGCTGCTTCTTTGGTCCATGCCAGCGTTCCCGCTAGAATGCCAAAGAATGATATGCAGGTTACGAGGTAGTATGCAGGCATCCAGAGCTGAGTGAGATGCATAGTCGCAACCCGAGGGCGGCAAATGATCCGCCGTACATCTTTGCGCAACTCTCTCCGCTGTATCGCATTAAATCCCGGCAAGTCATCGACCGCTTGCATGGTGTCGCGGATGATGCGGCGGGAGGAAGCAATTGCCACCCGTCGAAAGGGTGCGGTTGCGATAGTTGTTGGGCTAGCCATGCGGAACAGTATTCATCCTCGTTTGAGGATGTGTCTCGACTTCTCTGATCGGGCGTTCGCCGTCCGTAGTCGGCCGGTGCTTCGCCGCTTGGGCGCGAGCGACTTGGTACGACGCTCACGCACCGACACGGCTCTGTCGGTTGAGGCTGAAGCGGCTGGGGTGTGGATGCTGATCCTCAGGCCCTCAGTCCTGTTGTTGACGAGTGTGTCGGAGGTGTGTCGCGAACGCTGAGAGACAACGAGAAAGAGCGGGAGTCAGTGAGACTGACTCCCGCTCTCTCAAGTCGGCATCCGCACTGGTCAGAGCGTGATTCACGCTGGCTGACTGGCGAGTGCCCCCGGCAGGATTCGAACCTGCGCACACGGCTCCGGAGGGCATGCCATGACGGGCAGGGGAACGGGCCATGACCTGCTGCTTTTCGACCGGAAGCGTTGCGCCATGTCGATCTCTATCGCGTACCGTGCGTGGGCCGGATGCTGAACTGAGGCTGGCTCGCCCCGGCACGCGTCGCGTCAACCAGGACCGGTGGTTTGTGTGGCAGCACGCTTCGCCCAGTCAGCCACGCAGTCGGCAAGGCCTCGGGTGGCATGGGCCGGGGAAGCTCTCACAGAGGCTCACAGAGATGCACGCGGGGAGTGCCAGCAGTAGCGTGGTTAGTGGGCTGCATGGGGCCCGCAAGCGTGAATTGCGGGGTGGCGACATGCCAAAGACTGACGGCCGCTATGCGCATGCTCGCGTAGCAATACTCACTGCCATAGCTGAGGAAACGTGGGCTGTGCGCGAGAGGTGCAACCTTGGCAGGCACCTCAAGTATGACTTTTACGCGGCCCCTGATGCTGACCCGGACTTTCCGGACGTGATTCACTGTCAGGTTGGTCGGGGAAACTTGATGGTTGGTGACCCTACCAAAGATCTAATTGAGCGGATGCAGCCGGAGCTCATCGTCTTTTGCGGGATTGCGGGCGGAATCAATGGCAGAGAAGGTATTTCTGTCGGTGACCTTGTGGTTCCTCCGTATATCCACTACTGCTCGTTTGCGAAGCTGAGCAAGCATGGCAGGCAAACCCGCTTCGTCCCATACGATCACCCGTCGATAAGGCTACACAAATACCATGCGGCCCATCTTGGATATGACTGGAAGGAGCGAAACCGAAAGAACCCTGTCGGTGGGAAGCAGTTCCGAGGCAGTAAGGTCCTCACTGATAGCAGCATTGTGGCGGGCGATAAGGTATATGGGGATCCGACCAGTGAAGAGCAGCGTTGGGTCGTTAAGACTTTCGATGACGCTGTAGCGATTGACATGGAGTCGGCCGGCGTGTGTACCGCTGTAGCCGCATCGCGCGACAACCCATCGTACAATCCAAGACTCCTTGTAGTTCGCTGCATCTCCGACATGATTAATTCAAAGGGTAATAATACTGAACGGAAGGTGAACAAGGAGGCGACTGCGGAGATTGCCAGTGCATTCGTCCATGAATTGGTTAACGAATTCCTTGAGGATGAGCCCGATACGAGATTGAGGTGAACCGAGGCGCATGGACGAAAACGAAGAGGCGGCGGTCTGGGATGGCATGCGCTCGATCGTTCACGCGAAGGCGTTGAGAATCATTTCTCATGAACCCGCCTTTCGGCCGCGAGTGGCTTGGTGTCGGGGATACGACGAGCTCTTCCAGGGACGTTTTCCAGACGTGACGTCCGGTGAAAGGGCTGAAAAAGAAATTCTGGGCAAGGCTTTTGAGACAGGGCGAATACTTCTATCGGCGGAAGCGGGCAGTGGGAAGACATGGACTCTGGCCCGGCTTGCGCTTAAGGCTTCGGAGTCAGAGATCGTTCCTGTGTGGGTGCCGCTGAGGGATCTTCCTGCCACGAGTACGGCTTCCGGGGACCCAGACTACATAATGCGTGAGCTTGTTAACTTGTCCGATCCTCCACTTAAGTCTGTGCTCAAATATCATGGTTACGCTCCCCGCACGCTTGTTCTGGCGGATGGTCTCAATGAGGCCTCGCGGGAGTATGTAGGGCCAGCCTTGCGGGCCCTTGACGAACTAGCACGCCGCTACCCGTTTTTGAGTGTTGTAGTTACTGACCGCCTAGCCCGCCGTGCGATGAACCCGGACCGTTGGCTGCTGGCTACAGTTCTACCTTTGCATCAGGAGGAGATAAAGAGGGTCTGGGAGAAAAGTCGTAAAGTAACCGCATTGCCTGTAAATCTAGGGCTCCTGACGCGACCGTTCTTCTTGGATAGAGCGTTGGAATCGGAATCTGTTGGAGCAAGCGGAGCTGCGACCATCGAAGCCTTCTACAGGAGTATTCTCGATATCCCAGACGACGCCTTGGGGAAGGTTTCCCTGGCGGCGATGCATGAGTATCAGCAAAATCAGAGCAGGATAGTGGACCTGGCCAGGTTTACCAAGCTCGCTGGCGAGCGCAATACGAGGTGCCTAGTGGAGTCAGGCACTTTGAAGGTGAAAGATGAGGGTGCATGGTTTTCGCATCATTTGCTCCATGATTTTCTCGTTGCCCGCCATCTGGCTCACAACGCTCAGGATTGGAATTCATCGTCTTTTGATCAAGTTACGCTGGGGGCGGTGTCTTTTGATGCTCTCCGGCTCGCGGTTGAGCAGATAGAGGGGGCCGAGCGGGCTGACTGCTTCATATCCTTGGTTTACGACTGGAACTACTCTGCTGCAGGCTACTCTCTGATAAACGGGAGAGTTTCTAAGGGGATGATAGTCGCCGTTCTCGCGATGCTGGCCGAGAAGAGATGGGATCCGGTTCGAAACACCGTGGAGGAAGTAGAAGACGCCCTCAGGCTCAATGGGTCGACACTTTCTAGCATGATGCTGGGATCGAAGTGTCGATCTGATCTTATTGCGATTGTAGAAGATTCGATGACGGGGGAATCCGATTTCGCCTCTTGGCTGGAAATGTTCAGCATTGAGGATGGCTTCCCTGCTAGTCCTCAGCTCATCAAGAGGCTGTGCGTTGAAGATTCGCTGGAAGGTTGGGCATTGTCTAACTCTCTGCGGCGGTGCACGCTTGATAAAAAGGCTGCAAAGAAGCTTGTGAAAATTTCACGAAAGGCGTCACCCGTGCATAGGTGGCGTGCCGTTCACGCCTTGGGAATGCATCCCTCTCCACGCAACGCTTCTGCGTTGCAAGACCGCTTCGCAGACAAGGATAGCTGGGTTCGTGCAGGTGCTATTCGTTCCATGGTGGAACAGGCTGCATTGTCTGGTGACGGTCTTCGCAGGAACTTGCTCGACTATATTATTTCGGCTGTCCAATCAGGACGTATTGACTCGCGGATGCTAGATGTGCTGGCGAAGAGCCTTAATATCCGGCCGCGGTCAGATGGGTGGGCCGAATCGGTGGCGCCCTTGGTCCAACAACTTATCGGGGCAGCTGCAAACTTGGATGCCCAGGAACGCTGGGTCGAAGTAATGAAAGAAATAGCAGCTCCCGATGTGGATTCTAGTGGGCAAAGTGCTCACGGAGACAAGAATCTCCCGCATCGCGGGTGGGGGAGACGGTTGCGAGGGCGGTGAGACGGGAGGCAGGTGCCGATGGCTCGCTGGGGCTGACGTGGGAAACTGGACGAGTAGAGGGGCCGCCTGGATGGCGTGACAGAGGTCGAGGATGGGGGGAGCTAGGTGCCGCAAGCCAGTCCGCGAGGTACGTACTTGCAGGTCTCTGAATCGCTGCGCCAGCAGATCGAAGCGGGAGGTGTAGGTGATGCCTTGCCGTCAGAGGCCGCCCTGATGAGATCGCACGCCGTCTCCCGCAACACCGTCCGCCGCGCTCTGAAGGTGCTGGAGGCTGAAGGCGTTGTCGAGTCAGTTCCCGGTATCGGGTGGCGCGTCGTCCGAGGTGGTGATCGACGTTCCCTCGGAGAGCGGATGACAGACCTGATCGCGGAGGACTCACTCTCCGAGGGCGATAAGTACCCATCCGAAGCGAAGCTCTGTGAGCGCTTCGGCGCCTCCCGTACTGCGGTGCGTCGTGTCCTTGCCCAGATGGAAGGAAACGGCCTGCTCGCCACCGTGCACGGCAAGGGGCGAACTGTACGCGCTCTCCCGACGTCCACCGCCCAGCCGTAGTCTTGGCCGTCATGGGACTGACTGAGTGGGCGTACTCGCTCTCCGAATCGCTGCTGTCCGATCCGCTCCCGCGCAGGTGGGCGCACTCGCTGGGGGTCGCCAAGCGCGCTCGCTCCTTGGGCCCGATCATGGGTGCCGATGCTGAGTTGCTGGAAGCTGCCGCGGTGCTGCATGACATCGGGTACTCGCCGGCCATCGCCACGACCGGCTTTCATCCCCTGGACGGTGCGCGGTTCCTCCGCGACCAGGAGAAGGCAGACGAGCGGGTCGTTCGTCTCGTGGCCCACCACTCCTGCGCCCTGTTGGAAGCCGAGGAACGCGGGCTGAGGCAGGAGCTTGAAGGGGAGTTCGAGCTAGAGCGTCCGGACCTGGTCGACGCCCTGCTCTTCTGCGACATGACGACGACGCCCGACGGAACGCAGACCACCTCGACCGAGCGGCTGGATGAGATCGTGCACCGGTACGGTCCAGACACGATCGTCGGGCGGTTCATTCAGCGCGCGGCCCCCGAGATTCACGCAGCGGCGAAGCGTGTTGAGAGCCGGTTGGCGCAGGCCTCCGCCGGCAGTCAGCCGATGTAGGGCTCTCGCCGCGAGTCGTCGAGGCCGTGGCGGATGCGCAGCATCATCGACGGGTGAATGTCCAGCCCGTCAAGGTCCGTTGGGTCAACCCAGCGGACCTCTTTTGACTCGCTGCTCGTACGCAGGGAGCCCCCGACAGGGTGGGCTCGGAAGCAGATGGAGAACTGTTGCCGGACCTCTCCGTCGTCGTACGCCAGCACGTGTTCAGGGTCGGTGTAGAGGCCGACGATGTTGTCTACCTCGACGTCAATCCCGGTCTCTTCCGCGACCTCACGTACGGCGGTGTCAGCGATGCGCTCGCCGATGTCGTGGCCACCACCGGGCAGCGCCCACAGGTCGTTGTCGGTCTTGTGGATGAGCAGCAACCGCCCCGTGTCGTCTCGAACGATCGCGGTGACCGAGGGCACCACCGAGTTGGCCTGAGGGGCGTTCGGGTCGCGGAAGTAGTCGATGCGGCTCATCAGGCAGTGCCTTCCCAATCGGCGGGAGAAGAGATCGGGCGGGCCGATTGCCAGACCTTCTCAACGCTCTCAGCGTAGGCGTCGAAGAGTTCACCGCCGGGCACGCGTTGGAGGTGCAGCACGGGCGCCATGTAGGCGCCGACGCCGTAGAGGTGCCCGTTCGCCAGCATCTCGTCATCGGCCCGGTAGATGGAGTTGTAGAGGGTCGTACTGTGCAGCCGGAACTCCACCCCAGGGAGACCGAAGAGCGGGCCGTAGTTGATGAGGGCGTTCCGGATCTTGCCCGCCATCGCCGCGCCGATCCCTTCGTCCTCGCCGCGCACCGCCACGGCCGGCGACGTGGGCTCCCCGAGGATGAAGCGGATGGGCACTCCGTCGGCTGACTTCTCTTTCACGATGCGGTGGAACGACGCGTCTTCCGTGAGCCAGAACCCGGAGTACACCAGCAGGTCAAACTGACGGGTCGCCTTGGAGTAGAGGTTCGTCCAGAGGTTTTGCATAACGACGGACCGGTGCGGATAGAGCCTGACCAACTCCGCGTTGCCAGCAGCCGCGACCTCAGCTGACGTGCGCTCGTCGGGCCACAGGTACGACACCTCGCACCTCAACAGCGATGCCGTTGCGAACTGGAAGCGGCGGTATGGCTTGCGCTCAGGTTCGTTGATCCATCGCTCAACCGTCTTGGCCGCGACCCCGAGTCGTTCGGCGACCTCATCGAGCGTCAGGCCCAAGTCCACTATCGCGCCGCGCAGTCGCTCGTTCGCCATGCCAACCTCCGACTTCCTGGGACGACTTGGTTCGACTTCACGGTAGCTAAGAACGACTTGAGCCGCGCAACCGCGAAGTCGAACGTCGTCGCTGCCGACGCCAGTCTGTAGGTACATCGAGCGCGAGGGTCTCGCAGACCTCCATCAGCCGAAGGGCTTGACGGGGCGAACCTCCCTCTGCAAGATGAGGAACACGTAATACATGTTCCTCTCGTTCTGATCGCGTCAGCGACCGGAACGCGCGCACGACCAGGAGCCCCGCATCGGACGGGGGGAGGCGACCCGGCGCCTTGGCATTAACCGGAGGGCTTAGACCGCAAGGTCACGTCTCCATACGCCTACTTCGAGGCCGGACAGCTCTACCTGACACGGGAGCGCGGTCGCGATGAAGGAGACAACGCACCACCTCACCTCGCCGCCGCGCTCTGGCGCGGCGGCCGGTTGCCTCCGCTGCTCGTCTCGTACGAGCAGCGCTGAGGGGAGCCGGGATCGTCTCTGACTCCGCCGCCACGCTCCGCGAGGCGGTCGCCTCTCGCCAAGGACCGCGACCGCTTCGACCTCATGTCCCTCGACACCAGGAGAAGAACCGTGAATCAAAGCGACCTCGACAACATCGCCAACCGCATTGGGTCGGCCGCCATGGAGTTCACCCCCGGACACCGCCCGACGGCCGCTCAGACGGCTGATGCCGCTTCGATCCTGCATGGGATGCTTCAGACGGCCGAGACCTACGGCGTGACGTTCGCGGACTTCGACGCCGTTGCTCACTTCGCCCGGCTGGCCATTCAGCTGGTGCAGTCCCGCGACGAGAGCCGGTGACCGCCGTGGACGCTGCCACGTTCGCCGCCGTGTTCATCGCCCTGTACGTCGCTCACAGCGTGGGCGATCACTGGGTGCAGACCTCGCACCAGTCCGCTCACAAGGGCCGCCCCGGCTGGGTCGGCCGTCTCGCCGACGCCCGGCACGTCGCCACCCTGACCGCCACCAAGGTTGCTGTCCTGCTGCCGGTCGCCTGGCTGCTGAACCTGCGCCTGTCGCTGCTCGGCACGGTCGCTGGGCTCGCCATGGACGCGGCCACGCACTGGTGGGCTGACCGGCGCAGCACGCTCGCATGGCTGGCCAAGGTGACCGGTAAGGGCGAGTTCTACCGGCTGGGTGCTCCGCGCGCCGGCCGCGACGACAACCCGCACATCGGGACCGGCGCCTACGCGCTTGACCAGTCCTTCCACTACCTGTGGCTGTTGGTCGCCGCGCTCATCATCGCCACCGTCTGACCCCCGTACCGCCCCGCCCGCGTCTGCGGTGCGGGCGTTGCCTTTCCGGGGTGGTCGCCTCTCGCCAAAGACCGCGACCGCCCCGGCATCCCTTCGATGCCAGGAGAACTGCCATGCGTACGTACATCGGCCGCCAACAGGCCATCTCTACCGAGGACTTCGCGGAACTCGCGCTCGGTACCCCGGTTGAGCTGTGGCTCGGGGTCGAGGGCGAGAGTGACGAAGAGCGCGCGGCCCGCGAAGACGCGGCGCGCGACATCCTCGCCGACAACCCGAACTTTCCCGACCACCTGGTCCGCATCGCGGCGCAGGTCATCGAGGAGAACCCGGACCTGTTCGACGTCGTTCCCTTGGTCCGCCCCGCCCGCCAGCGTGCGGCGCGCAAGGGGGCTGCGGCATGAGTGAGCTGCTGTTTGCCGCTGCGGCCGGCGTGCCGATGGCGGCCGGATGGTCACTGCACGCGCTGCGCCTGCGCCGCCGTATCGAGACCGCCCGACGTGACCCGCTGACTGGTCTGTTCACCCGCGACGCGTTCGCGGAGCGCGCCATGAAGGTGTTGGCGGGGGGTCCCAGTGCGGTCTACGTCGTTGACCTCGACAGGTTCAAGGAGATCAACGACACCTACGGGCACGCTGCCGGCGACGCGGTCATTGCGGCCACCGGTCGGCGGCTCGCGGAATGGGCCGACATCAACGGGGGCACCGTGGTGCGCCTGGGGGGTGACGAGTTCGCCGCGGTGGCTCGCGTCTTCAGTCGCGCTGATCTGTCGTGGACGTTGGGCGAGTTGACCCGCGCCATCGAGCAGCCGGTCACCGTCGACGGCCGCCCCCTCACGGTGGGCGCCTCCGTTGGCGCGGTCGCCTACGACCCTCGCGCCGACGACGTGGACTTGTCCACGCTGCTGCGGTTGGCCGATGAGCAGATGTACGCGGCCAAGAACTCCGGCGCCGACTGGCTGACCGCTCTGGACCTCACCCCCCAAGCAGGGACCGTCAACAACCGCCGCGCCGGTCGCCCCGGCACGTCCAGCGGGATGGAGGCAGCAGCATGACTACCACCCCCGACACACCCGCGTCCGGAGTGCCGCCGCTGACCCGCCCGGAACTGGGACTCGCCGGAATCGGCGCGCTCGCCGCCGCCGCGGTCGGTGCGCTGGGACTGATCTCCTCCTTCGACGCGGTCTCTGCTGCCGCCGCGAGTTGGGGCTTTGCCTCGCCGTGGATGCTGCCGGTCGGTATCGACGTAGCCATCCCGGTATTCACCGTCGCCAACCTGCTGCTGATCCGCATGGATATGGCGCTCGCGTGGGTGCGGTTCGTGCCCTGGGCGCTCACGCTGATCACGTGCGGGTTGAACATCGCCGCCGGACACTCCCTTTCGGCCAAGGTCGCCCACGGCACCATGCCGCTGCTGTGGGTGGTCTTTTCCGAGATCGGCGCGCATATCTACGCCGTGCGGATCGGCGCTGCCACCGGCCGGCGCATGGAGAAGATCCGGTTCTCCCGCTGGCTGCTCGCCTTCCCCTCCACCTTTGCACTCTGGCGCCGCATGACGCTGTGGGAGGTCACCTCATACAGCGAGGCGCTGGCGCGGGAGAAGGAGCGGCAGTTGGCTCGCGCGGATCTGCGCGAGCAGTACGGCCGCAAGTGGCGGTCCAAGACCCCGCGCCGCGAACGCGTGATGCTGCGCATGGGCGACCTCGCCCCCGCCATCGAAGAGACCACCCCCGCGCCGCCACCGGTGGCCACGCCGACGCCCCCGGCCGATGCCAAGCAGCGTCCGCGCCGCCGGACTCCCGTCAAGGGAAAGGCCAAGGCACAGCGCACCTTCGAGGAGCTGCTGACCGAGGCACGCACGGTCACCGCACAGTGGCCGGACGCGGAGTTGACTGCGGAACGTATCCGCACCGAAGTGCACTGCTCGGCAACCAACGCCCGCACACTGCGCGACGTGTTGAAGTCCGAGCGCGCTGAGGGCCGCCCGCTGCACTCCGTCAACGACACGGAGGGCGAGGAGTCCGAGGCTGAGGCCGCCTGATGCCCGCGGCATTCGGCAAGTGCTACGACCCGAGCGGCAGCCAGTACGGCGTCCCCACTTACCCGTGGCGCTACGCCCCCGACGGGCTCGCCACTCGTCGCCAACTGCGCGCCCGTGGCTTACGTCCGGGAGGTCAGCCGATCGCGGCGCAGGTGCTGCGCCCGCGCTACCGGCGCGGGCCGCTGGTCGCCTACCTCTACTGCGTCGACCGAGCCAAGCCCGTGCGGCCGATGACGCCCGGCAAGCGGGCCGCGCTCGCCAAGGCGATGCGCGCCCGCCGTACCTGCCCGCAGTGCCGCACGGATGCGGGATACGTCATCCCCACCTCGCTCGGCATGTGCGTGCCCTGCGCCTATCCCGAGGAACAGCGCGCTGCGTGACCTACCAGATGTCCAGGAACTCCCAGACAGCGTCCAGGATTCGGTTCCTGCGGCGGTGTGCCTTGCTGCAAAAACGCTGCCTTCGCCAGCGGCTTTCTGGGTGCTGCACCGGCTTGCCGCACCACTCGCACTGCCGCGTCCTGGCCTCAGATTTTCCCATGCCACCCCCCGTAGCACTGCCGTGCGGGGTCCGTCCGCCCACCTCCTACAGCGTCGGCCGGACCCCGCCCTGCCTCCCATTGGAAGGAACCTTCAGTGAAGCACCCCGACGATGAGAATGAACTCTTCCACCGCCTCGAAGCCGACATGGCCGCCGACTCCGGGGGCGAGGTAGTCGACCTCGACAAGGCACGGTCGGCCCGGACCGAGTCGGCCGACCCGACCACCCGACCCGACGCCGACCCGTCGGCCGACCCCGACCCGAGTCGGTCGGGTATCGAGTCGGGCGATCCGACCGCCCGCGTGATGGTCGACCTTCCGAGCGTCAAGGCGACCGGTCCGGGTTACCTCGGTCGGCTGCTCGCCGCGCAGCGCCGTCCGGTCGTTCCGCTGTGGCTGAAGTCCGTGGCGGAACTGAAGACCGCCACCGGATGGGTGGCCCGCCACTACGCCCACTCGGTCGGCTATCACGCGCTGCGGTCTCCGGTCTACGCCGCACGGCTCACGCTTCAGGCGCCGTCCGGTGCCGCGAAGTTCGTGGGTGCCACCATGCGTTGGGTGGCCGACCGCGAGGGCGAGCCGGTCCGACTCGCCGCAGTCCGGCGTGAGGACGCTGCCGAGTACCTGAAGTTGTCGCGCCAGCGTGACGGACGGGTCCGACTGCGGACGCTGGTCGCCGTGCTCGCGATGTTCATCGGGCTCGGCTCCGCGCTCGCCATCTACGTCCTGGCCCCCGACTGGCTTCAGGCCCTGTCGGTTGGCGCGGTCGTCATGGCGCTCGGAGCCGCCGGCCGCAAGGCAGACGACCCGGTCATCCACCGTGCGGTGGAGCTCCCCAAGGCCGTCAAGCTCACCAGTGACATCGTGCTGCGTGCGCTCGGCTCGCTCGGTATCCCTGCCATCAACCAGGCACAGGGTAAGGGCCGGGACGGGTTCGAGTTCACCGCCCCCATCACCCGCGACGGTCCCGGATGGCGTGCGGAGGGCAACCTCCCCTACGGCGTCACGGTCACGGACGTCATCGAGCGGCGCGACCGGCTCGCCTCCGGTCTGCGCCGGCCGCTCGGCTGCGTGTGGCCCGAGGCGGTGCCGAGCGAGCACACCGGACACCTCGTGCTGTGGGTCGGCGACCAGGACATGTCGACCTCCCGTAAGCCCAAGTGGCCGCTGCTGACCAGCGGTTCGGTGAACCTGTTCAAGCCCGTCGCCTACGGCACCGACCAGCGCGGACGCTGGGTCGAAGTCACCCTGATGTACATCGCGGGCATCATCGGCGCCATCCCGCGCATGGGCAAGACCTTCCTGCTCCGCCTGCTCCTGCTCATCGCCGCGCTGGACCCGCGGGCGGAACTGCACACCTACGACATGAAGGGCACCGGCGACCTGGACCCGGTCGGCAACGCCGTCTCGCACCGGCACGCCGCGGGCGACGATGACGACGCCATCGAGTACGCACTGAACGACTTCCGGGCGCTGCGCGAGGAACTGCGCCGGCGTACCAAGGTGATCCGCTCGCTTCCGCGGGACATCTGCCCGGAGTCGAAGGTGACCAGCGAACTCGCCGACAAGCGCTCCCTTGGCCTGCACCCCATCGTGATCGGGGTGGACGAGTGCCAGGTGCTCTTCGAGCACCCCAAGCACAAGGACGAGTTCGAGGAGATCGCAACCGACCTGGTCAAGCGCGGTCCGGCCACCGGCATCGTGCTCCTGCTCGCCACCCAGCGCCCCGACGCCAAGGCACTGCCCACCGGGATTTCCGCCAACGCGTCGGCCCGCTGGTGCCTGAAGGTCATGGGCCAGCTGGAGAACGACATGGTGCTAGGCACGTCCGCCTACAAGCGGGGCGTGCGGGCGACCATGTTCAGCTGGGGTGACAAGGGCATTCACTACTTCATCGGTGAAGGCTCCGATGCCCGGATCGTCGGCTCGGTCTACGTCGACGGCCCCGGCGCCGACAGCATCGCCGCCCGTGCCCGCACGGCGCGCGAGAAGGCCGGACTGCTGTCCGGGCACGCGCTCGGGGAAGAGCCGGAGACCGTGGCGAGCGCGTACGACCTGCTCGCCGACATCCTCGCAGTGATCCCGGTCAAGGAGAGCAAGGTGTGGTCCGAGACTGTCGTCGCGCGGCTCGCCGAACTGCGCCCCGAGGTCTACGACGGATGGGAGCCCGAGACCCTCGCCGCCGCGCTGAAGCCGCGGGGTCTGTCCACGATCCAGGTGGGCCGCCGGGTGGACGGCAAGGTCGTCAACCGGCGCGGTGTCGACCGCTCCCACATCACCGCGGCGATTGCGGAGCGTGACGGAAAGCGGGACGCGGGCTGACCGCTGCGGGCCGCTAGCGCTAGCGGCACACCCCGCTAGCGTTAGCGGCTCGCTTAGCGCCCCAAACCAGCCCTGATCAGGTCGCTAGCGCATAGCGGCCCACCTGCGGAAACCCCTGAAAACCGCCCCGGAGGGCCCGTCATGACCCCTGCCCTGCTCGCTATCACACTCCTGCTCGGCGTAACTCTGTGTTACGTCGCTGTGTGTGCTGCCTCGCCGTTCGGCAACTGCCGCAAGTGCAACGGCTGGGGCTTCCAGATGAAGACCGACCGCAAGGGCCGCCAGAAGCGCGGCAAGGACTGCCGCCGCTGCAAGGCCACCGGCAAGCGCATCCGCGTCGGCCGCTGGCTCTACAACCGGTGGGCCCGCATCTACCGCTCCGGCACCGGCTGAGGAGAAGACGGACGACCGCCCGCCATGAGACGGACCCCGCTCCGAGCAGGAGCTAGGTGGGCGCGGTCGCCGGTCAATGCCCCGAACTTGCCAGCACCCGGGGCCTGCGGAGCGTATCCACCCATCCACCTCGCCCGAAAGCGAGTTTCCCCGTGATCCTCAGCATCTCCGCCGTCCTGCTGTTCGGCGCCGCGTCCGCCCTCGCCGTCAAGACCAAGTCCGCCGGAGGGGGCGCGGCCATCGTGCTGTTCCTCTTTGGGTTCTTCGCCGCCGGCACCGGCGCGTACGAGCCCATCCACAACCTCGTGCAGGCGTCCGCCGACGCCCTGTCCGCCCTCGGGAACTAGGGAGACAGCCCGTGAACGAACCCACCACCTACAGCCGCAACAGGCACACGCCGGCGGCCGTGGAAGTCCACGTCCCCACCCCGATCACCCCCGTCGCCCCCACGGCGCCGCTCGCGGTCGTGCAGTCCGGCAGCATCGCGGCCGTGGCGAGCGTCGTCCTGCCGGACGGCCGCGTCGTCACCGGCTACGCCATCGAGCCCGCCAAGCCCGAACCGGTCGCGACCAAGCCGGCCGTCTCGCGTACGGCGGTGAACATCGCCCTCGGAGGCGTCGGGTTCGGCGCCGTGTGCGGCGGTCTGGTCCTGCTCACCACGTTCATCGCCGCCCTCGCCGCGCTCATCCACCAGCTCATCATCCTCGCCGCCGTCATCTTCGGCGGCTGGATCGCCGTGCAGGTCTTCAGCGCGAGGGGCCACCGCGGCGGCAACACCTTCCACATCCGCAAAGCCATCTTCAAGCGCAACCACTTCAACGGCTGAACACCCCGATGGGAGAACCATGTTCGAGATCCGCGTCATCTGCGACCCCGCCGAAACCGAACCGATCGTCGCCGCACTGGACCGCACCTTCACGGTCGGCACCGTGAGCGTCTACCCCACCCGCGACCGCAAGCGGAACCGCCTCTACGCCCGCGCCGAGTCCAAGCCCACCGACGCCGCGCAGACCGAGTCCTCGCTCACCGCAGAGCAGGCGTACGCCAACGCCCCCAGCATCAACAGCGAGATCGGCTGGGCGGCACGCACCCTCGCCGCCACCGAGTGCTTCACCGAGCTGGGGCGTGACTTCTACCTGCGCAAGGCAGCCCTGCTGGACCGCATCGCACTCCTGGACGAGCCCGACACCCCGTCCGGCGATGCCACCGCGGCCGCCGACGCGGCGGCCGTGTTCCTGCTGGACATGGACCAGCCGGGCCCGTTCTACGAACCCCGCACCTACGTCCGCCAGCAGTACGCGCACTCACTCGCCGCCGAGCAGTAGCTGTGGCTGGGGCGGTCGCCTCTCGCCAAAGACCGCGACCGCCCCGGTTCTCCGTCCCTTCGACAGAAACAGGAGACCCCCAGCATGACCCAACCCACCCCCATCAGGCGAGACCGTCTCCGGCCGCGCCTGCTGGACCTCTTCTCGTGCGCCGGCGGGGCGGCCGTGGGCTACGCCCGCGCCGGATTCGCCGTGGACGGATGCGACATCGCCCACCGACCGAACTACCCCTTCCCGTGCCACCAGGGCGACGCACTCGACTACCTCGCCGCCCTCATCTCTTCCGGAGAGATCGAGCAGTACGTGTTCGTCCACGCCTCCCCGCCGTGCCAGCACGGATGCGCTCTGACCGTCGGTACGAACGCCTCCCAGGGATGGGGCCGCGCCCACGTCGACCTGGTGGCGCCCACCCGCGCCCTGCTCGACAGGACCGGCCTGCCGTACGTGATCGAACAACCCAACGGCCGCGCCGAGATCCGCAAAGACCTCACCCTGTGCGGCGAGATGTTCCGGCTCGGAGTCATCCGGCACCGCAACTTCGAGTTGGGCGGCTGGACGGCCGTGCAGCCAGCCCACGTTGCCCACCGCGGGCGGGTGCGCGGGTGGCGGCATGGCGAGTACTTCCACGGTCCCTACGTCGCCGCGTACGGCAGCGGCGGCGGCAAGCCGTCCGTCCCGGAGCTTCAGGCTGCGATGGGCATCACGTGGACCGACGTGCGCGAGGAACTGACCGAGGCGATCCCGCCCGCCTACACCGAGTTCATCGGCCGCGTCTACCTCACCGGCGCGGGAATGCTGGGGGCGGTCGCATGAGCGCCGCGAACACGCATCTACGCACCGCGCTGCACCTCGCGGACGCCGGTGTGCCGGTGCTGCCGCTTCGGGACGGGAAGGTGCCGTTCGGCAACTGCCGCGCATGCGCCAAGAACGTGTGCGGCGGTCGGCCGAACATGAAGCGCGCGGGCACCTGCCACTGCCCCGCCCCGTGCCATGCATGGGCCGCCGCCACCACCGACCGGAACGTCATCACCTCCCCTCTGTGGGTGGCAGCATGGGAGCGCGCCGCGTGCGTCAGCTACCACCCCGGAGGGGCGCGGCTGACCGTGGTTGACCTCGACAACGCGGCGGCCGTCGCATGGGCCCACGAGAGCCTGCCCGCCACCCGGACCGTGGCGACGACGCGCGGTGAGCACTGGATCTACCGGGGTGTCATGGGCTCGCACAACGCGGTCCGGGCGGGCATCGACATCAAGTCCTACATGTCCTACGCCCGTTGGCTGGGTCCCGGCACCGGCCGCATGGCCGATCTGCCAGCGGCCGTCCGCGCCCTGGTGGTGAAGGAAGAAACCACCCCCGCCCACGGCGAGGTGGTCTCTTCCCTTCCCGAGCGCGCCACGTGGGACCGGACGGTGGCCGCCGGATGCCGCCACACCGAGCAGTACATCCGCACCGGTCTCGAACGCGGCCTCGCTTTGGTGCGCGCCCGCACCGAATCCGGGGCCGCCTCGCAGGCGTTCGGTGTCGCCCGGTTCCTGGCAGCGCAGCACACCGCGTGCCCCGGACCGTGCGGGCTGGACGCCATCGCCTGGCAGATCGTCGCCGCGGCCGCCTCTGTCGGTGTGCCCGAGGACTACGCCCACCGCGCGGTAACCAACGGCCAACAGACGGCCGAGAGGGGTGCGGCGTGACCATCAAGCCCCGAACTCCCCCCAAAGATCCTCAGAACGCCGTACAGCGCCCATCGCGGGCGGCCGTAGGCGACCGAAAGAGCGTCGCCGAAGGCGTCCGCACTGCCGTTGGTCCTGACCCGCACAGGGACGACGGCCGCCGCCCGCTGAACCCCCTCGAAGGGAGGGCAGCCTCATGACCACACAGCCTGTGGACAGCCCCGACCTGTGGGCCGGACTGTCCGCCCTGGAAGAGCCCCCCGCGCCCGTGTGGGAGGACCCCGTTCCCCTCGCCGGATCGCGCAAGCTCACCGCGTTCCCCGTGGGCTCGCTGCCGGGTTGGCTGCGGGAGTTCGTGGCCGCGGTCGCCGAGGAGACACAGACCCCCGTCGACCTCGCCGGCTGCATCGCCCTGTCGGTGCTCGCCACGGCGGCCGGCGGCCGGTCGGTGGTGCAGGTGCGCGGGCACTGGCGCGAGCCCACCAACCTTTACGTCGTGGTCTCGCTCCCGCCCGCCAACCGGAAGTCCGCCGTGTTCGGCCTGCTCACCGATCCTCTGTACGAGGCGGAACAGCAACTGCGCACACTGATCCAACCCGCCATCGTGGAAGCCGAGATGACTGCCCGCCTCGCCAAGGAAGCGGCCGACAAAGCCACCGCCAAGGCGGCATCCGCGAGCACGGACGAGCGGGATCAATTGGTGGCCACCGCGATCGCGCTGGCGCAGACCGCGGACAGTGTCACCGTGCCGGTCAAACCGCAGTTGCTCGCCGACGACACCACCGCCGAGACCGTCACCTCCCGCATGGCGGAGCAGGGCGGAAGGATCGCCGTCATGTCCGCTGAGGGTGACATCTTCGACATCATCGCCGGCCGCTACTCCGGCAAGCCCAACATGGGCGTCTTCCTCAAAGGCCACGCCGGCGACCGCCTCAAGGTCGACCGGCAGACCCGCGAGGAATACATCGAACACCCCGCCCTCACCATGGGCCTGTGCGTCCAGCCACAGGTCTTGGACGACATCGGACGCCAGGACGGGTTCAAGGGCCGCGGCCTGCTCGGCAGGTTCCTCTACTCGGTTCCTGAGTCGCTGGTCGGCCGCCGCAAGATCGAGCCCGACCCCATCCCCGAGCAGGTGATGGAGACCTACCGGCGCCACATTCTCGACCTGACGCTGTTCCTCGCCGAGTGGACCGACCCCGCCGTCATCCAGCTCAGCCCCGAGGCGGTCGCGACCCTCACCGCCTTCCAGGCGAGGGTGGAACCGATGCTGGAGGCCCGCGGCGGCATCATGGGGCAGATCGGCGACTGGGGCGGCAAGCTGGTTGGCGCCACCGCCCGCATGGCCGCCCTGCTCCACCTCGCCGAACACCTCACCAAGGGGCACACCGTGCCCGTGGCGGAAGAGACCATGCGCGACGCGATCGCGCTGGCTGAGTACTTCATCAGTCACAGCCTCGCCGCGTTCGACTCGATGGGCGCCGACCGGATCGTCGAGCGGGCCCGCACTGTGCTGGAAGCCTTGCGCACCCATGGGTGGCGGGAGGTCAGCAAGCGGGACCTGATGGTCAAGCTCTCCCGCTCCGAGTTCCGCACGGCCAACGACTTGGACCCCGTGTTGGCCCTGTTGGAAGACCACGGATACGTGCGCGCCCAAGCCGTCCAGCGCACCGGAGGACGCGGCCGGCCGCCTTCGCCCCGCTACCTGGTCCACCCCCGTCTGACCGACCCGGCCGCCTGAGACCAGCCACAGAAACCACAGAACCACAGAAATAACCGGGTGAGCCCCTGACCTGCGCAGACCGCCACGTCAGGGGCTCCCGGAGCACTGCCACAGAAACTTGCCGAGAAGCCACAGAAATAGACCAGCCCCGGCTCCGCTGGTCCGGCCGCCTATTTCTGTGGAACCTCCGGCGATTTCTGTGGCAGCACTCACCGCGCGGCATCGCCGCAGGTCAACCCACCGATCCCGGGTTTCTGTGTATTTCGTGGTTTCTGTGGCGGCTCTCGGCTGGTCCCACCACCTTCCCTTGACTCTCTCGCCTGAGGAGGAGTCGTGGCCAAGCCCCGCGACGAGATGCTGACCATCCCCGAAGTGATCGAAGAGATAGGCGTACCGCGAGCCACGTTCTACCGCTGGCGGCAGTACAAGAAGGGCCCGAAGTCCATCAAGCTCCCGAATGGCGCCGTGCGCATCCGCCGGTCCGAACTGAGTCGGTGGCTCCAGACGCTGGAGGAGAGCGCGTGACGAAGGACACCGACAGTGGGGCAGAGCAGAACAACCGCTCGGCCGCGGACGGGTTTTCGCTCGACGTTCGCCTTTGGAAGGTTTCCAAGGCGCAGAGCAAGACCCGTCCCTACCAGCTCCGTTGGAAAGTCGGAGGAAAGGTCAGTAGCGCCACCTTCGCCACGGTGGCGCTCGCAGAGAGCCGCAGATCTGAACTGTGGCAGGCAATGCGCCGTGGCGAGGCATTCCGCATCACGGACGGTCTGCCTGAATCCGAGGTACGGGCTGAAGCCAGTGCCGAGCAAGCCCGTGAGGAACTTCCCTGGTTCGCCTTCTGTCGCGAGTACATGGCGATGCGCTGGCCGACCGCTGCGGCCAAGACCCGCGAGGGAATCGCTGACGGGCTCGCCGCGGTAACGCTGGCCCTGGTGGAGCAAGAACAGAAGATGCCGTCACCGGAAGAGCTGCGCCTCGCCTTCCGATGGGCGGTCATTCCCAAGAACGCCGAACTTGACCCGCCGGAGGAACTTGAAGACGCCTACGGTTGGATCTCCAAGAAATCGCTTCTCGTCTCCTCGCTGGAAGACCCGAAGATTCTCCGTGATGTTCAATATCGGATCTCCTTCAAACTGGATGGCGCCCCAGCGGCGGGGGAGACCTCCCGTCGTCGCCGGCGCGCGCTCAACACGGCGGTTGAATACGCCATCGAGCGCCGGCTTCTGACGGAGAACCCACTCACAGCCCTCAAGAGGGTGAAGAGTTCCTCATCGGACCGTGTGGACCCTCGTGTTCTCGTGAACAAGACGCAGGCTGCCCAACTCCTCGCGTCGGTCTCGTACGTTGGGACCTGGGACCGCAAGAAGGGCCGACGTCTGGTGGGTTTCTACGCGGTCATGTACTTCGCGGGGCTCCGCCCGAGTGAGGCTGTGGGTCTCAGGAAGGCTGATTGCTTCCTCCCAGAGAAGGGGTGGGGCGTTCTGACGCTCCACGACACGCACCCCGTTTCGGGCAAGCAATGGACAGACAGCGGAGAGCGCCACGACAAGCGTGGCCTGAAGTCGAGGGAGGCCAAGGAAGACCGGCCGGTCCCGATCCCCCCGCCGCTCGTGGCCATGCTCCGTACCCACCTGAAGGAGTTCGGCACGGCCAAGGACGGGCGGCTCTTCACGAATGAGCGGGGAGGTCTCGTCGGCAGCAGTACCTATTGGCGGGTGTGGCGGGACGCTCGGGAGTACGCCCTCCCTCCGGACCTTCAGGCATCCATCCTTGGGGGCCGACCGTACGACCTTCGGCACACCTGCATCACAACGTGGCTGAACGCCGGAGTACCAGTCGCCGAGGTGGCGCGCAGGGTCGGCAACTCACCCGAGGTGATCCACCGCGTCTACGAGGGATGCATTTACGGCCAGGAAGATGTTATGAACAACAAGATTGAACGCGAGCTCGACTGGCCGGACTGAGTGGCTAATCGGTTGGTTGATCCGGTATCTGGCCGCGCCTCAGGAGGGCGCGGCCGGCGGATAGTGTCGAGTGGATGGCGGGAGCGGTAATAGGGATGGATCCTTCACCGCGGCGGCGCACGATGCTGATGAAAGCTCCCTCCACTTGGCCGTCCACTACAGCACCGTGCACTAGGAAGGGCTTCAGCTCTTCAGGCTGCGGGGGGACGTGAAGGAACACGATTCCCTTTCCATCGGTTTCATGGCATTCAATATCCAAGAGGTCCGGTGGTGGGTAAAGGTGGTGCTCCAAGGCGCTCTGGTACCGGCGGAGCGTTCTACCGTCGACAGGGACGGGATGAATGCTGTGTATCAGTTCTCCGCCTGGGACCTTCTTCCCCTTCATGCCGACGACCACGATTCCGCCGAGCTCGGCGTTGGCAAACCTTGAGACGGACTGCGCAATGGAAATCTTCCCTTGCGTCGAGTCAAGGTCATAGTGGCTACTTTTCACATCGAGCCAAGGCCCCTCCGGCTGCCCCACCAATACTTCGGCATGTCCGGCCCTGAGGAGGTCCAACGTGGTCTCTCGTGTGAGGTGGCCGCTTTCGAAGGCATCAACGAGGGCAAGAGCTCCGTAGCCGATCTCATACAGATCTTCTAGGTTTCTCATGCGAATACTGCATTCGATGTCGATGTCCCATATCCACGGCGAGGTAGCCCGGTTGGTTACCATTTCGATGTTGTGCAGCGCAGCCTTGTGGCGGGCAAGGTAGGGGCGCAGTGCCGATCTGTAGAGCGGCTCGGGCGAACCCTTTTCGTCATCCTCGTGGGCACTCGTGACTACGGCGACGCGGACCAGGAGAGTGTTTTGCTGTTGGACAAACATCACCGGGCCGGGAGTGCTGTATTCGTCATCGAATTCGCCGTAGTCACCATCTACCACCAACGTCTGGACAACCGCGTCATCCCAATCGCTCAGGTAGCTGGCCATTGCGGCTTTGAAATCCGTGGCTTTAATGGACGCCAACTCTGACGCGTGGAGAGTGAAGCCGTCATCGCGGTACAGCCTCTTCGTGTCGCCGAAGATGAGTCTGTAGCCCTGCCTGTCGAAGCGGACAGTCCTCTGCAACGAAACCCCTCGTAGAGCCGTAGTGAGCTGGCAGCAACCACCTGTAGCAGTCGCGGTGTCTTTGGGGCTATGGCGGGGTCCCTATCGCAGGTCTATCGCGACCAGTGCGCATGAACGACAAAGAGCGGGACCCAGTGAGACTGGGTCCCGCTCTCTCATGTCGGCATCCGCCCTGGTCAGCGCTTGATTTCTGCTGTTCCTAGGCGAGTGCCCCCGGCAGGATTCGAACCTGCGCACACGGCTCCGGAGAGCATGCGCATGACATGCTTGGTTATGGCCCTGACCTGCACGGGAGACGCGCGGGGTGCGTGGTTTCGCCTCGCTCACACGCCTCTCACACGCACGCCAGCAAGGGGCGGGAGGTCACTTCCGGCTGCTTTGGTCGGACGGGAGGCGACAAGATGAGGCGCTGCAACACCCCCGGGGTGTTGCAGCCCTGTACTCAGGTCGGACAGGTGGGACACCACCTTTGGCGCCCTGCGAGGCGCTGCGCCCTGTTCCGCCTGACGGCCGTCGCAGCGATGATGTCTGGTCATGAAGGAACTTGCTCTCGCTCTTGTGGCTGCGGTGTTCGGACTGGTGGGCACAGTTGTTGGTGCGCGGGCGGCAAAGAAGGGGGCCTTGATCAGTGCGCAGGTCACCTTGCAGCAAGTTCGCGATCAAGCCGACGTCGATCAAGCCCACTGGCTTCGGCAACAGCGGCTTCAGGCGTACGAAAGTTACCTTGCAGCCTGGGACGAGTGTCTTCGCATTGTTAACTCCGTGGGTTTGCCGGGAGACTCGGAATCGTCGAGGCTCAACCCGCTGAAAGAAGCAGCCGACCGCATGACAGAGCGTGCCCGGAGGATCGAAATCCTGGGACCGGCCGAGGTGGCGAGTGCAGCGGAGGAACTCGCCGACAGCATGCGGCGTGACGTGGATATAGCCACCAAACTGCTGAAACTCACAGAGGAATACATTCCGACCAATGACCGTATAACGACAGACACGGCGCCAGCCATGACGGCCGCTAGGGAGGCACTGGACGAAGTCGCAAGGCAGGCGCAAGAGATTACGGCGGAGGTAAATGGCAGCACTGGAGTTCCCCAAGGGGCGGCGGCGTTTTTCGCGAGTATCGATCGAGCCCAGGAACTCGCCAACGCTGCCATCTCCCGCGCGTATGAGGACACCGACGGGTTTTCCGAGTTCCTTGACCAAGCAACTGCCATCGTCAATGAACTGAAGCACAACCAGGACGCCCGCGAGCGTACTCGCGAGCGGTTCACAGCGGCTGCACGTCACACGCTCGCTTCAGTAACTCCCCCTACTCCATAGCGACGGGAGGGGCTGCAACCCCCGCGGGGGTTGCAGCCCTGTACTCAGGTCGGACAGGTGGGACACAGACGAATCTCGCTGTCCCATCTGTTTGTGCAGGTCAGAGCTCTAACCGGACAGTCGGACACGTGGGACACTCCCTGTGGCGCCCTACGTGGACCGTGGGCCATCGTGGGAAGCTGGAAGCAGTGAGCCGCTGCCAAGCGAGATCATCGAAGGGGAGGCTAGGTGCCGCCGGCCAGTCCGCGAGACACGTACCTAGAGGTCTCGGATTCTCTACGTCAGCAGATCGAGAAGGGCAAAATCCCTGAGAAGCTGCCGTCTCAAGCCAAGCTGATGGAGAGCTACGGCGTGAGCCGCAGCACCATCGAGCGTGCGTTGGGTGACCTGAAGAGCAAACGCGTGATCGAGTCCGTGCAGGGGGCTGGCTGGTACGTGGTGGGGACGGGCGACAGGCGCCCGCTCGTCGAGAAGGTGACGGACCTCTTGCGGACTGACGGGGTCAAGGTGGGGGACCCCTTCCCCACCGAGAAGGAGCTGTGCGAGCGGTTCGAGGCTTCGCGGACGGCGGTCCGCTCTGCCATTGCGCAGATGGAAGGGCAAGGGCTCATCGGCAAAGGAGCGACGCGCGGGCGGGAAGTCCGCGCGCTTCCCATCGGGCAGGGGGACCGCAAGGCATGACCACGGGTGAGCGCACTGAGTTCGACGCAGTGTCGGCCGAGAGTATTTTGCGGAAGGCGTGCGATGTTGCCCACGTGGATCCGGACGGTATCGAGATGCAGAGGTTTGGCGACCATGCTGTCTTTCGCATCGATTGTGGTCGGATCATTTCGCGCGTCGGTCGGAATCCTGACCGACTACCGTCCGTCCGCCGTGAAGTGGCCGTAGCTCAGTGGCTCGCAGCCGAGGGATACCCGGCTGCGAGGCTTGTCACGGAAGCCGAACAACCCGTCGTCGTCGACGGCCATCCGGTGACCTTCTGGGAGGGATTGGCCGACGGTGACACGTACGCGAGTACGCTAGAGATGGGTGAATTGCTGCGGCGGCTCCATGAATTGGAGCCGCCGACTTTTTCGCTCCCCGAACTCCAACCCTTCGACAAGGTGACCCAGCGATTGCAGCGCGCCGCGATCCCGTCGCGCACCTCATCCTTTCTCGCCTCTCTGGCAGAAGAGCTGGAGAGCGAGTACGCGCGACTAACGTTCGCCCTGCCGACCGGTCACCTGCATGGAGATTTCAATGTTGGCAACGTCCTGCGCGATGATGCGGGACGTCCGAAGGTCATCGACCTGGACGGCTTCGTGATCGGTCCGCGTGAGTGGGACCTTATGCAGACGGCCATGTACTACGACAGCTTCGGGTGGCACACAGCAGCCGAATACGCCGACTTTGTGGACAGCTACGGCTTCGATGTACGGGAATGGTCCGGGTACACCGTCCTGCGCAGCGTGCGCGAACTGCTGATGGTCACCTGGCTTTCCCAGAATGCTGCTACCAATCCGCGCGCTGCTGAGGAAGTTGAGAAGCGTGTCGAGACGCTACGCTCGGGAGGCTCGCGCCGCGACTGGGCGCCTTTCTAGGACTGTGCGCCGATCTCTAGCCAGAGGCGGAAGCCGCGGGCCTGTTCCGCGAATACCCGGAATTCCGCTGCTCGCTTCACGTCGTCTGTGATGCGCCCGTGAAACTCCCGTACATACTGCACGCAGCGCGCAGACTTCAAGCCCTGGCCGAGTTGCAGTGCATTGAGGGCGATTTCGAAGCCGCGGCCGATCTCGCCCTGACCGAGGTATGACTCAGCCAGCACCATGGTTGCGAAGAAGTCGCTCCGGTTGTTAAGGCCGTCCCCAAAGATAGAGCCCGCGCCCCGCTCCGTCGCCTGCACAGAGCGCCCCAAGTCACGGAAGCAATGCCCGAACTCGGCTGCCAACTCCACCTCATCGAAGTACGCGATGTACGCCGGATCACTGTCGGCCGTGCGTTGACTCAGCTGCCGTTCCGCCTCGGACAGCGCGAGATCACACCCCCGTTCGTCTCCCAAGCGGGCTAGCGCCCGCGCTTCCATCGCGCGGAACTGTGCGGCCAGCGTCGGCGTGAGGCTGCCGGCCGGGCCCGTGAATGCAGCACGGGCCAAGGTCGCGGCTTCGCGGTATCGGCCTACGAAGGTGGCCTGATGGCTCATCGCGGAAAGGATGCTGCCGCCGAGTAGCCGGTCACCGGCTGCCTGCGTCATGCGAAGGGCTTGGATGAAATACCGCTGTGCGATGCCATGCAAGCCGCTGTCGTACGACATCCACCCCGCGAGCAAGAGTGCTTCGGCAACCGCTGAGTAGAGCTCCCTCCCGACCGCGTCGGAGTACTTGCCATCGAGCATGGGCCGAACGTCGGTGTGCAGGTACTGAATCAGCGCCCGCCGGGCGTGGCCACCACCGAACTTGCCGTCAAGCATGCTGAACGCGTCGGCAGTCGAGCGAATCATCTCCACGTCTACGGCGCCGACGGACCGGTTTCCGGACCGCGTGAGTTCATCGTCGGGCGGGGATACGAGCCACCTCACGGAAGCCTCGTTCCAAGCTGCGGAGTCCGGCAGCGCGCGAACCAGCGGCTCAGCGTCGGCAAGGTCGGCGCGCCAGAGGTCGGCCACGGTGGTGGTCGCAGTCTCGGGATGGTCCGCGAAGTCGAGACCGAGGTTGGGCTGTATGGCTGAGACCGACGCGTCACCCATCCCGATGTCGTCAATCGTGAGTTGACGTCCCAGCTTGCGCCCGATGGCGTCTGCAATGAAGCGCGGCATGTCGCCTCGCGGGATGGCCCCTTTGAGCCACCGACTGACGTAGGTGTGATCACAGGTGGTGTCCTGACCTGCGCGCGTACCGGTGACGACTACCGCACGGGCCAGCGACTTGTTCGAGAAGTCGCCTTCAACCATCAGCGCGGCCAGCCTGGCGTTCCGGTCTGCCATCGAACCCCCATGAGCGGCCGAAGTCCCAGCTTGACTCAACGTCACTCTACGCAGGTCAGTTCGGGGGTGCAGGGGGTTTGCACGTCGGAGTGCACGAGTGCACCCCCAAGTACACGCTCCCGAAGTTCCCTTCACTTGGCGACAGTTGAGTCACCGCCGCGAGGCAGGCGGTTCCGAGATCGAAAAGTCAGAGCGCTTGACGACCCGGAATCGATCTGTCAGCGTGAGTGGTAGGTAATACACACCACGCATTGAGCGGGTGTGCAGCACCGATGTACGTCCGGCGGGTCCTGTGGCTTTGCGGCTACGGGAGTCCCTTCCAGGGGCTACCGCACCTGCCGGGAGCGTCTGACCTTTGACAACTGAATGGGGATCATGCCGCCTCTCCTCGGCCAAGTAGGCGGCGCACGCGGGCTTCGGTCCGTGTGCTGAACAGCGCAAATCGCCCTGATGGTCGCAGGCCGGGTTCGACTCCCGGCCGGGGCACTGCCCCTGCCGCACCCGCGGCATGGGGTTGCACATCCCGGACGGTCGCCTCTCACCACCAGGCCACGACCGCCCGGAACTCCCCAACCCTTCGACATCAGGAGCGCTACATGCGTGCCTACATCGGCGGCCATCAGGCCGTCTCCGCCAACGACTTCATCGAACTGGCCCTGGGGACCCCGCCGGAACTGTGGCTGGGGGAGGAGGGCGAGACCGAGGAAGAGCGCGCCGCCCGCAAGGACGCTGCGCGCGACATCCTCGCCGACAACCCGGAGCTCCCGGACGACGTGGCCCGCATCGCCGCCGAGGTGATCGAGGCGCACGCCCCGGAGCTGTTCAACGTCATCCCGCTGACTCGCCCGGCCGCGCGCCGCCGGCCGTCCCGGAAGGGAGCGGCGGCATGACCTCCCAGACCCCGACCCCGAAGGGCTTCGCCCTGGTCCTCGCGGGCGTGGCCATTGCGCTTACCGGTTCCATCGCCGCTCTGGTGACCGGGGATCGGCAGCTGATGGGCATCGCCGCTGTCGGGTTCGCCATGCAGTTCGCCGGATGGGTGCGCAACGGGCGCCGGAACGGCGGTGCGCGATGACCACCACGGACACGACAGAGGCGGCCGAACGTTCGGCCGTACCGCCGCTGACCAAGCCGGAGATGGGCCTTGCCGGAGTCGGCGCGCTGGCCGCGGCCGGAGTCGGCGCGCTCGGTCTCATCTCTTCCTTCGACGCCGTGTCGGCCGCTGCGCTGCGGTGGGGCTTCAGTGAGCCGTGGATGCTGCCGGTCGGTATCGACGTGGCTATTCCGGTGTTCACCGTCGCCAACCTGCTGCTGATCCGGATGGATATGGCGTTGGCGTGGGTGCGGTTCGTGCCCTGGGTGCTCACCCTGGTCACCTGCGGGCTCAACATCGCCGCCGGACACGACGTGTGGGCCAAGGTCGCCCACGGCACGATGCCGCTGCTGTGGGTGGTGTTCTCCGAGATCGGCGCGCACGTCTACGCCGTCCGGATTGGTGCCGCCACCGGCCGACGCATGGAAAAGATCCGGTTCTCTCGCTGGTTCCTGGCGCCGCTTTCCACGTTCGCGCTGTGGCGGCGCATGACGCTATGGGAGGTCACCTCCTACAG
This sequence comes from Streptomyces sp. NPDC005402, assembly GCF_040606575.1. NCBI lineage: Bacteria > Bacillati > Actinomycetota > Actinomycetes > Kitasatosporales > Streptomycetaceae > Streptomyces > Streptomyces sp. NPDC005402. The sequence continues at coordinate 71,426 of NZ_JBEXFB010000022.1, forward strand.
CCGGGCGCTTGTCTGCGAGCGGGAGCGGCTGCTGGCCCGCGCGGACCTGCACGAGCGCTACGGCTGGAAGTGGCGTTGGAAGACCCCGCGGCGTGAGCGTGTGATGCTGCGCACGGGCGAGCTGGCCCCCGCCGACAACGGCGCACCGGCCAACCCGGAGCCGAAGCCGGAGCGATCAGCCGAGAAGCCGAAGGGCGAGGCGCCGAAGCCGCCGCGCAAGCGGCCGACGACGGGCAAGGGCAAGACGGCGCAGCGCAGGACGGCCGAACTGCTCGCCGAGGCGCGCACGATCACGGCCGACTGGACGGACAGCCAGATCAACGCCGAGGCGCTGCGCAAGGAACTGCACTGCGGCTCCGCCCCGGCCCGGCAGGTGCGTGACGCATTGCTCGCCGAACGGTCCGACGGGCGCTCCCTTCGCCCCGTGGACGCTCCCGACGACGACGCGTCCGGCGACGGAGCCGAGGGGGTGGCCGCATGAACACCGTGGCCATGGTCCTGCTGTCCGCGCTGCCCCTGGCCGCGGGGTGGGCGGTGCATGTGTGGTGGCTGCGAGGCTGCCTGAACACGGCCCGGCGTGACCCGCTCACTGGGCTGCGCACCCGGGACGGCTTCACCCGCCGCGCCACGGCCCTGCTGAAGGACCCGCGCGCGGTGGTCGTGCTGGCTGACGTCGACAAGTTCAAGCACATCAACGACACCTTCGGGCACGCGGCTGGGGATGCGCTGTTGAAGGCGACCGCCGACCGCCTCGCCCGCCACGTCGGTCGGTCCGGGGTCGCCGGACGGCTCGGGGGAGACGAGTTCGCCGCCGTCCTCATCGACGACCACGGCACCGCCGGGGACCTGCTCGCCGTGCTGCACGGTGTGCTCGCCCGGCCCGTCGACGGCCAGGACCCGGCCGTTTCCACCACGGTCTCACTCGGCTGGGTGCGCGCCGCGGACTTCCCCGCCGATGACCTGTCAGGTCTGCTGCGGCGGGCGGATGAGGCGATGTACGCGGCCAAGCAGGGCCGTGCCGGCATGCGCCGTGCTGGGCTCGGCAGGCTGTTCGCCACCGTCACCGGCCGCCGGTCCGGACGCACCGGTGCCCGCACGGACGCCCCGATCGTCACGGTGGCCGCGTGATGGCGGCGTACGGCAAGTGCTTTGACCCGTCCGGCGCCCGGTTCGGGGTGCCCACGTTCCCGTGGCGGTTCGCCCCGGACGGCTACGCCACCCGCCGCCAGTTGCGCGCTCGCGGCTTGCGGCCGGGCGGTCAGCCGGTCGCCGCACAGGTGATGCGCCAGCACCGGGGCCGCAAGGGCGGGGTGCAGGTCGCCTACCTCTACCGCGTCGACCTGGCCAAGCCCGTACGGCCGATGACCTCGCGCCGCTGCGGGGCGCTCGCGCTGGCGATGCTCGCCCGCCGCACCTGCCCCAAGTGCCGGGTGGTCTACGGCTACTGCCTGCCGACCTCGCTCGGCATGTGCGTGCTGTGCGCCTACCCCATCACCCCTGTTCCCGTGTCTGACCAAGGAGGTCAGCCGTGAAGAACTCCACCCGCGAGACGCGCCGCGAGGACTCCGAACGTACCGGGCACCTGCTGGACCTCGCCGACATCGCGTTCGAGTACGAACCCATCAACGAGATAGCCGCCGACTTCGAGGCCGTCGTCATGGAGGGCCTCCTCACCGACACCGCCGTCGAGGTCTATCCGCCCGTCGGCCACACCTACCCGAGGAGGGGCTGACCATGGCCAAGCCCAACACGAGCCGTCTGGACCGCGAGATCCGGCAGACGGAACGCAAGCTCAAGGCCGTCCAGGAACGCGAGATGTGGCCGCTGTCCGGTCGCGAGCGGCGCGCGGTCCTGCGCAGCCTGGCCGGTGGCTCCGTCCGGGTCGTGCGAGGCAAGAGCACCACGCGCGCCGACCGGAAGCTGGAGAGCGAGTGGGGTGCCGCCGAGACCCGATTGTCCGCTGAGATCACCGCGTTGCAGAGCGAGCGGCAGCGCATCGTGAACGAGGCTGCCGCCGCGAAGGCTTCCAAGAAGTCGTCGGGGTGGTGGTGACCGTGGCCCGCGAAACGCGTCCGGGTGAGTGCCCCCAGTGTTGGGAGCACGCCCACAACCGGCGTGTCCACCGCCGCCTCCGGCCGCGCGAGGACTGCCCGCAGTGCGTGGATCACATGGTCAACGGCTGCCCGTCCCTCGTGCCCAAGAGGAAGTCGAGTTGGTGGTGAGCATGGACCAGGACCGTTGCCCCGCCGCTCATCTTGAGGACCCGACCGAGTGTGTCGGTCCGGCCGTGGTGACCGTGCTCGACAGCACGGGGGCGGGGGCTGACGGGTGCGAGCACCACGGCGCCCGACTGCTGGCCTCCATCGACGGCGGATGGGTCTACAGCCTGCCCGCCACCCCGCGCGGGACCGCCGTCCGGGTCTTCAAGGCCGCCGACGGCATCCGCCCGTTCTGCTGGGTCGACGGCCCGCGTACCAAGCCGTCTCAGCTCAGCTACGCGGAGAACCGCGAGCAGCACCACCGCTGACCCGCTATCCGCGAACGCACGTTGTGGGGACCGGATTCCGGTCCTCGCCTGCTCTGAACGGCACGCACCATCGCATCACGGGCCCGACCGCCCACCTCCTACAGCGTCGGCCGGGCCCGCTCTCCCTCACACCCGAAAGTGGAAGGAACCTCAGTGAACCACCCCGACGACAACGAACTGTTCAACCGACTCGAAGCCGAGTTGGCCGCCGACTCCGGCGCCGAGGTAGTCGACCTGAACAAGGCCCGATCGGCGCGCGGCGAGTCGGCCGACCCCGCCCCCGACTCCCGGCCGACCGAGTCGGCCGACCCGACTGTCGACCGGTCGGCAGACTCGGTCGACGACCCGGACGACCGGCCGACGGTGATGGTCGACGGTCCGGCCCCGGCCGGTCCGCGTCTGATGGACCGACTGCGGTCGGGTCAGCGGCGCGAGGTGATCCCGGCGTGGGCGCGGTCCAAGCCGGAGTTCGTCACCGCGCTGGGCTGGCTGGGTGGCTATGTCTGGCACACCACCGCCTTCCACGCGGTGCGTCTGCCCTGGTACTCGTTGCGCCTGGCCTTCCAGGCTCCGGCCGGGATCGCGAAGTTCATCGGCGGCACGATGCGGTGGGTCGCGGACACGGAGGGCGACCCGCTGCGGCAGGTTGCCGCCCGGCGCGAGAACATTGAGGAGTACCTGAAGCTGTCCCGGCAGCGCGACAACCGCGTCAAGCTGCGCAGCATCCTGCTGCTGTTCGGCCTGGTGCTCGGTCCGGTGCTCGCCATCGTGCTGTTCGTGCTCGCCCCGACCTGGCTGGAAGTGCTGGCGCTGGCCGTGCTGACGGCCGGATTCGGCTTCCTCGGGGCACCGTCCGACAAGCCCGTCATCTCCCGCGCGGTCGTCACGACCGAAGTCGAGCGGCTGACCTCCGGCATCGTCGAACGCGCCCTGGGAGCGCTCGGCATTGCCGAGATCAATAAGGCGCTCGGCAAGGGCGGGGAGGGCATCAAGTTCCCCGCCCCGATCACCCGCGACGGTCCCGGCTGGCGCGCGGACGTCGACCTGCCCTACGGCGTGACCGTGCCGGACATCCTGGACCGGCGCGAGAAGCTCGCCTCCGGCCTGCGGCGCCCGCTGGGCTGCGTGTGGCCGGAGCCGGTCACCGACGAGCACGCCGGCCGGATGGTGCTGTGGGTGGGGGACCGGGCCCTGAACAAGGTGCCCTCGCCGACTTGGCCGCTGGCCAAGTCGGGCACGGCGTCGCTGTTCAAGCCGCTGCCGTTCGGCACCGACCAGCGCGGCCGCAACGTCGACCTGACGCTGATGTACGACAACATCCTCATCGGCGCCATGCCCGGCATGGGCAAGACCTTCAGCCTGCGTACGCCGCTGCTCGCCGCCGCGCTCGACGTGCTCGCCGAGCTGCTGGTGTGGGAGCTGAAGGGAACCGGTGACCTGGACCCGCTGAAGAAGGTCGCCGAGGACTACGGTTCGGGCCCGGACGATGAGACGGCTGCGGCGGCACTCGATTCGATCCGCTACGTCTACAAGGACCTGGAACGCCGCGCCAAGGTCATCAGCTCCCTGCCCAAGGACAAGTGCCCGGAGAACAAGGTCACCCCGCAGCTGGCCGCGAACCGCTCGCTGGGACTGCACCCGCTGGTCCTGGCGATCGATGAGTGCCAGGAACTGTTCAGTCACGAGAAGTTCGGCAAGGAAGCCGGATCGCTGTGCACGGCCATCATCAAGCGCGGCCGGGCGCTCGGGGTGATCCTGCTGCTGGCCACGCAGCGCCCGGACAAGGACTCGCTCCCGCCCGCCATCAGCGCGAACGTGGGCACCCGGTTCTGCCTGCGAGTGATGGGCCAGATCGAGAACGACATGATCCTTGGCACGTCGAACTACAAGAACGGCATCCGCGCCACCTCGTTCACCAAGTCCGACAAGGGCATCGGCTACCTGGTCGGTGCCGCCGACGACCCGCAGATCGTGCGCGGCTACTACATGGACAACCCAGCCGCGGACGCCATCTGCGAGCGCGCCCGCAGGGCCCGCATCGAGGCGGGCACGCTGCGCGGCATGGCCGCCGGAGCCGCACCGGAGCGGCGCGAGGCGGTCGACCCGCTGCTTGAGGACATCCTCGCCGTCGTCGCGGCGGATGAGGCCAAGCCGTGGAACGACGCCACCGTCGACCGGCTCGCCGAGCTGCGGCCGGAGAAGTACGGCGCGTGGGGCGAGATGGCACCCGCCGACAAGGCACGCCAGCTCACCACCGCGCTCAAGCCCTACGGCGTGACCACCGGGCAGGTGGCGCGGCGCATCTCCGGCAAGACCGTCAACCGGACCGGGTTCGAGCGCGCCCACATCATCACGGCGATTGCGGAGCGTGACCGGAAGCGGGACGCGGGCTGACCGCGAGGGGTCTCTAGCGCTAGGGGTCCAACCCTCTAGCGCTAGAGACCCCGCTAGCGCCCCATATGGGCCCTGATCAGCGAGCTAGCCGATAGGGCCCCACCTGCGGAAACCCTCAAAACCCGCCCTGGGAGGGCTCTCGTGACCCCGATCCTGCTCGCTATCGCCTGCCTGCTGTTCGTCACGTTCGGTTACGCCTCTGTCTGTGCGGCGAGCCCGTTCGGCGACTGCCGCAAGTGCCGCGGCTTTGGCTTCGCCATGCGCACCGACCGCAAGGGCAAGCCCAAGCGCGGCAAGACGTGCCGCCGCTGCAAGGGCCACGGCAAGCGGATACGCGTCGGCCGCTGGCTCTACAACCGCGCCGCCCGCACCTACCGCGCAGGCACCCGCTGACCCCAACACCGCCCCACGGAAAGGAAGTTGCGGCATGGCCGTGACCATCTCCCTCGCCCTGCTCTTCGGCTTCGTGCTCTTCATGCTGCTGCGCTCCAAGACCCTCGGCCCCGGCAGCGCGTTCGTGGCCGTGATGTTCGGCTTCTACCTCGCCTCCACCGGCGCCGCCGACACCGTCAACCAGCTCATGAGCGCCATCGTCAACGCGCTCCCGGACCTGTGAGGAGTACGGCCGTGAACGAACCCATCATCGCCCGCCACTGGCTCGCCATCGCCGCGCCCAAGGCCGCGCCGGCCATCGCCACCACAACCGTGCTCGCGCTGGCCCGGATCTGGAACGCCAACGGCGCCGAACACTCCGTCGGCAGCGCCGTCCTGATGGGCGCCCTGTCGCTGGGAGCCGCCGCCGCGGGCGTGGCCGCGGGCAACAGCACCGGCGACTCCGTCCTCGTGGGCACCGCGTTCGCCGCCTCCGGCGCGCTCGCGTTCGCGGGCGTGGCCGGATACGCCGACGGCATGCCGCTCCCTCTGCTGCTGTGGTCTCTGGCCACCACTGGCGCCTACGCCCTCGCCGCCCGCTACTGGCGCACGGACCGCCGCGAGACGGTCGCTCACGAGCGGGACATCACCGACCGGCGCGAGGAACGCGCCCACATCGAGCGGATCGAGACCCTGCGCGCCACCACGCAGGTAGAGGTGGCCCGTACCGGCGCCGCCTACGTCGAACAGCTCGCCGCCGCCCTCGTCACCCGCGCCGCGCTGCCCGGCTTCGATGCCGCAGCCCTTGAGCGCGCGGGCCTGCCGGAGCTGCCCGCGCGCCACCGGGACACGTGACAAGGGGCCGGTGTGCGACTCCTGATCTGGCGTGACGCGTCGCACTTCGACCGGTTCGAGGACCTGCCCTGTGTCCTGTGCGGCACGCGCACGCCGATGCGCTCGCACACCCAAGAGCCGGTCCACAAGGTGTGTGCGGAGCAGTGGAACGACGCCCACCCCGAGGCTCCCCGCTACCGGGCAGGGATCCGCGATCTGGGCACGCAGCGCTTCCACGACGACGCACCCACCAGCAAGCAGACCACCGTGCGGCAGCTGTCCAAGCGAACCGCACCCGAGCTCATGACTCTGCAACTGCCCAGCACAGAGAGGAAGTCCGCATGAGCGCGATCCTGTGGCCGGTCGTCGGTCGCATCGTCACCGCCCTGGATGCCGCCAACGGCGAGGGCGAGCACGAGAGGGCGATGCGCCTGATCAAGGTCGTTGAGGAGGCGGGCGAGGCGTCCGCCGCCTACATCGGCATGACCGGCCAGAACCCGCGCAAGGGCATCACCCACACCGCGGCGGACGTGACGGACGAACTGTGCGACGTCATCATCGCCGCCGCCGTCGCCCTGCACGCCTTCAGCGCCGCCCCGCCCGCCGCCCTGACCGCCAAGTTGGACGCCGCCGCCCGGCGGCTCAACGCCACTGCCCAGCCCAGCCGCACCGAAAGCGAGTGATCCTCATGTCCGTAGGCGAGACCACCATCACCATCGTCGGCAACCTCGCGGGTGACCCCGAACTGCGCTTTACGCCGTCGGGGGCCGCGCTGGTCAAGTTCTCCGTCGCCTCCACCCCGCGCTCCTACGACAAGACCTCCGGCCAGTGGCAGGACGGCACCGCGATGTTCCTGCGCTGCACCGCATGGCGCGACCTTGCTCAGCACGTCGCCGAGAGCCTGACCAAGGGCATGCGGGTGGTCGTCACCGGCCGCCTGCGTCAGCACAACTGGGATACCCCGGAGGGCGAGAAGCGCTCGATGCTCGGTCTGGAAGTCGACGACATCGGCCCCTCGCTGCGCTTCGCCACGGCCAAGGTCGAACGCGTCCAGCGCAACGCCAACGGCAACGGGTCTGGCCCGGCCGCCGATGCGTGGAACACCGCGGCCCCTGCCGCGGGCGGATGGGGCACGCCCGCTCCGGCCGCTTCCGGCAGCGCCAGCTACGGCGACGAGCCCCCGTTCTAGATGCGCCCGGGGCGGCCGTCTCTCACCACAAGACCACGGCCGCCCCGGTTTCCCCTTGTCCCTTCGACAGAACAGGAGACCTCCAGCATGCCCGAACTGGACGGCTCTGCCCAGCTCGCCTCAGCGCTTGACGCAGCGTCGCGCGACTGGCACGTCTTCCCCCTCATCCCCAACGACAAGCGCCCCGCCGTCCGCGACTGGGAGACCCGCGCCACCACCGACCGTGAGCGCATCAGCCGGTGCTGGACGCACGCCCGGTACAACGTCGGCATCGCGGCTGGTCCCTCCGGGCTGGTCATCGTCGACCTGGACCGGCCCAAGCACCCGCAGGACACCCCGCCGGCCGATTGGGCGCAGCACGGGGTCACGGACGGCGCCGACGTGTTCGCCGTGCTCTGCGAGCGCCACGGCCAGCCGTTCCCCGCCGACACGTACACGGTGCGCACCTGGAGCGGCGGCACGCACCTGTACTTCGCCGCACCCGAGGGCGAGCCGCTGCGCAACACGGCCGGGGACAGCGCCCGCGGGCTCGGCTGGAAGGTCGACACCCGCGCCGTCGGCGGACTCGTGGTCGGCGCGGGCAGCACCTTCGCCGGGCACCCCTACACAATCGCGCGTGATGCTCCGGTGGCTCCGCTGCCCGGCTGGCTGACCGACCTGCTGCGCCCCGCCCCGCTGCCCCCGCAGCGCCCGGTCACGGTGCCGCTGACCGCCCTCGACCGGCGCGGCAGGTTCCTGGCCGCCGCCCTCAGCGGCGAGTTGGCCCGCGTCACCGGCTCCGGCGAGCACGAGCACAACACCGCCCTCTACATCGCGTCCGTCGCCCTGGGGCAACTGGTCGCCGGGGGCGAGCTGGATGAGCACGACGTGACCGAGCAGCTCGTTGCGGCCGGACTCAGCGTCGGCCAGGGCGAGCGCGAGGCACGCCGCACCATCGCCTCCGGCCTGCGGGCCGGAGCCAACCGCCCCCGAAGGGTCGCGGCATGAGCACCAACCCGATTCCCCCGCTCCACCTGTACTCCGTGCCCAGCGACCCCCAGGCCGCCCCGCGGGAGCTGCCCAAGCGGGAGCGCCCACGCACCGCATGGACAGCGGACCAGCTCATGGCTGCCGACTTCCCGGAGCCGAAGTGGGCGGTGCCCGGCATTCTCGCCGAGGGCGTCAACCTGCTCGCCGGACCCCCGAAGGTGGGCAAGTCCTGGTTGTCCCTCGGACTCGCCCTCGCGGTCGCCTCCGGAGGGCATGCCTTCGACACGCTGCCGGTCGACGGCGGTCCGGTGCTCTACCTCGCCTTGGAGGACACCCCGCGCCGTCTCCAGACCCGCATGGGCAAGATGCTCGGGGGCCAACCGGCCCCGGCCGGACTGACGTTGGTCACCGAGTGCCCGCCCTTCCCCCAGGGGGGCAGCGACGCGATCGCCAACTGGTTGGAGCGCAACCCGGAAGCCCGCATGGTCGTCATCGACGTGTTCGCCAAGATGCGCGGCCCCGCCCCGCAGGGCGTGTCCGCCTACGACGCGGACTATGTCGCCGTCGGCTACGCCAAGCGGATCGCCGACCACTACGGCATCGCCGTGGTGCTCGTCCATCACGTCCGCAAGGCAGGCTCGGACGACTTTCTGACCGAGGTGTCCGGCACCAACGGGATCGCCGGAGCCGCCGACGCCACCCTCGTACTGAAGCGGGCACGCGGGCAGGCGGACGGCATCCTGCACGTCACCGGACGCGACGTCGACGAAGCCGAATACGCGCTTCAGTTCCAAGCCGCCTCCGGCGCCTGGCAGATGCTCGACGGCCCGGTCACGGACCACACCATCGGCGACACCCGAGCGGCCATCCTGCGGCACGTCCGGGAGAACCCCGGCGCACGCCCCCGGGACATCGTGGCTGCGCTGCCGCAGTTCGATGCCGAGAACGTCCGCCGCACCTGCTCGCGCATGGCCGCAGACGGACAGCTCACCAAGGACGCCGGGGGTCGGTACTACCCGGACACGGAGACCCGGACCCAGGGCACGCCGGGAGCGTCCCAGCTGTCCGACTGTCCCAGTTCGTCACCTGACCTGCGCAAACAGGTGGGACAGCCGGAATCAGGACTGTCCCACCTGTCCGACTCCCACCCTGCTGACGAGAACCCGGGGGAGGCCAACCGTGGCGCGTGACGAAATGCTCACGATCTCTGAAGTTGTCGAGGAAATCGGCGTGCCCCTCTCGACCTTCTACCGCTGGCGACAGCTGAGGAAAGGTCCGAAAGCAATCAAACTCCCGAACGGCGCTGTGCGCATCCGTCGCTCGGAATTGGAGCGCTGGATTGCAGCTCTGGAGGAAGCCGCGTGAACCATCGCAAGACCAATGTGACTCCGGGCGCTCGAGATGGCGAGCGCCCGGCCGCTCCCGAAGAACCCACGCTCTCTACCGACGTCCGGGTCTGGAAAGTCAGCAAGATTTCCAGCAAAACGGCGCCCTACCAACTCCGTTGGAAGGTTGCCGGGAAGGTGCGGCACGCGACTTTTACGACGTCGGCCCTTGCCGAGAGCCGCCGATCTGAGCTGTGGCAAGCCATGCGTAAGGGCGAGGCTTTCGACAAAGAAACAGGGCTTCCTGAATCCGAACTCCGGGCAGCGGCGGAGAAAGCGAAGGCGAACACCCGGCCAGACCCTTCGTGGTGGGATTTCGCTCGCGAGTACATGGGCGTTCGATGGCGTACCGCTGCCGCGAAGACCCGTGAGGGACTGGCGGACAGTCTTGCCACAGTAGGGCTCGGCATGATGGGGGAGAGCCCGGGGGCGCCGGATCCGGAAGATGCACGGCGTGCTCTGCGCTGGGCGGTCGTACCCAACCACAAGTACGAAGAGCCCCCGCCGGAGCTGGAGAAGGCCTGTGCGTGGCTCGCAGCGCATACCCTCCCAGTGTCGGCTCTCGGGGACTCCAAGGTCGTTCGTGACGTCCACTATCGCCTGTCGTTCAGGCTGGACGACGTACCGGCGGCAACTGATACGTACAGGCGCCGCCGTCGCGGTTTCAACACGGCAATGGAGTACGCGATTCAGGAGGGGTACCTGGATGAGAACCCTCTTGCGGGAGTGAAGCGGCCTACCTCCCAGGGAAGCGACCGAGTAGACCGCAGGATCCTGGTCAACGAGGCACAGGGGAGGCAACTCCTCACGGCTGTTTCGTATGTCGGCTCCGTTCACCGCAACCGAGGGAGGCGTCTGGTCGCGTTCTTCGGCTGCATCCTGTACGCCGCAATGCGTCCGGCGGAAGTAGTCGGGCTCAAGCTGGCTGACTGTCGTCTCCCCGAGAAGGGATGGGGGACTCTGACTCTCCGTGAGACGCGGCCGATCTCGGGCAAGATTTGGACCGACTCAGGAGATCGCCACGATAGACGGGGACTGAAATCGCGAGCGCCCGGAACGGATCGGCCGGTACCGATTCCGCCTGTGCTCGTAGCGATGCTGCGGTCGCACCTGAAGGAATTCGGCACCGCCAAGGACGGGCGGCTCTTTCCGAATGAGCGAGGGGACCTGCTCGGCACGTCCAGCTACTGGCGGGTGTGGCAGGAAGCCCGACTGCTGGCGCTCCCGCCGGACAAGGTGGACTCGCCCTTGGCTCGCAAGCCTTACCACCTGCGGGCTACGTGCATCACGAACTGGCTCCGCGCCGGCCTCCCCGTAGCTGAGGTGGCCCGCCGCGCGGGCAACTCCCCGGAGGTCATCCACCGCCGCTACGCGGGCGTCATTGACGACAGCGAGGAGGAGAACAACAAAAAGATCGAAAAGACCATGGGGTGGGGTTAGATATGGCCTGAAGGGCGGGTGTGTGACCGATAGTATTAGGTCGTACACCCCCCCTCAGGGGAATCCACGGCTCATCGACCGTTCATGGGTGTCCGCACTAGGTGTCCAGCCAGCGTGATCTTCTATTTTGGCGCTCCATTAGGCTCTTAGTGTGTGCATCCATGGCCACTTCCCGAGACTTCTGTGCTTTCTTCTTTTGTTGCGGTGAGGCCGCTGGATCTGCCAAGCACGCGTCGAGATGCGCCAAGGTCTTTCCGTAGTTCTTATCCTGCCGTTTCTCCGATGCCCTCTCCATGGCCCACAGCCATGCAGGTGGGATTAAAAGAGCAACAGTTGGCGCAGCCAAGGACATTAGGGCGCCGCCCGTGCCATCAACAAACTGTCCGCCGGTAGCCAGCATAGTGGCTAACGCGCCTCCTAGAGCCGCGACCGAGTGTCCCTTACTGGCGTTCTTCTCGATCGTGCGCGCTATGGTCGGATCTGGCGCCATAGCTGGTCCAGTTGCGGGCGAGGAGTTTTCGGTCACTGCAACATCTCCCCTACCTCGGGAGAGAGCTTTGCGGCGCCTTCACTTTCGCGCTCGTTCGCTTCCTCTTTGAGTCCCGTTGCTCTCAGCAGGTCAGCTTCCGCCAGAACTAGTTTAATTTCTGCTCTGGCCTCGTCCGATAGGCCGGGATGCTCAATGAGTTTAGTCAGATTCTTTCGAATCTTGCGATATTCGCGATCTTCAAGCCACCTGCTTAACTTGTCCAGCACGAACAATCTTGCGACAGAGTGGACCGCAACAGCCATCGATACTGTGGCGATTGTGAAGATCCATGAATCGGGCTTCATGGTCACAGACTAGCTATGCGGGTTGGTTGGCGGAACGACTTGCAGGTGCCCCAATCCGGAGTCTGATCTTCCGATTGAAATATGCGTTCCCTGCTCTATCAGTGGTGGAACCTTCGCATGGGTAAGGTTTGCGGCCTTCGTGGCCGGGCGAATGGGTCTCCCGTTGACTCGGCACGGGGGTTCGGACCGTGCCGCGCATGCCCTGGTTCAGGGGTGGTCGCTCCCCGAGAGAGTGGGCAGCGGACGGGGTGAATGGGCAGCTACAAGCTGAGTTGTGGGACCGGCTGGCCCAGCCCAATGGCCCACACACCCCTCACACACAAACAGTGCGCAGCAACGAGAAAGAGCGGGAGTCAGTGAGACTGACTCCCGCTCTCTCATGTCGGCATCCGCACTGGTCAGAGCATGGTTTCTGCTGGCTGACTGGCGAGTGCCCCCGGCAGGATTCGAACCTGCGCACACGGCTCCGGAGGCCGTTGCTCTATCCCCTGAGCTACGGGGGCGTGTCGGTGTGAGCTGGTGGCTCGTGGCGACGGGTAGAACACTACCAGCTCCCTCGGGGTGATCAGGAACGGGTTTCGCAGGGGGCGGCGTGGGCCCCTCGCGTGGGGTGGAAGTGGGGAAAACCCGGACGCGGTGGCCGGTCCGCACCTACTCTCGAGTTGTGCCAGGCGCGTCGGGTCGGGTGCTTGTTGTGGACGACAACAAGGTCATCCGGCAGTTGATCAGGGTCAATCTCGAGCTGGAGGGTCTCGAGGTCGTGACCGCGGCCGATGGTGTCGAGTGTCTGGATGTCGTTCATCAGGTGCGGCCCGATGTCGTGACCCTCGATGTGGTGATGCCCCGCCTGGATGGACTGCGGACCGCCGCACAACTGCGTTCCGACCCCCGGACGGCTCACCTTCCCCTCGCCATCGTCAGTGCCTGTACGCAGCACGAGGTCGACAGCGGTCTCGACGCCGGCGTCGACGCCTTCCTCGCCAAGCCCTTCGAGCCCGCCGAACTCGTACGACTCGTACGGCAGTTGGTGGAGGCGAGCCGGGTGGGGCGGGGTCCGGGGGAGGGGGGCACCCCACTCGTCGGGGGCGTCCTCGGGGGTGTACCCGGGGGCGGGGAGACCGAGCGGGCCGGTCGGGCCGGCGGCTGATCCGCGCCGACCGTTGATACCCGCGCACCGGCTCGCAATGACCTCGGCATGACATCGACATCGACATCGACGTCGGCGTCCCCAGGACCGCACCCCGCTCCCCCCCCACATCTCGCATCCGCACCTCACCTCCCCGCCTGCGGCCGCACCCGGCGTCCCAGAGCTCAGGCCCCCACACCCGCCCGCCTCCACCCCCCGGCCGTCCACATCCCGGACCCCCGCCGAAACCCGCTCGCCCACCCACCCCCCTCCTCCCATACGCTTGTCCCGTGACCCCCGTCGAGCTCTCCCGTACCGTGCTGCGCGCGGTGCGTCGTGCTGTCGATGACGGGGAGCTGGACGTGGTCGTGCCGGGGCGGATTGGCGTCGCGCCCCCGGGGCCCGGCGGCTGTGGGGACTACGCCAGCAACGTCGCGCTCCAGCTCGCCCGGCCCGCCGGGCAGCCGCCGCTTCGGGTCGCCGAGATCCTCCGGCAGCGCCTCGCGCAGAGCGACGGCATCAGCGACGTCGTCGTCACCGGGCCCGGGTTCCTCAACATCAGCCTGCGGGGGAGCGGAGACGCCCTTGTGCGGGAGATCCTGCGACTCGGACACCGGTACGGCCATGCCGAACGGCCCACCGGGCAGCTCGTGCGGCTGCACGCACCCCACGAGATCCGCGCCGTCGTCGTGATGGACGCCGTCGCCCGCATCCTCCGCTCCCAGGGCGCCCTCGTCCGCACCAGCTGCGTCTCCCGCCCGGAGTCTGCCTGGACGGACATCCTCGGCGTCGAGGTCGACGCGTACGGCACCCCCGAGGCCCCCGCCCCTCTCGACGCCCCACTCGACGTCCACGTACGACCCGTACCGGCACCCCCCGCCGACCCCACCCCCCTCGGCCGGGACGCCGCCCGCTGGGCGCTCCTCCACCCCGCTCCCCACGACCGGCCCCGCATCACCGCTGACCACCTGGTCCAGCGTGAGAGCAACCCTCTCTTCCGGGTCCGTTACGCCCACGCCCGCACCCGGGCCGTCACCCGTAACGCCGCCGACCTGGGCTTTCACGCCGATCCCGGGGACGTGAACCCACGGGGCGGCACACAGGCAGGCGTACAGGAAACCGCTGTACACGAAACCGCCGTACCGGAAACCTCCGTACCGGAAACCGCCGTACAAGACACGACGGCCCTGCGGAACGCCCTCGCCGATCACCCCCGTGTCCTCCAGGCCGCCGCCGCGCACAACGCACCCGACCGCTTGGCCCGGCATCTCGTCATCGTCGCCGATGCCGTTCTCCCCTTTCTCGCAGCCGTCCTTCCGCGGGGCGCGGAGAAACCCTCGGCCGCCCACCGTGCCCGGCTCGCGCTCGCCGAAGCCGCCGGGGCGGTGCTGGCCGGCGGCCTGTCCCTGCTCGGCATCGACGCACCCGAACACCTCTGAGACAGCGAACAGAGAGCCAGTCAAGAAGATGAGCCGTTCCGCACATCCCGCCGGGCCCCGTCACGCCGACGTCCTTCCCGAGGGCCATTACTCCGCCCCGCCCGCCGACCTCAACACCCTCGACCCCAAGGTCTGGGCCCAGACGGTCACCCGCAACGGGGACGGCGTCCTCACCGTGGGCGGTATCACCGCGACGCAACTCGCCGAACAGCACGGCACCCCCGCCTACGTCGTCGACGAGACCGACTTCCGGGCCCGGGCGCGGGCGTGGCGCAGCGCCTTCGGGTCCGACGCCGACGTCTTCTACGCCGGCAAGGCGTTCCTCTCCCGGGCCGTCGTGCGCTGGCTGCACGAGGAGGGGCTCAACCTCGACGTCTGCTCCGGCGGCGAGCTCGCCACCGCCCTCTCCGCCGGCATGCCCGCCGACCGCATCGCCTTCCACGGCAACAACAAGTCCACCGAGGAGATCCGCCGCGCGATCACCGAGGGCGTCGGACGTATCGTCCTCGACTCCTTCCAGGAGATCGTCCGCGTCGCGCACATCGCCCAGGAACTCGGGAAGCGGCAGCGCGTCCAGATCCGGATCACCGTCGGCGTCGAGGCGCACACCCATGAGTTCATCGCCACCGCCCACGAGGACCAGAAGTTCGGCATCCCGCTCGCCGGCGGTCAGGCCGCCGAGGCCGTGCGGCGGGCGCTGAAGCTCGACGGGATCGAGCTCATCGGCATCCACTCCCACATCGGTTCGCAGATCTTCGACATGTCCGGCTTCGAGGTCGCGGCACACCGCGTGGTCGGGCTGCTCAAGGAGGTCCGTGACGAGCACGGTGTCGAGCTTCCCGAGATCGACCTCGGCGGTGGCCTCGGGATCGCGTACACCAGCGACGACGACCCCCGCGAGCCGCACGAGATCGCCAAGGCGCTGACGGAGATCGTGACGAGGGAGTGCGAGGCCGCCAAGCTGCGGACCCCGAGGATCTCCGTCGAGCCCGGGCGCGCCATCGTCGGGCCGACCGCCTTCACGCTCTACGAGGTCGGCACCATCAAGCCCCTCGACGGGCTGCGCACCTACGTCTCCGTCGACGGCGGGATGTCGGACAACATCCGCACCGCGCTGTACGACGCCGAGTACACCGTCGCCCTCGTGTCCAGGACCAGTGACGCCGAACCCATGCTCGCCCGGGTCGTCGGCAAGCACTGCGAGAGCGGGGACATCGTGGTCAAGGACGCGTTCCTGCCGGCCGACCTGGCACCGGGTGACCTCATCGCCGTACCGGCGACGGGCGCCTACTGCCGTTCCATGGCGAGCAACTACAACCACGTGCTGCGCCCGCCGGTCGTGGCCGTCAGCGACGGCGAGTCCCGGGTCATCGTCCGCCGCGAGACGGAGGAGGACCTGCTGCGGCTCGACGTCGGATGACCCACCCGTCAGGCCACCTGTCGGGAAAGGAAGATCTACGGTCTTCCACCCCCGGACAAATGAAATAGATGTCTCATAATCCGGACGAGGGGCAGAAACTCCCGTCCGGTGAGTGAGACTGGTTCCACCTAGACGGTATGAGGAAACGAGGTCGGATGATGCGTACGCGTCCGCTGAAGGTGGCGCTGCTGGGCTGCGGAGTGGTCGGCTCAGAGGTGGCGCGCATCATGACGACGCACGCCGACGACCTCGCCGCCCGGATCGGGGCCCCCGTCGAACTCGCGGGCGTCGCGGTACGGCGGCCCTCCAAGGTCCGTGAGGGCATCCCGCAGGAACTCGTCACCACCGACGCCACCGCCCTCGTCAAACGCGGGGACATCGACGTGGTCGTGGAGGTCATCGGGGGGATCGAGCCCGCCCGGTCCCTCATCACCACCGCCTTCGAGCACGGCGCCTCCGTCGTCTCCGCCAACAAGGCGCTCCTCGCCCAGGACGGTGCCGCCCTCCACGCGGCCGCCCAGAAGGCCGACAAGGACCTCTACTACGAGGCCGCCGTCGCCGGTGCCATCCCGCTGATCCGCCCGCTGCGCGAGTCCCTCGCCGGTGACAAGGTGAACCGGGTGCTCGGCATCGTCAACGGGACGACGAACTTCATTCTCGACGCGATGGACTCCACGGGGGCCGGCTATCAGGAGGCCCTCGACGAGGCCACCGCCCTCGGATACGCGGAAGCCGACCCGACCGCCGACGTCGAGGGGTTCGACGCCGCCGCCAAGGCCGCCATCCTCGCCGGGATCGCCTTCCACACGCGCGTGCGTCTCGACGACGTCTACCGCGAGGGCATGACCGAGGTCACCGCCTCCGACTTCGCCTCAGCGAAGAACATGGGCTGCACCATCAAGCTGCTCGCCATCTGTGAGCGGGCCGAGGACGGGCAGTCCGTCACCGCGCGCGTGCACCCCGCGATGATCCCGCTCACGCATCCACTCGCCTCCGTCCGCGGCGCCTACAACGCCGTGTTCGTCGAGTCCGACGCCTCCGGTCAGCTGATGTTCTACGGCCCCGGTGCGGGCGGCGCCCCCACCGCCTCCGCCGTCCTCGGTGACCTCGTCGCCGTCTGCCGCAACCGGCTGAGCGGCACGACCGGGCCCGGCGAGTCCGCGTACGCCGCCCTCCCCGTCTCGGGCATGGGCGAGGTCGTCACGCGCTACCACATCAGTCTGGACGTGGCCGACAAACCGGGTGTTCTCGCCCAGGTCGCGACCGTGTTCGCCGAGCACGGGGTGTCCATCGATACCGTTCGGCAGCAGGGGAAGGACGGCGAGGCCTCTCTCGTCGTCGTCACGCACCGCGCGTCGGACGCCGCCCTGGGCGGGACCGTCGAGGCGTTGCGCAAGCTCGACACCGTGCGGGGTGTCGCCAGCATCATGCGGGTTGAAGGAGAGTAACGAGCAATGACCCACCAGTGGCGCGGAATCATCGAGGAGTACCGGGACCGGCTGCCCGTCTCCGACACCACGCCGGTCGTGACGCTCCGCGAGGGCGGCACGCCCCTCGT
The DNA here is from genome assembly GCF_040606575.1 of Streptomyces sp. NPDC005402. Lineage (NCBI taxonomy): Bacteria > Bacillati > Actinomycetota > Actinomycetes > Kitasatosporales > Streptomycetaceae > Streptomyces > Streptomyces sp. NPDC005402. Next base: position 88,913 of record NZ_JBEXFB010000022.1, read on the forward strand.
GCCCGCGCAGGTGCTCTCCGAGCGCACCGGGTGCGAGGTCCACCTCAAGGTGGAGGGCGCCAACCCCACCGGGTCCTTCAAGGACCGCGGTATGACCATGGCCATCACGCGGGCCAAGGAGGAGGGCGCGAAGGCGGTCATCTGCGCCTCCACCGGCAACACGTCGGCGAGCGCGGCCGCCTACGCCGTACGCGCGGGCATGGTCTCCGCCGTGCTCGTCCCGCAGGGCAAGATCGCGCTCGGCAAGATGGGCCAGGCGCTCATCCACGGCGCGAAGATCCTCCAGGTCGACGGAAACTTCGACGACTGCCTCACCCTGGCCCGCGCGCTGAGCGACAACTACCCGGTGGCGCTGGTCAATTCGGTCAACCCGGTGCGTATCGAGGGCCAGAAGACGGCCGCCTTCGAGATCGTCGACATGCTCGGCGACGCGCCCGACATCCACGTCCTGCCGGTCGGCAACGCCGGCAACATCACGGCGTACTGGAAGGGCTACAAGGAGTACGCCGCCGACGGTGTGGCCGCCAAGACCCCCCGGATGTGGGGCTTCCAGGCCTCCGGCAGTGCCCCGATCGTGCGCGGCGAGGTCGTCAAGGACCCGTCGACCATCGCCACCGCCATCCGTATCGGCAACCCCGCCTCCTGGCAGTACGCCCTCGCGGCGAAGGAGGAGTCCGGCGGGTTCATCGACGAGGTGACGGACCGTGAGATCCTGCGCGCCTACCGGCTGTTGGCCGCTCAGGAGGGTGTCTTCGTGGAGCCCGCCTCCGCCGCGTCGGTGGCCGGTCTGCTGAAGGCCGCCGAGCAGGGCAAGGTCGACCCGGGGCAGCGCATCGTCTGCACCGTCACCGGCAACGGCCTCAAGGACCCCGACTGGGCCGTCGCGGGTGCCCCGCAGCCGGTCACCGTCCCGGTCGACGCGGCGACGGCGGCCGAGCGCCTCGGGCTCGCCTGACAGCGCGCGGCATCCCTGACCGGCGTACGGCAGGGCCTTCCCTACCGGGGGTGCACAGGGGGCTTACGACACGCATCGTGCGCCTCCTGTGCGCCCTATGTCGCCACAGAACCTTCCTTCGATAGGCTGTACCGAACCCGCCCGCTGCATATGCCCTCGCGTACAGCGGGGTGCCGCGTCGTCTCCGCGGCCGGCAGGGTCTTCGTACGTCATCGAATGTCATTCGACAATCACGCAGCTCAAGGAGAGTCATCGAGAGATGGCCGGTCCCGCCTTCCGTGCCGCCGCCGTCCGGGTGCGCGTCCCCGCCACCAGCGCCAACCTCGGTCCGGGCTTCGACGCCCTGGGCCTGTCGCTGGGGCTCTACGACGACGTCGTGGTCCGGGTGGCCGACTCCGGGCTGCACATCGACATCGCCGGGGAGGGGAACGAGACGCTCCCGCGTGACGAGAGCCACCTTCTCGTACGCTCCCTGCGCACCGCCTTCGATCTGCTGGGCGGCCAGCCGCGCGGCCTGGAGATCGTCTGCGCCAACCGCATCCCGCACGGCCGGGGTCTCGGCTCCTCCTCCGCCGCCATCTGCGCCGGAATCGTCGCCGCGCGCGCCGTGACCATAGGCGGCGAGGCCCGGCTCGACGACACCGCGCTCCTGGAGCTCGCCACCGAGATCGAGGGCCACCCCGACAACGTGGCGGCCTGTCTGCTCGGCGGTTTCACGCTCTCCTGGATGGAGGCCGGCGCCGCCCGGGCGATCAGGATGGAGCCCGCCCATTCCATCGTTCCGGTGGTTTTCGTGCCCGGAAAGCCCGTCCTGACCGAGACCGCGCGCGGACTGCTCCCGCGCACTGTGCCGCACGTCGACGCCGCCGCCAACGCGGGCCGTGCCGCGCTGCTCGTCGAGGCCCTCACCAGGCGCCCCGAGCTGCTGCTGCCGGCCACCGAGGACCGTCTCCACCAGGAGTACCGCGCTCCCGCCATGCCGGAGAGCGCCGCACTGGTGGAGCGGCTGCGGGCCGACGGAGTCCCGGCAGTCATCTCAGGGGCAGGGCCCACCGTGCTCGCGCTGGCCGACGCGGACAGCGCCGACAAGGTGGCCCATCTGGCGGGCGGGGGCTGGGCCGCCAACCGGCTGGAACTCGACGCCCAGGGGGCCTGCGTGCTCCCGCTCGCGGCCGCCAGTGACATCTGAGATCCGGCGTGTGCCGGATTTCGAGAGGGGGAATGTTTGTTGGATCCGGTAGTGTTAATCTCAAGTCTGCACCCGACCCCACCATGGCGAGGTGCTTCACGTCCCCGTCCGGGACAGACATTCTTCCGGGAGCCTCCCAAGCCGCACTGCGTTCCGTACGACGTACATGGGCAGTACCTCGTACGCGAGCACTGAGCGACTTGCCGGGCACGCTCCGGAACCGGTGTGACCAAGCCACGTGACACGGACACTCAGTGCCACGGCTCTCGGAAGCGCCGTCACCACATTCCTCCGCCGTTCAGGCGGACCACCGCCCCGGCACGGTCCACAAGGATGGGACCGACGTCGGACAGCACAAACGGTCGCCGAGCCAGACAGGCCGACGTCCGCTCCAGGGAAGGACCCTTCGTGAGCGACACCACCGATCTGATGGGCGCACGTGTCGAGGAGACCGCTGCCGCGCCCTCCACGGACGCCTCCGCGCCTGCCACCGGTGCCGGCTCCCGGCGGCGCCGCGGTACCGGCCTCGACGGCATGGTGCTGGCCGAGCTGCAGCAGGTCGCATCCGGCCTCGGCATCAGGGGCACCGCGCGTATGCGCAAGAGCCAGTTGATCGAGGTCATCAAGGAGGCGCAGGCCGGAGGAGGTGCCGCGGCTCCCAAGGCCGCGTCTTCCCCCGCCGGGGACGCCACCGAGACCAAGCCGAAGCGCCGCGCCACCTCCAAGGCTCGTACGGGTGACGCCGCCGAGAAGAAGGCGGAGGCGAAGGCCGAGGCCCCCGCCGAGAAGGCCGTGGCCCAGCAGCAGATCGAGATTCCCGGCCAGCCCGCCGCCGAGCGCGGGGGAGACGACGCTCCCACCGAGCGCCGTCGTCGCCGCGCCACCGCCGAGGCGGGCGCCCCCACGGGCAGCCCCGAGACGGTCGTGGCCGAGGCGAAGAGCGAGCCCAAGGCCGAGGCGCCCGCACAGCAGCCGCAGGGCGACGCCGGTGACGGCGAGGGCCGTGGCCGCCGTGACCGCCGTGACCGCGGCCGTGACCGCGGGGAGCGTGGCGAGCGCGGGGACCGCGGGGAGCGTCGCAAGAGCGACGACCAGCAGGGCCCGGGCGGTCAGCGTCAGCAGCAGAGCCAGCAGCAGGGCGGTGGCCGTCAGGACCGCCAGGACCGTCCGGACCGTCAGGACCGCCAGCAGCGCGACAACGGCCCGCAGGACGACGACGACTTCGAGGGTGGCCGCCGCGGTCGCCGGGGCCGTTACCGGGACCGCCGTGGCCGTCGCGGCCGTGACGAGATGGGCGGCCCCGAGCCGCAGATCAACGAGGACGACGTCCTGATCCCCGTCGCGGGCATCCTGGACATCCTCGACAACTACGCCTTCATCCGCACCTCCGGCTACCTGCCAGGTCCCAACGACGTGTACGTCTCCCTCGCCCAGGTCCGCAAGAACGGCCTGCGCAAGGGTGACCACATCACCGGTGCGGTCCGTCAGCCCAAGGAAGGCGAGCGGCGCGAGAAGTTCAACGCGCTGGTGCGGCTCGACTCCGTCAACGGCATGGCGCCCGAACACGGCCGTGGCCGCCCGGAGTTCAACAAGCTGACGCCGCTGTACCCGCAGGACCGCCTCCGCCTGGAGACGGACCCCGGCATCCTCACCACCCGCATCATCGACCTCGTCGCGCCGATCGGTAAGGGCCAGCGCGGTCTGATCGTGGCCCCGCCGAAGACCGGCAAGACCATGATCATGCAGGCGATCGCCAACGCGATCACGCACAACAACCCCGAGTGCCACCTGATGGTCGTCCTGGTCGACGAGCGTCCGGAAGAGGTCACCGACATGCAGCGGTCGGTCAAGGGCGAGGTCATCTCCTCGACCTTCGACCGACCGGCCGAGGACCACACCACGGTCGCCGAGCTCGCCATCGAGCGCGCCAAGCGGCTGGTGGAGCTGGGTCACGACGTCGTCGTGCTGCTCGACTCGATCACGCGTCTGGGCCGTGCGTACAACCTCGCCGCGCCCGCCTCCGGCCGCATCCTGTCCGGTGGTGTCGACTCGACCGCCCTGTACCCGCCGAAGCGCTTCTTCGGTGCGGCCCGCAACATCGAGGACGGCGGCTCGCTGACCATCCTCGCCACCGCGCTGGTGGACACCGGGTCCCGCATGGACGAGGTCATCTTCGAGGAGTTCAAGGGCACGGGCAACGCCGAGCTCAAGCTCGACCGCAAGCTCGCCGACAAGCGGATCTTCCCCGCGGTGGACGTCGACGCGTCCGGCACCCGTAAGGAAGAGATCCTGCTCGGCAGCGACGAGCTCGCCATCACCTGGAAGCTGCGCCGGGTGCTGCACGCGCTCGACTCCCAGCAGGCGATCGAGCTGCTGCTCGACAAGATGAAGCAGACGAAGTCGAACGGCGAGTTCCTGCTCCAGATCCAGAAGACGACGCCGATGCCGGGCAACGGCGACTGACGTCGAACGTTCGCGAAGAGGACCGCCCCCTGTCGTCAGGGGGCGGTCCTCTTTGGTTTACGATCACGCTCTTCGGTCGAATTCTCGATCTCCGAACTTCTGATCATCAGGGGGGACTTGCATGGGCATACCCATGTCCGGAGTCGCCGGGCGCCACAGACGGCGGCTCCGGATCGCTCTGCCCGTCGCCGTGGCCGCCGCGCTGCTGGCCACGTCCGCGAACGCCGCCACCGTCGTGCCCGAACCGCAGGCACCGGTCAAGGCCGCCGCCGCGTCCACGCCGTCGCAGGCCGAGCTGGAGAAGCGGGTCGCCGCCGCCGTGGCGGCCGACGACGGCTCCGGGACGGTGACCCGGCCGTCGAGGAAGACGGCGGGCAGCGGAACCGTCGACGGCACCGTCTCGCCGATGATCATCGGCGGTACGACGACCACCGTCACCTCGGCCCCGTGGATGGCCCAGCTCTGGTACGTGGACGACCGGGGCACCACGGACACCAGCGACGACACCGGCTTCTTCTGCGGCGGCGCCGTCGTCGCGCCCACGAAGATCCTCACCGCCGCGCACTGCGTCAAGGGCGCCGACTGGGCCAAGGGCGGCGTGGTGGTGACCGGGGCCACGCAGCTGCTCTCGGACGACGGCGACCTGCACGGTGGCACCGCGACGGCCGTACTGCGGCAGTGGTACCACCCGTCGTACAACGCGGACACCATCGACAACGACATCGCGGTCCTGACCCTGGCGAAGCCCGTCAAGGCCACCCCGATCCGCATGACGACGTCCACGGACACCGCCTCCTACGACCCCGCCTCGACCGGCGCCAAGAGCGCCAAGGTCTACGGCTGGGGCCGCACCAGCTCCACCGACGACGACATCTCCCAGATGCTGAAGACGGCCACGCTGCCCATCAAGTCGGACGCGACCTGCGCCGCGGCCTACGGCTCCTGGTTCATCAAGGGGCACATGGTCTGCGCCGGCCCGCCCGCCAGTGGCCGCGACTCCGGTACGACCGCCATTTGCAGCGGTGACTCCGGCGGCCCCCTCGTCGTGAACGGCCGGATCGTCGGCGTCGTCTCCTGGAACGTCACGGACTGTGTGGCGAAGGGCGCCTACAGCGTCTTCACCAAGGTCAGTAAGTACGTGGGCGCCGCCTACCCGCGCGTGGACGACACCAACCTCAGCTTCGACCACAAGGCCGACCTGTGGGTGCGCGCGTCCTCCACCAAGGTCGGCTACGAGCTCGACTCCAAGGGCACCACCCTCGCCGCCCAAAAGTCCTGGGGCGACTGGAACGGGGTGAACCTGGTCCGGCAGACCGACCTCAACCGGGACGGCTACCAGGACCTCGTGTACCGCGTCTCCGCCACTGGTGACGTCTACTGGCTGCGGTTCGTCCCGTCGCCCGACGGGACCACCGGCGCCTGGGCCGACCCGAAGAAGGTCTTCACGAACTGGAAGACCCGCACCCGGATCCTCACCCCCGGCGACGTGACCGGCGACTACAAGCCCGACCTGCTCTCGGTGGACTCGGCGGGCGTCCTGTGGATCTACCCGGGCAAGGGCGACGGCAGCTTCGCTACCCGGGTCAGGGTCGGCGGCGGCTGGAGCCAGTACAACCAGCTGCTCGGCCACGGCGACTTCACCGGTGACGGCAAGGCGGACGTGCTCGCCCGCAACAAGAGCACCGGCGACCTCTACCTGTACAAGGGCACCGGCAAGTCCGGCACGGGCGTCTTCGCCGCCCGGGTCAAGGTGCGCACGAACTGGAGCGGCTACAACGCCTTCGACGCCGTCGGCGACATCACTGGCGACGGTAGGGCCGACCTGCTGGCCCGCACCCCGGGCGGCACGCTCTACCTGTACAAGGGCACCGGCAAGGCGACCAGCGAGATCTTTGCCACAAGAGTCAGTGTCGGTACCGGTTTCCAGCAGTACGACATCTTCGGCTGAAACCGCTGGTGAGCAGGGCCTGCTCTGCTTCTCCAGTGACGTGCTGTGACCGCTGCTTCACGTGGCGGTCACAGCACGTTGTGCAACCCTTTCTCGAGTTTCGCCATCTGACCAGGCGGAGCGACGATGGTGCGATGGGGCACCGCCCGGTTCGAGCGGAGCCGAGAACCGGGGAAGGGTCTTCGATGACCACGTCTGACCCTGAAAGCAGGGGGTAACCGACCGGACGGGATACGAGGAGCACATGTCAGCCGAGAGCACGCCCATACCCGGTGGACCGGGGGGCAAGGGACGCCGCCGAAAGCCCCGTGGCAGGGACCGCAAGGGCCTGCTGATCACGGCGTGGGTCGCCGCGGGGATCGTCGTGGTGGGCGGCACCGGGGCCGGCTACGTGTACTTCAAGCTCAACGGCAACCTCAAGAGCGTCGACATCGACCAGGTCCTCGGCAGCGAGCGGCCCGCGAAGGTCGACAACGGCTCCGAGAACATCCTCGTCCTCGGCTCGGACAGCCGCTCCGGCTCCAACAAGGAGCTCGGCGGCGGCACCGACGACGGCAGCGCCCGCTCCGACACCGCGATGATCATCCACGTGTACAAGGGCCACAAGAAGGCCACCGTGGTCTCCATCCCGCGCGACACCCTGATCGACCGCCCGGAGTGCACCGACACCGACGGCAAGGACCACGACGCCGCGTCGGACGTCATGTTCAACACCGCGTACACGACCGGCGGCGCGGCCTGTGCCGTCAAGACCGTCGAGTCCATGACCGGCATCCGCATGGACCACTACCTGGAAGTCGACTTCAGCGGCTTCGAGAAGCTCGTCGACGAGCTCGGCGGGGTCACGGTCACCACTACCAGGGCCATCAAGGACACCGACAGCCATCTGGACCTCAAGGCCGGCACGCACGAACTCACCGGCGCCCAGGCCCTCGGCCTCGTCCGCACCCGGCACGGCGTCGGCGACGGCAGCGACCTCGGCCGTATCCAGCTCCAGCAGGCCTTCATCAAGGCGCTGGTCAAGCAGGTCAAGAGCGTCGGCGTGCTGACCAGCCCCAAGAAGCTGTACGACCTCGCCGACACCGCCACCAAGGCCGTCACCACCGACTCCGACCTCGGCTCGGTCAACTCCCTGGTCTCCTTCGCGAGCGGCCTCAAGGGCATCAGCCCCGAGAACATGACCATGGTCACGATGCCGGTCCAGTACGACCCGGCGAACCCGAACCGCGTGATCGTCCAGGAGACCAAGGCCAAACAGATCTGGACGGCTCTGGAGAACGACCGGACGATCCCGAGGTCGGCCACGGAAGGCAACGCGACGGGCCAGGCCAAGGGCGTCGTGACCTCCTGAGGAATAGATCGCGGTGCCCCCTCGTTTTGGGGGATGCGGCCAGTGCTGGCAGACTGGTACGTCGGCCCCGGTTCACGCTCCCGCAGCCCGCGGTGGCGACCCGGCGCCCTCCCGAAACTAGGAGACACCTTGAAGCGCGACATCCACCCCGAGTACGTCGAGACGCAGGTCAGCTGCACCTGTGGCGCGTCGTTCACCACCCGCAGCACGATCTCCAGCGGCACCGTCCGCGCCGAGGTCTGCTCCGAGTGCCACCCGTTCTACACGGGCAAGCAGAAGATCCTCGACACCGGTGGCCGTGTGGCCCGCTTCGAGGCCCGCTTCGGCAAGGCTGCTGCCAAGAAGTAGCGAGCCACCAGCGCCGGTCCACGCCGTACTCCTCGGAGTGCGCCGGGACCGGCGTTTTTGGTCGCCCGCCTTCCCCTTTCGTCCGCAGTACAGGAGCCCTGAGATGTTCGAGGCCGTCGAGGAACTCGTCGGTGAGCACGCCGACCTGGAGAAGAAGCTCGCCGACCCGTCGGTCCACTCCGACCAGGCCAACGCGCGCAAGCTGAACAAGCGCTACGCCGAGCTCACCCCGATCGTCGCCACGTACCGCTCCTGGAAGCAGACCGGCGACGACATCGAGACCGGGCGCGAGTACGCCGCCGCCGACCCCGACTTCGCCGCCGAGGTCAAGGAGCTGGAGAAGCAGCGCGAGGAGCTGACGGAGAAGCTGCGCCTTCTCCTCGTCCCGCGCGACCCCAGCGACGACAAGGACGTCATCCTCGAGATCAAGGCGGGCGCCGGCGGCGACGAGTCCGCGCTGTTCGCCGGCGACCTGCTGCGCATGTACCTGCGCTACGCCGAGCGCGTCGGCTGGAAGACCGAGATCATCGACGCCACCGAGTCAGAACTGGGCGGCTACAAGGACGTCCAGGTCGCCGTGAAGACCAAGGGCGGAAACGGCGCCACCGAGCCCGGCCAGGGTGTCTGGGCCCGCCTGAAGTACGAGGGCGGCGTGCACCGCGTGCAGCGCGTCCCGGCGACCGAGTCCCAGGGCCGCATCCACACCTCCGCGGCCGGTGTCCTCGTCACCCCCGAGGCGGAGGAGGTCGACGTCGAGATCAACCCCAACGACCTCCGCATCGACGTCTACCGCTCCTCCGGACCGGGCGGGCAGTCCGTCAACACGACCGACTCCGCCGTGCGCATCACGCACATTCCCACCGGAGTCGTCGCCTCCTGCCAGAACGAGAAGAGCCAGCTGCAGAACAAGGAGCAGGCCTTGCGTATCCTGCGCTCCAGGCTGCTCGCGGCGGCGCAGGAGGAGGCGGAGCGGAACGCCGCCGACGCCCGGCGCAGCCAGGTCCGCACCGTCGACCGCTCCGAGAAGATCCGCACGTACAACTTCCCGGAGAACCGCATCTCGGACCACCGTGTCGGCTTCAAGTCGTACAACCTGGACCAGGTCCTGGACGGCGACCTCGACGCGGTGATCCAGGCCTGCGTCGACGCGGACTCGGCGGCGAAGCTGGCGGCCGCGTAAAGAGGTACCTACGCACGACCGAGTACCGAGTACGACACGGAGGACTTGCGTGAACCTGCTGCTCGCAGAGGTGGCCCAGGCCACCCAGCGGCTGGCCGACGCCGGCGTGCCCTCGCCGCGCAACGACGCGGAGGAGCTCGCCGCGTTCGTGCACGGCGTGAAGCGGGGCGAGCTGCACTCCGTGAAGGACACGGACTTCGACGCCCGCTACTGGGAGACCATCGCGCGCCGTGAGCAGCGCGAGCCGCTCCAGCACATCACCGGCCTCGCCTACTTCCGCTACCTCGAACTCCAGGTGGGGCCCGGTGTGTTCGTGCCGCGCCCCGAGACCGAGTCGGTGGTCGGCTGGGCCATAGACGCCGTCCGCGCGATGGACGTCGTCGAGCCGTGCATCGTCGACCTGTGCACCGGCTCCGGCGCCATCGCGCTCGCCCTCGCCCAGGAGGTCCCGCGTTCCCGCGTGCACGCCGTGGAGCTGTCCGAGGAAGCGCTGCGGTGGACCCGTAAGAACGTCGAGGGCTCCAGGGTCGACCTGCGGCAGGGCAACGCCCTGGACGCCTTCCCCGACCTCGACGGCCATGTCGACCTGGTCATCTCCAACCCGCCCTACATCCCGCTCACCGAGTGGGAGTACGTCGCTCCCGAGGCGCGGGACTACGACCCCGAACTCGCCCTGTTCTCCGGCGAGGACGGCCTCGACCTCATCCGCGGTCTGGAACGGACCGCGCACCGGCTCCTGCGCCCCGGCGGCGTCGTCGTCATCGAGCACGCCGACACCCAGGGCGGCCAGGTGCCGTGGATCTTCACCGAGGAGCGGGGCTGGGCCGACGCGGCCGACCACCCCGACCTCAACAACCGACCCCGGTTCGCCACGGCCCGCAGGGCGATGCCGTGAGCACGCCCGGGACTTCAATCCAGCATGACGTGTACGAGGAGGCCCGCTAGATATGGCACGGCGATACGACACCAACGACGCGACCGACCGCACGACCGGTCTGCGCGAAGCCGCGTCCGCCGTCCGCCGTGGCGAGCTCGTGGTCCTCCCGACCGACACGGTGTACGGCATCGGCGCCGACGCGTTCTCCTCGGAGGCCGTCCATGACCTCCTCGAGGCCAAGGGCCGGGGCCGCAACATGCCCACCCCCGTGCTGATCGGCTCCCCGAACACCCTCCACGGTCTCGTCACCGACTTCTCCGAGCTGGCCTGGGAACTCGTCGACGCCTTCTGGCCGGGCGCGCTCACGCTCGTCGCCAAGCACCAGCCGTCCCTCCAGTGGGACCTGGGCGACACCAGGGGCACGGTGGCCGTCCGGATGCCGCTGCACCCGGTCGCCATCGAGCTGCTGACCGAGGTCGGCCCCATGGCGGTCTCCTCCGCCAACCTGACCGGCCACCCGTCGCCGGAGAACTGCGACGCCGCGCAGGAGATGCTCGGCGACTCCGTCTCCGTCTACCTCGACGGCGGCCCGACCCCCGGCAACGTCCCCTCCTCGATCGTCGACGTCACCCGTGAGGTGCCCCTGCTGCTGCGCGCGGGCGCGATCTCCGCGGACGAGCTCAGGAAGGTCGTACCCGACCTCGAGGTGGCGAATTGACGGCCCCTGACGCGGGGCGTGGCATATGGGACGGGGAAGAGACGCGGACCTTCACAGGGCTCCCGCGTAACAGCTTCCGCATCCTCCATGTCAGCACCGGCAACGTCTGCCGCTCGCCGATCACCGAGCGGCTGACCCGGCATGCCCTGGCGGACCGGCTCGGCGACCCGCTGTGGGGCGGAGTCGTCGTGGAGAGCGCGGGGACCTGGGGTCACGAGGGCGCGCCCATGGAGGCCAACGCGGAGACCGTGCTGGCCGAGTTCGGCGCGGACGCCTCCGGCTTCACGGGGCGGGAGCTGCTGGACGAACACGTGATCATGGCGGACCTGGTCCTGACCGCCACCCGCGACCACCGCCAGCAGGTGATCTCGATGGGCCACTCGGCGGGCCTGCGCACCTTCACCCTCAAGGAGTTCACCCGTCTGGTGAAGGCGATAGACCCCGCCACCCTGCCGCCGCTGGAGGAGGGCCTGGTCACCCGCGCACGCGCCCTGGTCCGCGCGGCGGCGGCTCTACGCGGGTGGCTCCTGGCCCCGACCGCCGAGGCCGACGAGGTCTTCGACCCGTACGGAGCACCCCTGCCCTTCTTCCGCTCGATCGGGGACGAGATAAACGAGGCGCTGGATCCGGTGGTGACGGCGCTGACGGGTGTACCCGCAAGGGCGTAACGACCGGGCACCCCGTCGGCCCCGGGCCTACATTGGACGTACGTCATCGTCGACGCCCCGGAGTTCACCATGTCGGTCACCCATGCGCCCCCCACCGCCGACCTCCTCACGCGGCAGGACCCCGAGCTGGCCGAGATCCTGCTCGGGGAGCTCGACCGGCAGTCGTCGACGCTCCAGCTCATCGCCGCCGAGAACTTCTGCTCGCCCGCCGTGCTCGCCGCGCTCGGCTCACCGCTGGCCAACAAGTACGCCGAGGGCTACCCGGGCGCCCGTCACCACGGCGGCTGCGAGATCGTCGACGTCGCCGAGCGGCTCGCCGTGGACCGGGCGAGGGCGCTGTTCGGCGCCGAACACGCCAACGTGCAGTCCCACTCCGGCTCTTCGGCGGTCCTCGCCGCCTACGCCGCCCTGCTGCGCCCCGGTGACACCGTCCTCGCCCTCGGCCTGCCCTACGGTGGCCACCTCACCCACGGCTCGCCCGCCAACTTCTCCGGCCGCTGGTTCGACTTCGTCCCCTACGGCGTCGACGCCGAGACCGGACTCATCGACCACGACCAGGTGCGGACGCTGGCCCGCGGTCACCGGCCCAAGGCGATCGTGTGCGGTTCCATCGCCTACCCCCGGCACATCGACTACGCCTTCTTCCGCGAGGTCGCCGACGAGGTCGGCGCGTATCTCATCGCCGACGCGGCCCACCCCATCGGGCTCGTAGCCGGGGGAGCGGCACCCAGTCCGGTGCCGTACGCCGATGTCGTCTGCGCCACCACGCACAAGGTGCTGCGCGGCCCCCGCGGCGGAATGATCCTGTGCGGCGGCGAACTGGCCGAGCGGGTCGACCGGGCCGTCTTCCCGTTCACACAGGGCGGCGCGCAGATGCACACCATCGCCGCGAAGGCGGTCGCGTTCGGCGAGGCGGCGACCCCGGCGTTCAGCGCGTACGCCCATCAGGTGGTCGCCAACGCGCGGGTCCTGGCGGCCGCCCTGGCCGACGAGGGACTCGTCGTCACCACCGGGGGGACCGACACCCATCTCGTGACGGCCGATCCGGCACCGCTCGGCGTCGACGGCCGGACGGCGCGGGGACGTCTCGCGGCCGCGGGGCTGGTGCTCGACTGCTGTGCGCTGCCTCACGCGGACTCCCGCGGACTGCGCCTCGGCACCGCCGCCGTCAGCACCCAGGGCATGGCCGAGAAGGAGATGGCGAGGATCGCCGCCCTGCTCGCGGGGGTGGTGCGCGGAAAGGTCGAGAGCGCCCAGGCACGTGAAGAAGTGCGGGATCTGGTCGGCGGATTTCCGCCGTATCCGGCCTGAGCGAGGGTATCCGCACCTTGGTGCACAGCCGCACGTGCAACCATCGGCTCTACCCGGAAGTCCACAACCATATGCGTCCGTCGCTAGGGTGTGTGGCTGAGATGGCCAGCGAGACCTGTGGGGAAGCCTGTGCGTGAATACCTGCTGACGCTCTGCATCACGGCCGCGGTGACGTATCTGCTGACAGGGCCGGTACGGAAGTTCGCGATCGTGGCCGGAGCGATGCCGGAGATCCGGGCCCGTGACGTGCACCGGGAACCGACTCCGCGGCTCGGCGGTATCGCCATGTTCTTCGGACTGTGCGCGGGCCTGCTGGTCGCCGACCATCTGACCAACCTCAGCGAGGTCTTCGAGAAGTCGAACGAACCGCGCGCATTGCTCTCCGGCGCGGCCCTGATCTGGCTGATCGGCGTCCTGGACGACAAGTTCGAGATCGACGCCCTGATCAAGCTGGGCGGCCAGATGATCGCCGCGGGCGTGATGGTCATGCAGGGTCTGACGATCCTGTGGCTGCCGATCCCCAGTGTCGGCTCGGTCGCGCTGACGCAGTGGCAGGGCACCCTGCTCACGGTCGCGTTGGTCGTCATCACCATCAACGCGGTGAACTTCGTCGACGGCCTGGACGGTCTCGCGGCCGGCATGGTCTGCATCGCGGCGGCGGCGTTCTTCCTGTACGCCTACCGGATCTGGTACTCGTACGGCATCGAGGCGGCCGCCCCGGCCACGCTGTTCTCAGCGATCCTGATGGGCATGTGCCTGGGCTTCCTGCCGCACAACATGCACCCCGCGCGGATCTTCATGGGCGACTCCGGCTCGATGCTCATCGGCCTGGTGCTCGCCGCGGGCGCGATCTCCATCACCGGGCAGATCGACCCGGACGCGCTGAAGCTGTTCGCCGGGTCCGAGAAGGCGGCCGTGCACCAGACGGTCCCCGTGTACATCCCGCTGCTGCTGCCGCTGACGATCATCGCGGTGCCGGCCGCGGACCTGATCTCGGCCATTGTGCGCCGCACCTGGCGTGGTCAGTCGCCGTTCGCCGCCGACCGCGGGCATCTGCACCACCGGCTCCTGGAGATCGGGCACTCGCACAGCCGCGCGGTGTGGATCATGTACTTCTGGTCGGCGCTGATCGCGTTCGGCTCGCTCGCCTACTCGGTGAACTCCGCGTCCATGTGGATCGTGCTCGGCGTCGTGTTCCTCAGTGCGTTCGGCCTGGTGCTGCTCCTGCTGCCGCGCTTCACGCCGCGCGTCCCGATGTGGGCCCAGCACGTCGTGCCGCCGCGCTACCGCCGCCGTCGGCGGGCCGTGGTGGCGGAGCCCGTGGAGGTGGAAGAGCGCACTCCCGTCGCCGCGGGGGTGGCGGGTGTCAACGGCGCGACCGCGCTGAGCGCCCGTTCGCACGTCCCCGAGAGGCGTCAGGCCGAGACGTCGCGCTGACGCCCAAGGTAAGAATCTGACTAAAGCATTGCCAACGCGTGGGACTTCGGCGGGGCGACAAAACGCCCTTATACCAGACAACTCGACCGTGTTTCCGCACAGACGCGCAGCTTCACTCTCATGTGTGACAGCAGGCACACCATCTAGGTAAAGACCGCATCAAATAGTTTGTGATACGGTTCACGAGAACCCGGGACAGAGCCGAAGGACCGCAGTGTGACGGTCCCTTGGCGTGAGGGCCACTCTCAGCCCGGGACTACGCTCGTCCATGACGACACCTTGCCCCCCTTTGTTTGAAAGCGGAGTTGCCGCCATGCCGTCCAACGACGTCCGGATCCTGGCTCAGGCCGCCGTGCCCACGGCTGCCGTCGGCGCGATCGCCGCCGTCGTGAGCGGCTTGGTCGTCGGTGGCAAGGGTGCGATCGGGTCAGCTGTCGCGACGGTGATCGTGATCCTGTTCATGGGTCTCGGTCTGTACATCCTGCAGCGCACTGCCAAGTCGCTTCCGCACCTGTTCCAGGCGATGGGTCTGATGCTGTACGCGACGCAGATCCTGCTGCTTTTCGTCTTCATGGCCGCGTTCAAGAACACCACGCTCTTCCACCCCAAGGCCTTCGCGTTCACGCTGGTCGCCGGCACTCTCGCGTGGATCGCCGCGCAGACCCGTGCGCACATGAAGTCCAAGATCCTCTACGTCGAGCCCGATAAATCGGGGCACTCGTCGTGAGGGGTAGGGCCGGGATAAAGACGTCTGAGATCTCCTGCTATCGTCCGGTGCCAACTGCGGCATCGCGGGCGCGGGCATCCGAGCTGACGCCTGCTCAATCGCGAGGCGAGATGCCCACCAGCCGCCCTCACATCCGTTACACCAGTCCCGTGCCGAACCGCGACAGTATGCCGCGCCGACACAACGAGGTTGCCGTACCCATGCGTCACGCTGAAGGAGCCCGCGGTGAGTGCTGACCCGACGCAGGTGCTCGCCTTCGAGACCGATTGCCACATCTTTGACGGCTGTGGCTTCCCCTCTCCCGGCCTGCACTCGTTCCTGTTCGAGCCCATCTGGGGCGACGGGGACAGCAACGTGTACTTCAACAAGACGATGCTCCTGGCGCTCCTCGGGTCGATCATCATCGTCGGGTTCTTCTGGGCCGCCTTCCGCAAGCCGCAGGTCGTTCCCGGCAAGCTCCAGATGGTGGCCGAGGCGGGCTACGACTTCATCCGCCGTGGAGTCGTCTACGAGACCATCGGTAAGAAGGAGGGCGAGAAGTACGTACCGCTCGTCGTCTCGCTCTTCTTCTTCGTCTGGATGATGAACCTCTGGTCCATCGTTCCGATCGCTCAGTTCCCGGTCACGTCGATCATCTCGTACCCGCTGGTACTGGCTCTGATCGTCTACGTCCTGTGGGTGTCGCTGACCTTCAAGCGGCACGGTTTCGTCGGCTTCTTCAAGAACGTGACGGGCTACGACAAGTCGCTCGGCCCGGTGCTTCCGCTGGCGATGCTGATCGAGTTCTTCTCGAACATCCTGATCCGCCCGTTCACCCACGCCGTGCGACTCTTCGCCAACATGTTCGCCGGTCACACCCTGCTGCTGCTCTTCACGATCGCCAGCTGGTACCTGCTGAACGGCATCGGCATCGCCTACGCGGGTGTCTCGTTCATCATGACCGTGGTGATGACCGCCTTCGAGCTGTTCATCCAGGCCCTGCAGGCGTACGTGTTCGTCCTGCTGACCTGCACCTACATCCAGGGCGCCCTGGCCGAGCACCACTGAGCCACCCGCACCCGACCTCCACGAATCGTCCGGTGGCCAACCCCCACCGGTCCGTAAAGAAAAGGAAGAACTGGCATGTCCCAGACCCTTGCTGCTGTCGAAGGCTCCCTCGGCTCCATCGGTTACGGCCTCGCCGCGATCGGCCCCGGCGTCGGCGTCGGCATCATCTTCGGTAATGGCACCCAGGCCCTGGCCCGTCAGCCCGAGGCGGCCGGCCTGATCCGCGCCAACCAGATCCTCGGCTTCGCCTTCTGTGAGGCGCTGGCCCTGATCGGTCTCGTCATGCCGTTCGTCTACGGCTACTGATCGCTGATCACAGACCAGCCGACTAGACGAAAGGCATACACATGAGCCCGCTGCTCACGATCGCGGCCGAGGAGATGGAGAATCCCCTCGTCCCGCCGATCCCCGAGCTTGTCATCGGCCTGATCGCCTTCGTCATCGTCTTCGGCTTCCTCGCCAAGAAGCTCCTCCCGAACATCAACAAGGTTCTGGAAGAGCGTCGCGAGGCCATCGAGGGCGGTATCGAGAAGGCCGAGGCCGCGCAGACCGAGGCCCAGAGCGTCCTCGAGCAGTACAAGGCACAGCTCGCCGAGGCCCGCCACGAGGCCGCGCGCCTGCGCCAGGAGGCTCAGGAGCAGGGCGCCACGCTCATCGCCGAGATGCGCGCGGAAGGCCAGCGGCAGCGCGAGGAGATCGTCGCCGCCGGTCACGCGCAGATCGAGGCCGACCGCAAGGCGGCCGCGTCCGCGCTGCGCCAGGACGTCGGCAAGCTCGCCACCGACCTGGCCGGCCGGCTTGTCGGCGAGTCCCTCGAGGACCACGCCCGGCAGAGCCGCGTGATCGACCGCTTCCTCGACGACCTCGAGGAGAAGGCCGAGGCCGCGCGATGAACGGAGCGAGCCGCGAGGCCCTGGCAGCCGCACGCGAGCGTCTCGACGCGCTGACGGACAACACGTCCGTGGACGCCGGCTCGCTCGCCGACGAGCTGGCCGCCGTCACCGCGCTGCTCGACCGCGAGGTGTCGCTGCGTCGGGTCCTGACCGACCCGGCGCAGGCCGGCGAGGCCAAGGCCGAACTGGCCCAGCGCCTGATCGGCACGCAGGTCGGCGGCCCCGCCACCGACCTGGTGTCCGGCATGGTGCGTTCCCGCTGGTCGCGGTCGCGCGACCTGGTGGACGCGCTGGAGGAACTGGCCGACATCGCCGACCTCACCGCCGCGCAGCAGCGGGGCAAGCTCGACAACGTCGAGGACGAGCTGTTCCGGTTCGGCCGGATCGTCGCCTCGAACACCGAGCTGCGCGCCGCGCTGACCGACCGCGCCGCAACGGCCCCGGCCAAGCGTGAGCTGCTCGCCAGCCTGCTCGGCGGCCGCGCCGATGCGACGACCGGACGTCTGGTGACGCGCCTTGTGGCCGCGCCCCGGGGACGTAGCCTGGAGGCGGGACTGGAGTCCCTGTCCAAGCTCGCCGCCGAGCGCCGGGACCGCATGGTGGCCGTCGTCACCTCGGCGGTTCCGCTGAGCGACCAGCAGAAGCAGCGTCTGGGCGGTGCCCTGGCGAAGCTCTACGGCCGTCCGATGCACCTCAACCTCGACGTGGACCCCGAGGTCGTCGGCGGCATCCGGGTGCAGGTCGGCGACGAGGTCATCAACGGCTCGATCGCGGACCGCATCGAGGACGCCGGCCGCCGCCTGGCGGGCTAGCAGCAACTTCATAGCTTTACGTACGGACGACGGCCCTGGTTGGGCCGTACATGAAGAATCCTGGGGGTCGCCCCCAGACCCCCAAAGTGAAACTTCGGGCCCAACAAGGAGAGCAGGGAACCCAGATGGCGGAGCTCACGATCCGGCCGGAGGAGATCCGGGACGCGCTGGAGAACTTCGTCCAGTCGTACAAGCCGGACGCGGCCTCGCGCGAGGAGGTCGGTACGGTCACCCTTGCCGGCGACGGCATCGCGAAGGTCGAGGGTCTGCCCTCGGCCATGGCCAACGAACTGCTGAAGTTCGAGGACGGCACCCTCGGCCTCGCACTCAACCTGGAAGAGCGCGAGATCGGTTGCGTCATCCTCGGTGAGTTCAGCGGCATCGAGGAGGGTCAGCCGGTCACCCGTACCGGCGAGGTCCTCTCCGTGGCCGTCGGCGAGGGCTACCTCGGCCGCGTCGTCGACCCGCTCGGTGCCCCGATCGACGGCCTCGGCGAGATCGAGACCAGCGGTCGTCGTGCCCTCGAGCTGCAGGCTCCGGGCGTCATGGCCCGTAAGTCGGTGCACGAGCCGATGGAGACCGGCTACAAGGCCGTCGACGCGATGACCCCGATCGGCCGTGGCCAGCGTCAGCTGATCATCGGTGACCGTCAGACCGGCAAGACCGCCCTGGCCGTCGACACGATCATCAACCAGCGTGACAACTGGCGCTCCGGCGACCCGAAGAAGCAGGTCCGCTGCGTCTACGTCGCCATCGGTCAGAAGGGCTCGACCATCGCCTCCGTGCGTGGCGCCCTCGAAGAGGCCGGCGCGCTGGAGTACACCACCATCGTCGCCGCCCCGGCGTCCGACCCGGCCGGCTTCAAGTACCTGGCGCCGTACACCGGTTCGGCCATCGGCCAGCAGTGGATGTACGAGGGCAAGCACGTCCTCATCATCTTCGACGACCTCTCGAAGCAGGCCGACGCCTACCGCGCCGTGTCCCTGCTGCTGCGCCGCCCGCCGGGGCGTGAGGCCTACCCGGGTGACGTCTTCTACCTGCACTCCCGTCTGCTGGAGCGCTGCGCGAAGCTCTCCGACGAGATGGGCGCCGGCTCGATGACCGGTCTGCCGATCGTCGAGACCAAGGCCAACGACGTCTCGGCGTTCATCCCGACCAACGTCATCTCCATCACCGACGGCCAGTGCTTCCTGGAGTCGGACCTGTTCAACGCCGGTCAGCGCCCCGCGCTGAACGTCGGTATCTCCGTCTCCCGAGTCGGTGGTTCCGCGCAGCACAAGGCGATGAAGCAGGTCTCCGGTCGTCTGCGCGTGGACCTCGCCCAGTTCCGTGAGCTGGAGGCGTTCGCCGCCTTCGGTTCCGACCTGGACGCCGCGTCGAAGGCGCAGCTGGAGCGCGGCCAGCGCATGGTCGAGCTGCTGAAGCAGGCCCAGTACCAGCCGATGGCGACCGAGGACCAGGTCGTCTCCGTCTGGGCCGGCACCACCGGCAGGATGGACGACGTCCCGGTCAACGACATCCGCCGCTTCGAGAAGGAGCTGCTGGAGTACCTGCACCGCAAGGAGCAGGGCCTCATGACCTCCATCAAGGAGGGCGGCAAGATGTCGGACGACACCCTCACCGCTGTTGCCGACGCGATCGCCGACTTCAAGAAGCAGTTCGAGACCTCGGACGGCAGGCTTCTCGGCGAGGACGCCCCGGCCGCGGCCAAGTGACGTAAGGAAGGGACCTGACTCATGGGAGCCCAGCTCCGGGTCTACAAGCGTCGCATCCGATCCGTCACCGCGACCAAGAAGATCACCAAGGCGATGGAGATGATCGCCGCCTCGCGCGTCATCAAGGCGCAGCGCAAGGTGGCGGCCTCCGCGCCCTACGCGACCGAGCTCACCCGCGCGGTCACGGCGGTCGGCACCGGCTCGAACACCAGGCACCCGCTGACCACGAAGGCCGAGACGGTCACGCGGTCCGCGGTGCTGCTCCTGACGAGCGACCGCGGTCTCGCGGGCGCCTTCAACTCCAACGCCATCAAGCAGGCGGAGCGGCTCACCGAGCGGCTGGAGCGCGAGGGCCAGGAGGTCGAGATCTACATCGTCGGCCGTCGTGGTGTCGCGCACTTCAACTTCCGTGAGCGCAAGATCGCGGAGTCGTGGAGCGGCTTCACCGACGAGCCCACGTACGCGGACGCCAAGAAGGTCGCGGCCCCGCTGATCGAGGCCATCGAGAAGGACACGGCCGAGGGCGGCGTGGACGAGCTCCACATCGTCTTCACCGAGTTCGTCTCGATGATGACGCAGACGGCGCTCGACGACCGTCTGCTGCCGCTCAGCCTCGAGGAAGTGGCGAAGGAGGCCAAGCCGCAGGGCGAGATCCTCCCGCTCTACGACTTCGAGCCCTCGGCGGAGGACGTCCTCGACGCCCTGCTGCCGCGCTACGTGGAGAGCCGCATCTACAACGCGCTGCTCCAGTCGGCCGCCTCCAAGCACGCCGCCACGCGGCGCGCCATGAAGTCGGCCACCGACAACGCGGGAGAGCTCATCACCACGCTCTCCCGACTTGCCAACGCGGCCCGCCAGGCCGAAATCACCCAGGAAATCAGCGAGATCGTCGGTGGCTCCGCAGCCCTGGCCGACGCGTCCGCGGGGAGTGACAGGTAATGACGACGACAGTTGAGACGGCCGTTGCCACGGGCCGCGTCGCCCGGGTCATCGGCCCGGTCGTCGACGTGGAGTTCCCCGTCGACGCGATGCCGGAGATCTACAACGCCCTTCACGTCGAGGTGGCCGACCCGGCCCAGGACGGCGCGAAGAAGACGCTGACCCTGGAGGTCGCCCAGCACCTGGGTGACGGCCTGGTCCGCACCATCTCGATGCAGCCCACCGACGGTCTGGTCCGCCAGGCCACCGTCACCGACACCGGCACGGGTATCACCGTCCCGGTCGGCGACTTCACCAAGGGCAAGGTGTTCAACACCCTCGGTGAGGTGCTGAACGTCGACGAGACCTACGACGGCGAGCGCTGGTCCATCCACCGCAAGGCCCCGCGCTTCGACGAGCTCGAGTCGAAGACCGAGATGTTCGAGACCGGCGTCAAGGTCATCGACCTTCTCACCCCGTACGTCAAGGGTGGAAAGATCGGTCTGTTCGGCGGTGCCGGCGTCGGCAAGACGGTGCTCATCCAGGAGATGATCTACCGCGTCGCCAACAACCACGACGGTGTCTCCGTGTTCGCCGGTGTCGGTGAGCGCACCCGTGAGGGCAACGACCTCATCGAGGAGATGTCCGAGTCGGGCGTCATCGACAAGACCGCGCTGGTCTTCGGCCAGATGGACGAGCCCCCGGGCACCCGTCTGCGCGTGGCCCTCGCGGGTCTGACCATGGCGGAGTACTTCCGCGATGTGCAGAAGCAGGACGTGCTGTTCTTCATCGACAACATCTTCCGCTTCACGCAGGCCGGCTCCGAGGTCTCGACCCTGCTCGGCCGGATGCCCTCCGCGGTGGGTTACCAGCCGAACCTGGCCGACGAGATGGGTCTCCTCCAGGAGCGCATCACCTCGACCCGTGGTCACTCGATCACCTCGATGCAGGCGATCTACGTCCCCGCGGACGACCTGACCGACCCGGCCCCGGCCACCACCTTCGCCCACCTCGACGCGACGACGGTTCTCTCCCGTCCGATCTCCGAGAAGGGCATCTACCCGGCCGTGGACCCGCTGGACTCCACGTCCCGGATCCTGGACCCGCGCTACATCGCGCAGGACCACTACGAGACCGCCATGCGCGTCAAGGGGATCCTCCAGAAGTACAAGGACCTCCAGGACATCATCGCGATCCTCGGCATCGACGAGCTCAGCGAGGAGGACAAGCTGGTCGTCCAGCGTGCCCGCCGCGTCGAGCGCTTCCTGTCGCAGAACACCCACGTCGCCAAGCAGTTCACCGGCGTGGACGGCTCGGACGTGCCGCTGGACGAGTCGATCACCGCGTTCAACGCGATCTGTGACGGCGAGTTCGACCACTTCCCGGAGCAGGCGTTCTTCATGTGCGGTGGCCTGGAGGACCTCAAGGCCAACGCCAAGGAGCTCGGCGTCTCCTGAGCATTCCGCTCGTCTGAGGGGGCGGGGCACGTCCCGCCCCCTCATTCACGCCCACTAGACTTGTAACCAACACCCGGCAGACCCGCCGGGTGGTGACCCGAGGAGCCACCTTGGCTGCTGAGCTGCACGTCGCGCTGGTCGCGGCCGACCGAGAGGTCTGGTCCGGCGAGGCCACCCTGGTCGTCGCGCGCACCACGTCCGGCGACATCGGCGTCATGCCCGGTCACCAGCCGCTGCTCGGTGTGCTGGAGTCGGGCCCGGTGACCATCCGTACGAGCGATGGCGGGACGGTCGTCGCCGCGGTGCACGGCGGTTTCATCTCGTTCGCCGACAACAAGCTGTCGCTGCTGGCCGAGATCGCCGAGCTGTCGGACGAGATCGACGTCCAGCGCGCGGAGCGGGAGCTGGAACGCGCGAAGGCGGAGGGCGACGCCGCCGCCGAGCGTCGCGCGGACGTACGACTGCGCGCGGCGACTGCGCGCTGAACCAGCGCGGAGCCGTATGACGTTCCTCAGCCGCGGCCGGCACCGGAGTGATCCGGAGCCGGTCGCGGCTGAGGCAGATCTGGATGTTTTTTCCGTTCCGTTACCTATTGAAGGTACCTAGGAGACGAGGAGGTCGGTGTCGATGGTCCTCGCTCTGACTGTGTGCGGAATCGTCGTGGCCCTGGTGGCGCTGGGGCTGTTCGTCTTCGGCCTGCGGCGCAGACTCATCCAGCGCTCCGGCGGCACCTTCGACTGTTCCCTGCGCTGGGACGTGCCGGAGAAGACCGACACCAGCGGCAAGGGCTGGAGCTACGGCGTCGCCCGCTACAACGGCGACCGCGTCGAGTGGTACCGCGTCTTCTCCTACGCCTACCGCCCGCGCCGGGTCCTGGAGCGGGCCGCGATCGAGGTCGCCGGCCGTCGTCTTCCCGACGGGGAGGAGGAGATGGCCCTCCTCTCCGACGCCGTGATCCTCACCTGCCTCCACCGCGGAACGCGTCTCGAACTGGCGATGAGCGAAGACGCGCTGACCGGTTTCCTCGCGTGGCTGGAGGCAGCCCCGCCCGGTCAGCGAGTGAACGTGGCGTAGCCACGTTCACTCGCTGGGTGGGGTCCCCCCGGACGAAGTCTGGGGGAGCGTCAATGTCGCCTAGCTCTTTCGGGTCATCCGCTACGACAGTCCGCTGTTGATGGCGCTCACCAGCTCGCCGTTCGTCGTGTCGCCGCTGAACTCCCAGAAGAACGCGCCGCCCAAGCCCTGGTTCTTGGCCCAGGTCATCTTGCCGGCGATCGTCGCGGGGGTGTCGTAGGACCACCAGTTGTTGCCGCAGTAGGCGTACGCCGTGCCCGCGATGGTGCCGGTGGCCGGGCAGGACGTCTTGAGGACCTTGTAGTCCTCGATGCCCGCCTCGTAGGTGCCGGGTGCCGCGCCGGTGGCCGAGCCGCCGGGGGCGGCCTGGGTGACGCCGGTCCAGCCGCGACCGTAGAAGCCGATGCCGAGCAGCAGCTTGTTCGAGGGCACGCCCTTCGACTTCAGCTTGGCGATGGCGTCGGCGGAGTTGAAGCCGGCGGCCGGGATGCCGGCGTACGAGGTGAGCGGGGAGTGCGGGGCGGTGGGGCCGTCCGCGTCGAAGGCGCCGAAGTAGTCGTACGTCATCACGTTGTACCAGTTGAGGTACTGGGAGGCGCCGCCGTAGTCGGCAGCGTCGATCTTGCCGCCGGAGGAGCCGTCGGCGGTGATGGCCGCGGTGACCAGGTAGGTGGAGCCGAACTCCGAACGCAGCGCCGACATCAGGTTCTTGAAGGCGGCCGCCCCGCTGGTGTCGCAGGTCAGACCGCAGGCGTTCGGGTACTCCCAGTCGATGTCGATGCCGTCGAAGACGTCCGCCCAGCGCGGGTCCTCGATGACCGACTTGCAGGAGGCGGCGAAGGCGGCGGGGTTGGCCGCGGCCTGGGCGAAGCCGCCGGAGTAGGTCCAGCCGCCGAAGGAGTAGAGCACCTTGATGTTCGGGTACTTGGCCTTGAGCTCACGCAGTTGGTTGAAGTTGCCGCGCAGCGGCTGGTCCCAGGTGTCGGCGACCCCGCTGACGGACTGGTCGGCGGTGTACGCCTTGTCGTAGGCCGCGTAGGTGTCGTCGACGACGCACTTGCCGTCCTTGACGTTGCCGAAGGCGTAGTTGATGTGGGTGATCTTCGAGGCGGAGCCCGAGGTCACCAGGTTCTTGACGTGGTAGTTGCGGCCGTAGACGCCCCACTCGGTGAAGTAGCCCAGCTTGACCTTGTCACCGGTGGTGGGCGGCGGGTCGGTGGTGCCGCCGGTGGTGTGCACGGCGACGGCGCCGCTGGCCGGTCCGGTCTGGTCAGCGGTGTCACGGGCCCGCACGGTGTACGAGTAGTCGGTGCCGGCGGTGAGACCGGTGTCCGTGTACGAGGTCGTCGTCACGGTCGCCACCTTGGCACCGTCGCGCAGCACGTCGTAGTTCTTGACGCCCTTGTCGTCGGTGGCGGCGCTCCAGGCCAGCTTCACCGAGGTGTTGGTGATGCCGGAGGCGGTGGGCGTGCCGGGGGCGGAGGGTGCCGCGTCTCCCGGGGTGGAGCCGCCGTCACAACTGCCGCCGTTGAGCTTGCAGTTGGCCGGGGAGCCGGCGCCGCTGCCGTTGAAGCCGAAGGAGACGGAGGCGCCGGGGGCGAGGGTGCCGTTCCAGGACTTGTTCTTGGCGGTCCAGTGGGTGCCGGAGGAGGTGACGTCGGCGTCCCACGCGGAGGTCACGGAGGTGCCGGAGGGGAAGTCCCACTCGACGGTCCAGGAACTGAGGCTGGTGGTACCGGTGTTCTTCACCGTCCACTTGCCCTCGAAGCCGGTGCCCCAGTCCTGGGTCTTGGCGTAGGTCGCCGTGGCGGAGGTCGCGGCCTGGGCGGGGCTCGCGAGGCCGACCAGGCCGGCGAAGGGGAGCAGCAGGGTCGCGAACCCGGCCGCGGCTCTGTGTCTGAAGCGCATCGTGCGCCTCCTAGGGGAGGAGTTGGGGCGTGACTGAGCCTCACACCCACGGTGCCGCGAGAATAGAAAGGTCTGGACCACGGGTCAATAGGTCTGGACCACTCTCGTGCAAGGCGCAACTAGACGCCCAACTCCTGCGCAAGTACGGCCGCTTGCACCCGGCTGCGCAGCTCCAGCTTCCCCAGCAGACGGCTGACGTGCGTCTTCACCGTGGCCTCCGCCATGTCGAGGCGGCCGGCGATCTCGGCGTTGGACAGACCCTCCCCGAGACAGGAGAGCACCTCGCGTTCCCGGCGGGTGAGCGAGCCGAGGACGGCCGGGTCGGTGTTCGTGCCGCGGACCGGCCCGGCGGCGAACTCGGCGATGAGGCGCCGGGTGACGGCCGGGGCGACGATCCCCTCTCCCCGCGCCACCGTGCGCACGGCCGTGATGAGGTCCCTCGCCTCCGTGTTCTTCAGCAGGAAACCGGCGGCACCGGCCCGCAGCGCCCCGAACACGTACTCGTCCAGGTCGAAGGTGGTCAGCACGAGGACATCCGCGAGCCCTTCCCCGACGACCTCCCGCGTCGCCGACACTCCGTCCAGGCGCGGCATCTGAATGTCCATCAGCACCAGGTCCGGCCGCAGCTCCCGGGCCAGCGCCACCGCCTGCTCACCGTCCGCCGCCTCGCCGACCACCTCGATGCCGGGGGCGCTGCGCAGGATGAGGACGAGCCCGGCGCGGACGGCGGACTGGTCCTCGGCGACGAGGACGCGGATCATTCGGGAACTCCTTCATCCAGGGGCAGGGTGGCGCGTACGGTCCAGTGCGCCCCGTCGGGGCCCGCGTCGAACGTGCCGCCGAGCAGCGCGGCCCGCTCCCGCATCCCGACCAGCCCGGCACCCGAGCCGGGGGCGCGGGGCCCGTCCCGGTCGCCGTACGGACTGCTCACCGCGACGGTCAGGTCACCGTCGTGCTGGGCGAGCGTCACCGTGACCGGGCCGGGGCACGCGTGCTTGAGGGCGTTGGTCAGCGACTCCTGGACGATCCGGTAGGCGGCGAGTTCGACGGGAGCGGGCACGGTGCCGGGGTGGCAGGCGTCCAGGGTGACGTCGAGGCCGTTGGCGCGGGCGCCGTCGACGAGGGCGGCGAGTCCGTCGAGGGTGGGGACGGCCGAGGGCTCGTGGTCGCCGTCGCGCAGGATGCCGATCAGCCGGCGCATCTCGGCGAGCCCGTCGACACTGTTCTCCCGGATCACCGTAAGGGCCTCCCGGGAGGTCGCGGGGTCGTCGATGGACAGCGCGGCCGTCGAGTGGATGGCGATCGCCGACAGGTGGTTGGCGACCATGTCGTGCAACTCCCGTGCCATTCGCGCGCGTTCGGCGGTGACGGCCTGGGCGCGATCCATCTCGGCGAGCAGCGCGGTCTGTTCGGCACGCAGCCGGGCGGCCTCGGCGGCGTCACGGTGGTTGCGCACGATCCACCCGGTGGCGGCGGGCGCGTACGCCACGACTCCGACGACCACGCCGATCAGCAGTGCCTCCGGCACCCGCCACACCGCGAACGGCACCAGCGTCCCGGCCACCGTGAGCAGCCCGGTGATCCACTGGATACGGCGGGCCGACGCGAGCGGTCCGTACAGCACGGCCGCGTAGACGACGTCGGTGAACATCAGGATCGTGGCGAGGTTGCCCTGGGTCACGAGGTCGGCGCAGATCGCGACGGTGCCGGTGAGCAGGGCCGCGCGGGGGGCGGTGCGGCGCAGCAGCTCGCAGCCGGCCAGCACGGTGAGCGGGACGAGGACCGGCCAGGGACCGTCGAGGAGCGTCATCGGGTCGCTGGACGGGCGGGTGCCGAGGCCGATCCCGACCAGCAGCAGCCCCCCGAGCAGCCCGCCCACCGCGATGTACACGTCGAAGCGGTGCGGACGGGGGAGGGCCATGACTCCATCCAACACGGTGGCCGCGCGCCCCGCCTGATCCCGGGGGACGGTCCTGGACTGCATCTTTCGATGTACGGCGGTTTCGTCACCGCCGACGACGAAAGCGGCCGCACGCGTCGGGAGTCTTGAAGGGAGACGAAGGGAGCGGTCGTGATCGTCGGACTGATCGTCGCATGCGAGGTGGCCTTCTGGGTGCTGCTGGCAGCCGGGCTGACCTTCCGCTACGGGCTGCGCATGCCGCGCGTCGGGCTGGCCCTGCTGCTGTGCGAGCCGTTGCTGGAGCTCGTGCTGTTCACGGTCACCGCGATCGACCTGAAGAACGGCGCCGAGCCCGACTGGAAGCACGGCCTGGCCGCCGTCTACATCGGGTTCACCGTGGGCCTCGGTCACTCGACGATCAGGTGGGCGGACGCCTGGGTCGCCCACCGCTTCGCCGGCGGTCCGCCGCCGGTGAAGCCGCCGAAGTACGGCACGGCCCGCGCCGTCCACGAGTGGAGGGTCGCGGGCCGCTGGATCCTCGCCGCGGTGGTCGCCGTGGCTCTGCTTCAGGCCGCGGTCTGGTACGTCGGCGACGGACAGACCGACTCGCTGCGCGCCTGGCAGCAGCGCATGCTGTGGCTGATCGGCATCAACCTGGTCATCGCCGGCAGCTACACACTCTTCCCCAAACGCGAGCGCTAGCGTTCGCCGCCTGGCACCCAGAGCACGTCGCCGACGTGCTTGTTGGCCGTGCGCGCCAGGATGCTGCATCTTCTGGGGGACAACCCCCGGGCCCCCGGCCGGGGCGGAGTGTTCGCTAGCGTTCGCCGCCTGGCACCCAGAGCACGTCGCCGATGTCCTTGTTGGCCGTGCGCGCCAGGATGCTGCATCTTCCGGGGGACAACCCCCGGGCCCCCGGCCGGGGCGGAGTGGTCGCTAGCGTTGGCCGCCTGGCACCCAGAGCACGTCGCCGACGTGCTTGTTGGCCGTGCGCGCCAGGATGCTGCATCTTCCGGGGGCAACCCCCGGGCCCCCGGCCGGGGCGGAGTGTTCGCTAGCGTTCGCCGCCTGGCACCCAGAGCACGTCGCCGACGTGCTTGTTGGCCGTGCGCGCCAGGATGCTGCATCTTCTGGGGGACAACCCCCGGGCCCCCGGCCGGGGCGGAGTGTTCGCTAGCGTTCGCCGCCTGGCACCCAGAGCACGTCGCCGATGTCCTTGTTGGCCGTGCGCGCCAGGATGAACAGCAGGTCCGAGAGCCGGTTCAGGTAGGTCGCCGTGAGCGGGTTCATGTGGTCGCCGTGGGCCTCCAGTGCCGCCCACGTCGAGCGCTCGGCCCGGCGTACGACCGTGCAGGCCTGGTGGAGCAGGGCCGCGCCCGGGGTGCCGCCGGGGAGGATGAAGGAGCGCAGCTTGTCCAGCCGCTCGTTGAAGCGGTCGCAGTCCGCCTCCAGCTTGTCGACGTAGAACTGCTCGACGCGCAGGGGCGGGAACTCGGGATTCTCGACCACCGGCGTGGACAGGTCGGCTCCGACGTCGAAGAGGTCGTTCTGCACCCGGGTGAGAACTTTGACGACCTCCTCCTCCAGACCCCCCAGCGCGATCGCCGTGCCGATCACCGCGTTCGCCTCGTTGGCGTCCGCGTACGCGGAGATCCGCAGATCGGTCTTGGCGACCCGGCTCATGTCGCCGAGGGCGGTGGTGCCCTGGTCGCCGGTCCTGGTGTAGATGCGCGTCAGATTGACCATGGGGCCAGGGTAATTACGCCCCGGCCGTCCGGAAGACCCGTGTGCCCACCGTCACGGCCACCAGCGTGAGCGCGACGGAGACCAGGACGCCGTACAGCATGTGAGCGGTCAGGTACGAGCCGACGTACGCGTCCCGCATCGCGTCCACCAGATAGCGGAACGGCATGAAGTGCGAGAGGACGTCCAGCCAGGCCGGGCCCAGCGTCATCGGGAGCATCAGGCCGGACAGCAGCATGGACGGCATCGACACCGCGTTGATCAGCGGCCCGAACTCCTGCGGGGTGCGCACCTTCATCGCCAGCGCGTACGACAGCGAGGAGAGCGAGGCGGTCAGCAGACCGACGAACGCGAAGCCGATCAGGACCCCGGCCAGCGGTGCCCGCAGTCCCATCACCACCGCGGCGAGGACCAGCAGCACCGCCTGGAGGACGAAGACCGTCGCCTCGCGCAGCACCCTGCCCAGCAGCAGGGCGAGCCGGCTGACGGGGGTGACCCGCATGCGCTCGACCACGCCCTGACCGTTCTCCAGGATGATCATGAAGCCGGAGAACAGTGCTCCGAACAGGCCGAGTTGGAGCAGCAGCCCCGGTACGAGGACCTGCCACGAACTGCCCCGCCCGCCGAGCGGGAGACCGGTGAGCAGCGGCCCGAAGAACACCAGATAGAGCAACGGCATCAGAAGGCCGAACAGCAGCGCGAAGCGGGAACGCAGGGACTGGCGCAGATAACGGCCGTAGACGATCGCGGTGTCGTGAAGAAGCATGGCTGTCCTATACGGCTACGGGGGCGGCGTCGGCCGGGGAGGGACCGCGGCCGGTGATCGCGAGGAACGTGTCCTGAAGCGGGGCGTCGATCGAGCCGCCGTACTCCAGCTTCAGGGCGCTCGGTGTGCCCTCGGCCACGACCACGCCCTTGTCGACGATCACGAGACGGTCGGAGAGGGCGTCGGCCTCGTCGAGGTAGTGGGTGGTCAGGAAGACGGTCGTGCCGTGCCCGTCGCGCAGGCGGCGGACCAGGTCCCAGAGATCGGCGCGGCTGCCGGGGTCGAGCCCGGTCGTCGGCTCGTCCAGGAACAGCACCTTCGGGCGGTGCGTGAGTGCCATGGCGATGTCGAGGCGGCGGCGCTGACCGCCGGAGAGCGTGCCGCACCTGCGGTCGAGCAGGCCGGTGAGGCCGAGGTCGCGGGCCAACTCCTCGGCGCGCGCGACGGCCTCGGGTCGGGGCAGGCGGTACAGGCGGCCCTGGGTGACGAGTTCCTCCCGCACCGAGATCTGCGGATCCACCCCGCCCGACTGGGCCACGTATCCGCACGCCCGGCGCACCCCCGTGGCGTCGGTCGCGAGGTCGTGTCCGGCGACGGTGGCCGTGCCGCCGGTGGGGGACAGGAGGGTCGTGAGCATCCGGAGGGTGGTGGTCTTCCCGGCGCCGTTCGGGCCCAGGAAGCCGAGGATCTCGCCCTCGTGGACGGTGAGGTCGATGCCGCGGACGGCCTCGACGGGGCCGTGCTTGGTCTGGAAGGTGCGGGCCAGTCCGGCCGCGCTGATGACTGCTGTCATGGGATACAGAAAAACAGAGTCCCTGAAATTTTGCAATGACCCCAAAAATCAAGTGTGCCCAGAACCGGGTTACGATGCGGCCATGGCAGAGGGACTCAGGGAGCGGAAGAAGCGGCAGACCCGGCAGTACATCTCGGACGTCGCCACCGCGCTGTTCGTCGAGCGGGGCTTCGACGCCGTGACCGTCGCCGAGGTCGCCGAGGCGGCCGACGTCTCCGTCAACACGGTCTACAACTACTTCCCGGCCAAGGAGGACCTCTTCCTCGACCGCTCCGCCGGTGTGGTCGACCGGCTCGCCCGGTGGGTGCGCGGTCGCGGCGAGGGGGAGTCGGCCGCCGCCGCGGTGCTGCGCGAGCTGCGCGAGGAGGTCGAGGCGGTCTCACCCCGGGTCGGACTGATGTCCGGGTACGCCGCCTTCATGCGGGTCATCGAGAACGCGCCCGCGCTGCGCTCCCGGCTGTGGGCGATCGGCCAGGAGGCGGAGGCGAGCCTGGAGGCGGCTCTGCGGAAGGAGACCGGCGCCGCCGACGGCGACCCGATGCCGGGCCTGATCGCCGGTCAGATCAACTGGGTCCACAGCACCGTCATGGCGGTCATCGGCCGTGAGATGGTCAAGGGGCGCAAGCCGGACGAAGTATCACGAGAGGTGCTTGTGCTTCTCGACGACATGGAGCACTTGTTGAGCGATAAGGTGCTCAACTACGCCGTACGAGACCACTAGTGACGCCCGCCGGTGTGATGTCCGTCAGATGAGACGTGACGCGCATTACTAACCGGTCACACAGCCCTTCACGAGCGCTAGGGTCCGCCGAAGAGGCAACTCAAACAGGGCGTAAGGCGTTTCAAAGGGGAGTCGCAACAGTGGCACGGAAGCTTGCCGTCATCGGCGCCGGCTTGATGGGTTCCGGCATTGCCCAGGTCTCGGCCCAGGCGGGCTGGGACGTGGTCCTGAGGGACGTCACCGACGAAGCGCTGAGGCGCGGCACCGACGGCATCAAGGCTTCGTACGACAAGTTCGTGAGCAAGGGCAAGCTGGAGGCGCACGACGCCGACGCGGCCCTCGCCCGGATCACCGCGACCACCGACCTGGACGCGGCCGCCGACGCCGACATCGTCGTCGAGGCCGTGTTCGAGAAGCTCGAAGTCAAGCACGAGATCTTCCGCACGCTGGACAAGATCGTCCGCGAGGACACCGTACTGGCCTCCAACACCTCCGCGATCCCGATCACCAAGATCGCGGCGGCCACCGAGCGCCCGGAACGGGTCGTCGGGGTGCACTTCTTCTCGCCGGTCCCGATGATGCAGCTCGTCGAGCTGGTCCGCGGTTACAAGACCAGCGACGAAACCCTCGCCACCGCGCGGGAGTTCGCCGAGTCCGTCGGCAAGACCTGCATCGTCGTCAACCGGGACGTGGCGGGGTTCGTGACCACCCGTCTCATCTCCGCCCTCGTCGTCGAGGCGACCAAGCTCTACGAGTCGGGCGTCGCGACGGCCGAGGACATCGACCTCGCCTGCAAGCTGGGCTTCGGCCACGCCATGGGCCCGCTCGCCACGGCGGACCTGACCGGCGTCGACATCCTGCTGCACGCCACCAGCAACATCTACACCGAGTCCCAGGACGAGAAGTTCGCCCCGCCGGAGCTGATGCGCCGGATGGTGGACGCCGGTGACATCGGACGCAAGAGCGGGCAGGGCTTCTACAAGCACTGACGGCTTTTCCGTCACCGTAACCGCACAAGCCCCTCTGGTTTCACCCACGGGGGTGAATTCGGTATCGGTTCGCTTACAGACGGCAACCTCCGACCGCTCAACGCAGTCAGAGGTGTCATCACTGGACATCAGATTCGTGGAGTACTACACGCACTCTCGGGGAGCGCATATGTACATCAGGGGCGACCACGCCGAGCTGGTCGTCGGGGGCCGCCTCGACGTCCGCAGCGCGGCGGACGCCCGTACGGTCCTGCACTCGGCCGTCGACGACGGAGCCGGCGACCTGGTGCTCGACCTGTCCGAGCTGGATTCCTGGGACGCCACCGGCCTCGGGGTGATCATGGGGGCCCACCGCAGGGCCGGCCGCTGCGGCCGCCGACTGGTGCTGCGCGACGTACCGCCGCAGATGCAGCGCCTCCTGGTGGCCACCCGGCTGCACCGGATCCTGGCGATCGAGGGCGGCATCGGGGTGGAGTCCTTGCCCCGCGTCTGACCCGGGCCGCCGTGGCGAAACGTATGTCCCGCGCAATCCTCACGAGACTGTGACGTCTCGGACGGCGCGGTACCCCGGGCTGTCGTAGATACTGTGCGAAGGTTTAGGGTTCGGTCGCCCGCTGTCTGCATCCCTTCCAGCGGGCCCGGACCAGAAGCGACAGCGCAGTGTGCTGCAAGGCCGGGAGGGGCCACTGACGGCACACGAGACGCTTTTGGGGGGCTTGAACCTATGGACCCGAACCACCGGGGACCCGAGGAGTACGGCCATGACGACGACGGCGGCTCGCCGCGTCAGCGGCCTCCCAGGGACTCCCTCACATCCGACTTCGCACAGCACTCGCCCGCGCTCGCCCGCACCGTGCAGCTCGTCGCGGGTGACTTCCTGCTCACCGTCAACCCCGTCGACGGCAGCGAGATAGAGGCCTGCCCGCCCGGCGAGCGGCCCGGACGGCCCGAGAAGTTCGGTGCCGCCGAACGCGCCGAGGTGGACCGCGCGGCCCGCCCGCCGGTCCCGGCCGGACCGACCCGCTCCGCGCTGCCGCTCCTGGCCCGCCAGGACGAACGCGAGCGACTCGTACGACTGCTCGCGCGCGGCCGCTCGGTACGCCTGACCGGCCCCGCCGGCTCCGGCTGCACCAGCCTCCTCGACGTCGTCGCCGAGGACTGCGGGGACCTCGCCCCCGACGGCGTGGTCCGCCTCACCGGCTTCAACCGCACGGCGAGCGAGCTGCTGTACGACCTCTACCACGCCGTCTACGACTCGCCCCTGCACCGGCCCGACCGGGACGAGCTGCTCTCCGGTGTCCGGGACATCGGCGCGGTCGTCGTCCTCGACGACATCGAGTTCGGCGGCGCGGCCCTCGACGAACTGCTCGACGCCACCCCCGAGTGCGCGTTCGTGATCGGTGCGACGCCCGACGTGCCCGCGCCCTCGGCCGACTCCGCCGTCGAGGAGGTTTTCCTCACCGGTCTGGAGCGGGCCGACGGTGTGGAGCTCCTGGAGCGTTCCGTCGGCCGGGTGCTGACCGAGGAGGAGTCGAACTGGGCGGGCGACCTCTGGTTCGAGTCCGAGGGCCTGCCCCTGCGCTTCGTCCAGGCCGGCGCCCTGCTCAGGCAGCGCGACCGGCTGCGGGCCGGGGCGAACGCCGTCGACGAGTTCGGTGTCTTCGCGGACGCGGCCCCGGTCGACGCCCCGTTCGCTTCCGACGAGGGCGAGGAGATATCCCTGCCCGCGCTCGGCGAGGCCGCGGCACCGGCTCCGCTGCTCGCCTCCCGGCTGAGTGAGTCCGCGCGCGCCACCCTGCGGTTCGCCGTCGCGCTCGGCGGCGAGGTGCCCCACCAGGCGCACCTGCCCGCACTGATCGGTGACACCCACGCGGACGCCGCCCTCGGTGAGCTCGCGGACTGCGGTCTGGTCTCCCCGGTCGGCTCCCGCTACCGGCTCGCCGCCGGTGTCCTCACCCAGCTGGAGGCCGCGGGATACGGCGACGACACCGAGACCCGCGCCCGCACCGCCGCCCAGCACTACAGCTGGTGGGCAGGACACCCTTCGGTCACCCCCGAGCGGGTGTGCGCGGAGGCCGACGCCCTGCTCGCCGCGCTCACCGTCCTGGCCCCGGCCACCACCGCGCCCGACGAGGGCGAGGAGGCCGTCACCGTCCAGCTGGCCCGCACGGCGGCGCCCGCGTTCGCCGCCGGCGGCCACTGGGGCGCCTGGGAGCGTTCTCTGCGGGCCGGTTCCGAGGCCTCCCGGCTCGCCGGTGAGGTGTCCGAACAGGCCTACTTCCACCACGAGCTCGGCATCCTCGCGCTCTGCGGCGGACAGCTCGACCGGGCCCGCGCCGAGCTGGAGGCCTCCATCGGCCTGCGCGGCGCCCTCGCCGACAAGCGCGGTACCGTCGCGGGCCGCCGCGCCCTTACCCTGGTCTCCGACCGGGACGGCAGCGCGTCCGGCCTCGCCGCCGCCGGCCTCGGCGCGACGGCGGGCGAGGAGGTGCCCGACGCCCGGTACGACGAGTCCGCCTCACCGCCCGGGGGAGTCCCGGCGGCCTTCCCGACGCTCCAGCCGCCGGACGACGCGCAGACGTTCGTCGTCCACCGCAGCCCGGCCACGCCCGCGCCCTCGCGCAAGGCCCGGGGCGGACTCAAGGGCCTCGCCAAGCGCAACCTCGTCGCGGCCGGCGCGGGTGCGCTGCTGGTCGCGGTGCTCGGCACGGTCGTGACGCTGGGCGCCACCTCCGACAACGACCCGAACTCCCCGTCCAACGAGGTCGGCGTCAACCCGTCGGCCAGCGTCGGCATCGACGACGGCAACCTCGGCGCGGACGTCCCGAAGAACGACGACGGCAAGGACGACACGGGTACGGCCACGTCCCGTCCGACCGACCCGGGGCCCGACGGGACGTACGGGACCGCGGACGATCCGACGCCTACGGGCGGGGCGGAGCCGTCCGATGATCCGAGCGGGACGAAGGGGACGGGCGGCAGCAGCACGCCGAGTTCCCCGAAGCCGACTTCGCCCAACCCTTCGACGTCGAAACCGACTACGCCTGCGCCGTCGACCAGCCAGCCGACTACACCCGCTCCCTCGACCAGTGAGCCGACCACGCCCCCGCCGTCGACCAGCCAGCCGGCCACGACCGAGCCCTCCACTTCCGATTCGGCCAGCGGCCCCGCCTCCAGCGCCCCGGTGGAGACCAGCAGCTCGGCCAGTGCACCGGAGAGCAGCACCGTGAGCTCGCCGAGTGGTGCGGTCATCTAGAGACAGCGCGACAGCAAGAGGGCCGGGTCCAGGAAACGGACCCGGCCCTCGCCGTAGGAGTACTCGCCGAAGAAGAAGACGCGCTGTCAGAACAGCCGCAGCTTGTCGTCCTCGATGCCCCGCAGCGCGTTGTAGTCCATGACGTGGCAGCTGATGCCGCGGTCGGTGGCCAGCACGCGGGCCTGGGGCTTGATCTCCTGGGCGGCGAAGATGCCGCGGACCGGGGCGAGATGGGGGTCGCGGTTCAACAGGTCGAGGTAGCGGGTGAGTTGCTCGACGCCGTCGATCTCGCCGCGCCGCTTGATCTCCACCGCGACCGTCTGTCCTTCGGCGTCCCGGCACAGGATGTCGACCGGGCCGATGGCCGTCATGTACTCGCGGCGGATCAGGGTGTAGCCGTCTCCGAGCGTTTCGATGCGGTCGGCGAGCAGTTCCTGAAGGTGTGCTTCCACGCCGTCCTTGATCAGGCCGGGATCCACGCCGAGTTCGTGCGAGGAG
Source organism: Streptomyces sp. NPDC005402 (assembly GCF_040606575.1). Classification (NCBI taxonomy): domain Bacteria; kingdom Bacillati; phylum Actinomycetota; class Actinomycetes; order Kitasatosporales; family Streptomycetaceae; genus Streptomyces; species Streptomyces sp. NPDC005402. Next base: position 124,575 of record NZ_JBEXFB010000022.1, read on the forward strand.
TCGTGGAGAACTTCCTCCATCGTGATGATGAGCTTCTCGCCCGCCTTGTTGATGACGGTCCAGACGCCTTCGTCGTCGCCGGTCCCCTCCTTCAACGTGCAGGGCGGTGACATCCAGTTCAGGGGCTTGTAGGCCCGGTCGTCGGCGTGGATGGAGACGCTTCCGTCGGCCTTCACCAGGATCAGACGGGGGGCCGAGGGCAGGTGGGCGGTGAGCCGGCCCGCGTAGTCGACGGAACACCGGGCAATGACGAGACGCATGGTCGGCAACGCTACTCGACGGGCGCATGTCCACGCGATTCGGCCCGTAAGGCTGTGGAGAAACCCTGTTCACTTGTGGCCGATTGTGGGCCTGTTGGGAGCGCCCTTTGTTCGCATTCTCCTGGTGCCGTCACCGCCCGTTGCCTACCGTAGTAAACGGGAGGTCGCGAAGCGTGTACCCAGCGTGTCCGGCACCGCGAACTCCCTCATCTGTCCGGCAACCCCTGAGGAATCGGGGGTGCGAGAGGAGAACCCATGTCGCTCGACGTCTCACCGGCCCTACTCGAGAAGGCCGAGCGAGGCGAGGTCGACGAAGCCGAATTCGTCGACTGCGTCCGGACCTCCCTGCCCTACGCATGGGAGATGATCAGCTCCCTGGTGGCCCAGCTGAAGGTCGACGGCGGCAACTTCGCCGACAACCAGACGCCCCCGCCGGACGAGCAGGCACGCGGTCAGCTGCTGCGTGCGCTTGCGAGTGACGCGATACGCGGCGCGCTGCAGCGGCACTTCGGTGTGCGGCTGGCCTTCCAGAACTGCCACCGGGTGGCGGTGTTCCCGTTGGACTCCTCTGTCGACGAGACGCTGGTCCGCTTCACCTCGGTGCGCAGTCAGCTGCTGAACCAGTCTCCGGAGTTCCGGGACTGCTGACGCGGCGCCGCTCGCTTGCCGCTCCGTACGCGGGAGGTGCATCAGTACCGGGGCGGCAAGCTCCCGCCGGACAGGATTGTTCCGTTTCAGGTCAGATGCGGCAGCACTTCCGCACCCAGCCGCCGTACGTTCTCCTCGGTGGCTGCCAGGTCTCCCGAGCCCTCGACGAGCAGGGCGAAACGGGAGACGCCCGTCCGTTCGCTGGTCGCTGCGAGGCGGTCGGCGCAGAGCCGAGGCGTGCCCACCGGGTGCAGTCCGCAGAGCAGTTCGGTGTAGGCCACCGGATCGCGCATCTGCCGTGCGCGGCCGTCGACCGTGACATGGGCACCGAGTCCCTGCCTGAGCCAGCCCGGCATCGCCTTCACCAGGGCCTCCACCGCGTCCGTACGCCGGTCCGCGATCTGGCAGACACCGGCCGAGACATGGGGCGCGTCCAGGACCTTCTCCGGCGCGTGCCCGGCCGCGCGCGCCTGCCTGCGCCACAGGGCGACCATCTCCGCCTTCTCCTCGTCCCCGACATGCATCCCGAGCAGCATCGGCAGCCCGCGCTCAGCGGCCAGCCGGACACTCGCCGGGGACGTGCAGGCGACGATCACCTCGGGACCTTCCCCTTCCGTGAACGACTCCGACGGCCGAGGCACGACGGGCACCTCACGGAACCGGAACCGCTCCCCGGACGCCCCGACGCGGGGTTCGCGCAGCCAGCGCACCAGCAGATCGAGTGATTCCGGGAACCCCTTCTCGTACGCCTCGAGACCCGACCCGAACACCTCCAGGTCGACCCACGGTCCGCCGCGCCCCACGCCCAGCGAGAAGCGCCCGCCGCTCGTGACGTGCAGCAGCGCGGCCTGCTCGCCGAGGGCCACGGGGTGCACCGTGGGCAGCACGCTCACGGCGGTGCCGACGCGGATACGGCGGGTGCGGCCCAGCAGCAAGGCTGCCAGGGTGATCGCCGACGGGCAGGTGCCGTACGGCACGAAGTGGTGTTCTGCCAGCCAGACCGCGTCGAGTCCGGCCTCCTCCGCGACCTCGGCCGAGCGGACCGCGCGGTGCAGCGCCTCCCCCTGGCCCTGCCCCGGGAACTGGGCCGCCAACACGAAACTTCCAACGTGCATGTGCTTTTCCTGCTTCCTTGGCTCCGACACGGAGCTCCCCCACCCGGCATAACCGTCTGACACGTGCCGAGGACACGGCCTGGCGGAGAGATTTGCCGATTGTCTGCAGAATGGGCGCCCCCGAGGGGGACTTGTGGGGGTTGGTGCCCTACGCGTACCCCGCCGCGTGCCGCGTAGGCTGGACGCCGTCCCTGCTTCCTGTATAGCCCCGTGAGGTGTCCTGTGTCCCCGCGTCGCAACCGACCCAAGGGTTCCGGTTCGTCGGACTCGGCCGGCCGGAGCGCCGAGGACGACCGTTCCGGCCGCTACGGCGGCTTCCAGTCCTCGACGCACTGGCAGGGCGAGGACTGGAACATCCGGCATGTGGCGGGGGCGAGCGCGCAGGGCAAGACGTACCGCTGCCCGGGCTGCGACCAGATGATCCCGGACGGCGTCCCGCACGTCGTGGCCTGGCCGGACCACTCCGGCGTCGACGAGCGCAGACACTGGCACAAGGCCTGCTGGAACGCGCGGGACCGCCGCACCACGCGGGTGCAGCGGTCCCGTAACGCGCCGAGGTTCTAGGGGATCAGTTCCCGGGGATCAGACGTCCCGCTTCTCCAGCAGCACGAAGGCGCCGGCGAACGCGGCGGCCGTCACGCCGACGATGATCCACAGCGGATCCCAGCCCGAAGGGCCGCTCTCGGTGAGGGAGTTGGAGTAGAACACGCTGAGCTGGTTCGGGATGGAGTACTCGAACAGCGCCTGGCGCAGGTCCTCCAGGGACTGCGAGAACATGAACAGCGCGATGACCAGCGGGGCCAGCACGACACCGATCATGAGGGTGATCGCGCCCGCCGAGTGCCGGATGATCGAGCCGACGACCAGCGAGAGCAGGCCGAGCAGCGCGATATAGAGCGAGATGCCGACGGTGCCCTTCAGCCACTCCTGGCCGGTCGGGGTACGGGTGCCGTCCAGCAGGGCCACGTCCACGAGGGCGACGACGAGAACCGGGACGAGGGTGGCCACGAAGGCGACGGCGAAGAACACGATCGACTTCGCCGCGAGGACCCGGCCGCGGGAGGGGCAGGCGACCATGGTCGTACGGATCATTCCGGTGCCGTACTCCGAGGCCGTGGTCAGCACGCCGAGCGTGATCACGCACATGCTGCCGAGCAGCAGCCCGAAGAAGCCGAACGACAGCGGGTTCTCGTCCTGCATGCTCTCCGGCGAGGCGTTGGCCGCGAGCAGCGCGGCGGCTCCCAGCCCGATCCCGATCACGAGCAGCACGAACACGCCCAGCGTCCAGATCGTCGACCGCACCGACCGGATCTTCGTCCACTCCGACGCGATGGCGTGCCCGAGATGCGTGCGCACGACGGGGATCGGCGAGGTGTAGCCGGCGTACGACGGCCCACCCGTCGGCTGCCGGTTCGGCACGGCGGCCTGGGCCTGCGGCATCGAAGGCTGCGGGGTGCTCATCGGGCGTCCTCGGGCTGGGTCGGGGTGGCGGGGGCGGATGCCTGCGGCGCGGGAGCCGAGGCGGGGACGGCGGCGGGCGGTGCCTGCTGCGGTGTGGGTACGGGGGCCTGCGCCGGGGGCTGAGGCAGGCCCTGGGGAGCCGCCGGGCCCGCCTGGGCGTACGGGTTGGGCGTGCCGGCGCCGGGACCGCCGTACGGGGCCGCCTGCGGGTCCGCGAACGGCTGCCCGCCCTGCTGGGGCGGCGGCGGGGCGTACCAGCCCGGCTGGCCCTGGCCCGGAACGGGCATGGGGGGCTGCGCGCCCGGCGGCAGGGGCTGCATCAGCCCCGCCTTCTGGTCGATGGTCGAGCGGTAGTCCACCGCCCCCTGCGTCATCCGCATGTACGCCTCCTCCAGCGAGGCCTGGTGCGGCGACAGCTCCCACAGCCGTACGTCCGTGTCGTGCGCGATGTCGCTGATGCGGGGGAGCGGCAGCCCGGTCACCCGCAGCGCGCCGTCCTGCTCCGGCAGGACGTGCCCGCCCGCCTCGGTGATCGCGGCCGACAGCTTCTCGCGGAGCTGCGGCTCGGTGTCGGGCGTCCGCACGCGCGCGAAGCCCGCGGAGTTCGCCGCGATGAAGTCCTGGATGCTCATGTCGGCGAGGAGCTGCCCGCGCCCGATGACGATGAGATGGTCCGCGGTCAGCGCCATCTCGCTCATCAGGTGGGAGGAGACGAAGACCGTACGGCCCTCCGCGGCCAGCGCCTTCATCAGGTTGCGCACCCACAGGATGCCCTCGGGGTCCAGCCCGTTGACCGGCTCGTCGAAGAGCAGCACCTGGGGATCGCCGAGCAGCGCGGCCGCGATGCCGAGCCGCTGGCCCATGCCGAGCGAGAAGCCCTTGGAACGCTTCCTGGCCACGTCCTGGAGGCCGACCACGCCCAGCACCTCGTCCACCCGGCGGGCCGGGATCCCCGACAGCTGGGCCAGGCACAGCAGGTGGTTACGGGCCGCCCGGCCGCCGTGCACGGCCTTGGCGTCGATCAGCGCACCGACCTGCCGGGCCGCGTTCGGCAACCTGCGATACGGGTAGCCGCCGATCGTCACCTGCCCCGAGGTGGGGTTGTCCAGCCCGAGGATCATCCGCATGGTCGTCGACTTGCCCGAGCCGTTGGGGCCCAGGAAGCCGGTGACGGTGCCGGGACGCACCTGGAAGGAAAGGTTGTACACAGCGGTCTTGTCGCCGTAGCGCTTGGTCAGGCCGACTGCCTCGATCATGCTCCGCACCCATCGCAAGGTTCAGGACAGCGGGGCACACGCCCCCCGTAAGGGTTAGGAGCTTATCGGGACGCTGACGGTTCCGCTCAAATGAAAGCAAAGGCTCTGCACGTCACGCGTCCCGCTTCTTCAACAGGACATAACCGCCGATCAGGGCCGCCGCCACCCACAGCGCCATGATCCCGAGGCCACCCCAGGGGCCGTAGGGGGTGTCGTCGTCGATCGGGGTGACCACCTGCATGATCTTGCTGCCGGCCTGGTCGGGCAGGAACCGGCCGATCTTCTTCGTCGCCGAGACATTGCCCAGGATGTTGGAGATCAGGAAGAAGAACGGCATCAGGATGCCCAGCGACAGCATCGGCGAGCGGAGCATCGCGGCGACGCCCATCGAGAACATCGCGATGAGGGTCATGTAGACGCCGCCGCCGATGACCGCGCGCAGGACACCCGGGTCACCGATCTCCGCCCGGTGCGAGCCGAGCATCGCCTGTCCCAGGAAGAAGGTGACGAAGCTGGTGACGAGCCCGACGGCCAGCGAGAGTCCGGTGGCGACCGCGATCTTGCTGGCCAGGAAGGTGCCGCGCTGCGGAACGGCGGCCAGCGAGGTGCGGATCATGCCGGTGCTGTACTCGTTCGAGACGACGAGCACCCCGAACACGATCATCGCGAGCTGTCCGAGGCTCATCCCGGCGAAGCTGATGAAGGTCGGGTCGAAGGAGAGCTTGTCCTCGCGGCTCATGTTGTCGAACTCGTTCTTCGACAGGGCCGAGATCAGGATGCCGAGCCCGATGGTGACAACGACGGCGAGGGAGAGCGTCCACACCGTGGAGGCCACCGAACGGATCTTGGTCCACTCGGAGCGGATGACCTGGGTCGCCGCCATGGTCAGTTCCCCTTCCAGCCGTCGCCCCACTGCTGGGGTGGCACGTCGGCGGGTGTGTCGGTGTGGGCGTGGTACTCGACCGACTCCGCGGTCAGCTGCATGAACGCCTCCTCCAGGGAAGCCTGTTGGGGGCTCAGCTCGTGCAGCACGATCTGGTGCTGTGCGGCCAGCTCGCCGATGTACTCGGACTTGCTGCCGTCGACCTCCAGCGTGCCGTTGCCGGTCTCCACGACGGTGACCCCGGCCGCGTGCAGCACGTCGAGCAGCCGCTCGCGCTGCGGAGTGCGGATGCGGACGTACGACCGGGAGTTCTGCGCGATGAAGTCGGCCATGGAGGTGTCGGCGAGCAGCCGTCCCTGGCCGATGACGACGAGGTGGTCGGCGGTCAGCGCCATCTCGCTCATGAGATGGGAGGAGACGAAGACCGTACGGCCCTGTGCGGCAAGGGACTTCATCAGGTTGCGGATCCAGTGGATGCCCTCGGGATCGAGCCCGTTGACCGGCTCGTCGAACATCAGGATCCGCGGGTCGCCGAGCAACGCGCCCGCGATGCCGAGCCGCTGGCCCATACCGAGCGAGAAACCCTTGGCCTTCTTCTTCGCGACCGCGGTGAGACCGACCGTGTCGAGGACCTCGTCCACCCGCTTCCTCGGGATGCCGTTGCTCTGCGCGAGACACAGCAGGTGGTTGAAGGCGCTGCGCCCGCCGTGCATGGCCTTGGCGTCCAGCAGTGCGCCGATGTACGTGAAGGGGTCCTTGAGCTGGTCGTAGTGCTTGCCGTCGATGCGGACGTCTCCGGCGGTGGGCCGGTCCAGGCCCAGCATCATGCGCATGGTGGTCGACTTGCCGGCGCCGTTCGGGCCGAGGAAGCCCGTGACGATGCCTGGTCTGACGGTGAAGGTCAGGTTGTTGACCGCCACCTTCTCGCCGTACCGCTTCGTCAGGCCCGTCAGCTCGATCATGCGGACCACGCTAGGGGGGAGGTTCGGCAGATGCCAATCATGTGGGCAAACGGAGACCGAAGAGAAAGGCAAAAACTTCCGGCCGTCGACCGGTGGAAGGCGCACGACGGTCGGATGCGGCAGCGTGCCCAAGGCGGTCAGCGGGGTCCCAGCCGTCACGACCGGCCGCCCGCGTGGTCGGTGGGCGGACCCGCCACCCCGGCTGACGGGCTGGCCGGCCCCCGCGGCGCACGGCACGGGATCGCACCGGTCCGTGGACACGCCAAGGGCCCGCACCTGTCGGGGGAGAAGGTGCGGGCCCTTGATGCCGTCAGGCGGGTGTTACCGGGTCTGCTGCGCCGGAACCCCGCGGGAGATCGGCTCGTCGTCGGCAGGGGAGCCGGCGGCGGCCACCGCGGCACCCGTGAGCGTGGCGAGCATCTCGCGGACGTTCGTCAGCTGGGCGTTGATCGAGTCGCGACGGTTCGTCAGAGCCGCGAGCTCACGCTCGGATTCCGAACGGATGCGGTCGGCCTTGGCGTTGGCGTCGGCCACGATGTCCTCGGCCTGGCGCTGCGCGGTCTCCACCGTCTGGCGGGCGCGGCGCTCGGCGTCGGTGCGCAGCTTCTCGGCCTCCAGGCGCAGCTGCTCCGCGCGGTGCTCGATCTCCGCGAGACGCTTCTCCGCCTTCTGCTGACGGGACGCCAGGTCGCGCTCGGACTGCTCCCGGCGCTTGGCGAGGTTCGTCTCGAAGTCGGCGGCGGCCTGCGCGGCCTTGGCGCGGGTCTCCTCGAAGAGGGCGTCCGCCTCCTCACGCTTCTGCTGCGCGTCCTTCTGCGCCTCCTGGCGCAGCTGGGAGGAGTCGCTCTTGGCCTTCTCGACGATCCGGACGCCCTCGTCCTCGGCCTTGGCCTTGCGCTCCGCAGCGAACGATTCTGCGTCGTTGCGGACCTGCTGGGCCGCCGACTCGGCGAGTTCGCGGTGCTGCTCGGCCGCGCGACGGGCCTCCTCGCGCAGGTCCTTCGCCTCCTCCTCGGCGAGGCGGAGGATCTTCTCGACACGCGCACCGAGACCGGCGTACGACGGCTCGGCGTCGGACATCTGGGCCTGGGCGTTCTGCGTCTCGAGGTGGAGCTCCTCGATGCGCTTTTCCAAGGCGGTGATGCGGGAGAGAGCGCTGTCACGGTCGGAGACGAGCTTGGAGATCCGTTCGTCCACCTGAGCGCGGTCGTACCCACGCCGCACAAGCTCGAAGCCGTAGGGGGAAGTGTCGCTCATGGGGTTCCTGTCAAATGAGACCGGTGAGGTGATAGGGGAATCCTAGGGGCCGAAGCGGTGTGTCATCGAGCGGATACGTGTTTGATCTGGAGAATGACACCCCTTTTGAGTGGCTAACCCTCGGACGGCTTGCCAAAAACTTGGTCAAAGGCCCCAGACGGCACCGGATTCCGACCAGTCGGTCAGCTGTCCGACGGCTTACCCGAACGAGGGGCGCCGACCGTGGCGCCCGCCTTGACGCCGCCGTCCTTGCCCGCCGACGGGGCCTCGAAGGATTCCAACGCCTCCAGAACGTCCTGGACACGGGAGATCTCGGTGTTGATGTCCTCGCGGCGGCGGACGAGGACCTCGAGCTCGCGCTTGCCCTCCTCGACCGTGCGCTTCGCCTCGCGGATCGCCTCGGCCTTGAGCTCCTCGGCCTCCCGGACCAGCGTGGCCTTCTTCTGCTCGGCCTCCTTGAGGAGCCCCTCGGCCTTCTTGACCGCGGCGATGCGCACCTTGCCGGCCTCCGAATTGGCCTCCGAGACCAGCTCCTTGGCCTTGGCCTGCGCCTTCGCGAGCTGCTCCTCCGAGGCCTTGATGAGCGCGTCGCAGCGGTCGCCGGTCGACTTCATGGTCTCCGCGGCCTCACGGCGGGCCCGCTCGTGCAGCGCCTCGATCTCGCCCGTGATCCGGTCACGCAGCTCCTCCGCGCGCTCCCTTATGGCGGTGGCGTCCCGACGCGCGCCGACGAGCAACTCGTCCGCGTCCGTACGGGCCTTCTCCACGCGCGCGTTGCCCTCGACCGTCGCCTCGGACACCAGCCGGTCGGCCTCCTGGCGGGCCGCGCCCACCATGGTGTCGGCCTGCGCCTCCGCGTCCGCGGTGGTCTTGAGTGCCTGCTGCTGCGCCTCGGTGAGCAGCTTGTCCGCCTCGGCGGCGGTCTCCGTGATGAGCGTGTCGACCTGCTCGGCCGCCTCGGAACGCCGCTTGTTGGCGTCCTTGCGGGCCTCGTCCAGGGTGCGATCGGCCTCCGCGCGCGCGGAGTTGACCAGCTCCTCGGCCGCGGCCGCCGCGTCCGCCCTGACCCGCTCGGCCTCGCTGCGGATCCGCTCCGCGTGCCGCTGCGCCTGCCCGACCGTCTCGGCGGCCTCGGCCCGCAGCCGCTCCGCGTCCCCGGCGGCCTCCCCGATCAACTGCTCGGCCGTGGCGACCGATTCGGCCCGCACGCGCTCGGCCTCGGCGACCGACTCCGCGCGTACCCGCTCCGCCTCGGCGACCGTCTCCGTCCGCAGCCGGTCGGTGTCGGTGAGGGTCTCCTCGGTGAGCCGCTCCGCCTCGCTGCGTGCCTCGGTGATGAGGGTGTCGGCCTGCCTCGCCGCGTCCGACCGGATGCGGTTGGCGTCCTCGCGGGCGTCCGCCCGGGTGCGGGAGGCGTCCTGGTCGGCCTGGGCGATCGCGTCCGAGGCCTCGGTGCGCGCCCGCTGGGCGTACTCCGCCGACTCGGACCTGAGCCGCTCCGCCTCCGCGATCGCCTCCGAGACGGTGCGCTCGGCAAGGGACTTGGCGGCGTCCGTCTCCTCGGCGGTCTCGCGCCGGATCCGGGCCGCGTCCTCGCTGGCCCGCTCCCGCTCCGAGTAGGCGTCCGAGCGGACCCGGTCGGCCTCCTCCTGGGCCTCGCGCCGGGTGCGGTCCGCCACGTGCTCGGCGGCGGAGCGCAGCCCGGTGATCTCCTCCTGCGCCTGCTCGTGCAGCCCGGCGACCGAGTCCCGCACCTGCTGGGCGTGCTGCTCGGCGGCCGACACCATCTCGGTGGCCCGCCGGTCCGCCTCCTCGACCAGCCGTACGGCCTCGGCCTGGGCCTCCTCCACGCGGTTGCGCGCCGAGGCCAGCAGCTCCTCGCTCTGCTCGCGGGCCCGCTCGCGCTCCTGGTCGGCCTCCTGGCGGGCCGAGCCGAGGTACTCCTCGGCCTCGCGGCGGCGCCGGTTGGCCTCCTCCTGGGCGGCGGCCAGCGTCTCGGACGCCTCGGTGGCGAGCCGCTCGGCGGCGGCCTGCGCCTCCGCCCGGACGCGGTCCGCGGTGTCCTGGGCCTCGGTCTTGAGGCGCTCCGCCTCGGCAGCGGCCTCGGAACGCAGCCGTACGGCGACAGCCTCGCCCTCGGCGCGGGAGGCGGACGCGTCGGACGCGGCCTCGGTGCGCAGCCGGTCGGCCTCCGCCTCGGCCTGCTGCTGGAGGGTGCGGATCCGCTCGGCGGCCTCGGTGCGCAGCCGGTCGGCCTCCTCGGCGGCCTCGCGGCGGATCCGCCCGGCCTCCTCACGGGCCTCGGTCAGGGCCTGCTCGGCGGAGACGAGACGCTCCTCGGCCTCGGTCTGCAGCCGGGTCAGCTCCTCGGCGGCCTCGGCACGGCGTGCCTCTATGGCCCGCTCGGTCTCCTCGCGCAACTCGCCCGCGGCCCGCTCGGCGGCGGCTGTGATCTCCTCGGACAGTTCGACGGCCTCGGCGCGCTGCCGCTCGGCCTCGTTGCGGGTGCGCTCCAGGGTCTCCTCGGCCTGCCGGCGCAGCGCGGTGGCGCGCTCGATGGCCTCGGTGCGGACCTTCTCGCTGTCCGTGGTGGCGCTCTGGCGCAGCTCGTCGGCGTCCGCCTTGGCCTTGGAGAGCAGCTCCTCGGCGGTCTTGGCCGCCTCCTCGATCTGCTGGACGGCCTCCTTGCGGGCCTCCGCGCGGATCTTCTCGCCCTCGGCGACCGCGTCGGCGCGCAGCTGCTCGGCCTCGCCGCGCAGCCGGCGGGCCTCCTCCTGCAGCTCGACCGTCTTGGCGCGGTACTCCTTGGTGTCGTCCTTCGCCGTGCCCTTGAGCTGTTCGGCGATGTCGTGCGCCTCGGCGCGCAGCCGGTCCGCCTCGGCCTCCGCCTCGCGGCGGATCCGCTCGGCCTCCTCGGCGGCGGCCCTGGTGGTCTTCTGCGCGTCCTCCTGCGCCTTGTTGAGGACGTCCTCGGCGGTCTTGGCCGCCTTGGACAGCTGGGTCGCGCTCTCCTCGGCGGTGAGCGTGCGGGCCTTCTCGGCGGCCTCGGTGACGATCTTCTCGGCCTCGGCGCGGGCGTCCGCGACGATCTGCTCGGCGGCCTCCTTGGTCGCCTCGGCCTCCTGGCTGGCCTCGGTGACCAGCCGGGCGACCTGCTCCTTGGCCGTGCGCGTGCGCTGCTCGTTGGCCGACTCCGCGCTCGCGAGCGTCTTCTCCGCGGCCGACTTCGCCTCGGTGAGCACCTTCTCGGCCTCGGCCTGCGCCTTGCGCAGCGCCTCCTCGGCCTCCGCCATCCGCTGTTCGGCGGCCCGGCTCAGCTCGGTGGCCTGGCGGCGGGCGCTGTCGGACTCGGTCGCGGTGGAGGTGCGCAGCTGCTCGGCGTGGTCGGTGGCCTCCTGGGCCTGCGTGGAGGCGGCGTCCAGCAGGCGCTCGGCGTCCGCGCGGGCACGGCGCAGCAGCTGCTCGGCCTCCGCGCGGGCCGCCTCGGCCTCGCTCTGCAGGCGCTGACGGGCCTCGCTGGTGACCCGCTCGGCCTCGGCGCGGGCGGCCGCCATGGCCTGCTCGGCCTCGGCGCGGGACTCCTCCAGGAGCCGTCGGGCCTGCGACTCGCTGCGGGCGCGCAGCTGCTCGGCCCACGCCACGTTCTCGTTGACGTGCGACTCGACGGTCTGCCGGCGCTCGGCCAGCTCCTGGTCGAGCTGCTGACGTCGGGTGACGGCCTCCTGGTGGAGCTCCGCCTGCAGACGCGCGGCCTGCTCGGCGTGCTCCTGGAGGATGCGCTGGGTCTGGGCGCGGACCTGGCTCAGTTCGCGCTCGGCGTCCTGCCGCAACTGGTCGGCCTGGATCTGCGCGTTCCGCAGCAACTGCTCGGCCTGGTAGCCGATGTCGCCGCCACCGAATTCGGGCCGGGACATGAGGGTGCGCCGCGCCTCGTGCAACTTGGCGCGCAGCACCTCGACCTGGTAGCCGAGGTCCTCGGCGTGCTGGATCGCCTTTTCCCGCTCGGTCTTCAGCCGCTCCATCTCGGCCTCGAACCGAGAGAGGTGGTCGACGTCAGCCGCCGGCTCTCGCTCCTGGCGTTCGTAGCCCCGCACTGCGCGGTCCCATCCGTCCCCTGGTCGCAAGTCTCTCCAAACGAGCCCCGTCCATCCGCCGAACGGGGCCCCCGGGGGAATGGTGTCAGATCGACGACGGAGCATGGGCTGCCGCCCGTCGCTCGTCCCCCGAAACCCGGACCCCGGCTCGGTTCTGCCGCCATGGGCAGGACCCGGTCGCCCTGGGAAGAGCGGCGACCGCCCCCAACCCTACCGGCCCATATGTACGAGGGTCAGTGCTCAGGTGACTCAACAGGCGCCGAAGTGACCAGTTCTGTCAGTACGCCATGGCAATCCTTGGGGTGCAGGAAGGTGATCCGTGACCCCATGGAGCCGCGTCGCGGCTCCTCGTACAGGACGCGTACGCCCTTGTCCTTGATGTCCGCGGCGTCCTGGTCGACGTCCGCCGTACCGAAAGCGATGTGGTGGACGCCCTCGCCGTTCTTGTCCAGCCACTTGGCGACGGTCGAGTCGGGGCGGGTCGGCTCCAGAAGCTGCAGGTAGGAGGCACCGCCGTCGGATGTCTCGTTGATCTTGAGCATGGCCTCGCGCACGCCCTGCTCCTCGTTGACCTCGGAGTGGAACACCTCGAAGCCGTACGTGGCCCGGTAGAACTCGACGGTCTTGTCGAGGTCGAAACAGGCGATCCCGATGTGGTCGATTCGCGTCAGCATGTAATCAGTGCAGCGCTCGCGAAACGGTTACGCAACGTGCGCGCGATCACACCGACGGGGCGATGACGGCACGGAGTGCCACTCACTACATTTGAAGTACACCCTCATCTGGGGGGATCCCCCAGGCCCCCCACTCGTTCACTCCTCGGCAGTGCAGCCGGTAAGGGGATCGCAGCTCATGTCTGGATCGAACAGCACGACCTCGGTGATCGTCGCGGGCGCCCGTACGCCCATGGGGCGGTTGCTGGGCTCGCTGAAGTCCTTCTCCGGAGCCGACCTCGGCGGCTTCGCGATCAAGGCCGCCCTCGACCGTGCGGGGATCGGTGGCGACCAGGTGCAGTACGTCATCATGGGCCAGGTGCTCCAGGCCGGCGCGGGCCAGATCCCGGCCCGCCAGGCCGCGGTCAAGGCCGGCATCCCGATGAACGTCCCGGCGCTCACCATCAACAAGGTGTGTCTGTCGGGCCTCGACGCGATCGCGCTGGCCGACCAGTTGATCCGCGCCGGCGAGTTCGACGTGATCGTCGCGGGCGGCCAGGAGTCCATGACCAACGCCCCGCACCTGCTCCCGAAGTCCCGCGAGGGCTTCAAGTACGGGGCGATCGAGATGCTCGACGCCATGGCGTACGACGGTCTCACCGACGCCTTCGAGAACATCGCCATGGGCGAGTCCACGGAGAAGCACAACACCCGCCTCGGCATCCAGCGCCCCGAGCAGGACGAGTTCTCCGCCCTGTCCCACCAGCGGGCCGCCGCCGCGCAGAAGAACGGCATCTTCGAGGCCGAGATCACCCCGGTCGAGATCCCGCAGCGCAAGGGCGAGCCGGTCGTCTTCAGCAAGGACGAGGGCATCCGTGGCGACACCACCGCGGAGTCCCTCGGCAAGCTGCGCCCCGCGTTCACCCGGGACGGCACCATCACCGCCGGCAGCGCCTCGCAGATCTCCGACGGCGCGGCGGCCGTGGTCGTGATGAGCAAGGCCAAGGCGCAGGAACTGGGCCTGGAGTGGATCGCCGAGATCGGCGCCCACGGCAACGTGGCGGGCCCGGACAACTCCCTGCAGTCCCAGCCGTCCAACGCGATCCTGCACGCCCTCAAGAAGGAGGGCCTGGAGGTCTCCGACCTCGACCTCATCGAGATCAACGAGGCCTTCGCCGCGGTCGCCGTCCAGTCAATGAAGGACCTCGGCGTTTCCACGGATCGGGTGAACGTCAACGGTGGCGCGATCGCCCTCGGCCACCCCATCGGCATGTCCGGGGCCCGGCTCGTCCTGCACCTCGCCCTGGAGCTCAAGCGGCGCGGCGGCGGTGTCGGCGCGGCCGCCCTGTGCGGCGGCGGCGGTCAGGGTGACGCGCTGGTCGTGCGGGTACCCAAGGCCTGAGCCCCTCTCGGTGAACGGAGCTGTGATGCAGGACGTCTCCTCGCTGGTCGCCCAGGCCAGGGAAGGCCGACCACGGGCCGTGGCCCGGCTGATCTCCCTCGTGGAGGGGGCGTCCCCGCAGCTCAGGGAGGTCATGGCGACGCTCGCCCCGCTCACGGGCAACGCGTACGTGGTGGGCCTGACGGGTTCGCCCGGGGTGGGCAAGTCGACGTCCACCTCGGCCCTCGTGACCGCCTACCGCAAGCAGGGCAGGCGGGTCGGCGTCCTGGCCGTCGACCCGTCCTCGCCGTTCTCCGGCGGCGCCCTGCTCGGCGACCGGGTGCGGATGTCGGACCACGCCTCCGACCCCGGCGTCTACATCCGCTCCATGGCGACCCGCGGCCACCTCGGCGGCCTCGCCTGGGCCGCCCCGCAGGCCATCCGGGTCCTGGACGCGGCCGGTTGCGACGTGATCCTGGTCGAGACCGTCGGCGTCGGACAGTCGGAGGTGGAGATCGCCTCCCAGGCGGACACCTCCGTGGTGCTGCTCGCCCCGGGCATGGGCGACGGCATCCAGGCCGCCAAGGCCGGAATCCTGGAGATCGGCGACATCTACGTCGTCAACAAGGCCGACCGCGACGGCGCCGACGCGACCGCCCGCGAGCTCAACCACATGCTGGGCCTGGGCGAGTCCCGCGGCCCCGGCGACTGGCGCCCGCCGATCGTCAAGACGGTCGCCGCCCGCGCCGAGGGCATCGACGAGGTCGTGGAAGCCCTGGAGAAGCACCGCGCCTGGATGGAGGAGCACGGCGTCCTCGCCGAGCGCCGCCGCACCCGCGCCGCCCACGAGGTCGAGACCATCGCCGTCACCGCCCTGCGCGAACGCATCGGCGACCTCAAGGGGGACCGGCGCCTGGACGCGCTCGCGGAGCGGATCGTCGCCGGTGAACTGGACCCCTACCGCGCGGCGGACGAGCTGGTCGAAGGCCTGACCCGGGGCTGAGCCGCCGACTCAGGCGTCGTCGCCGTCGTCGTCGCGGTCCTGGGTGACCTTGCCCGAGTCCAGGGCGACCTTCCACTCACCCTGCTTGCCGTCCTTCACGGTGTCCACGCTCCAGGCCACGGCCCCGTTGTCGTCGTCGAGGCCGACCTCGGTCACCGTGCCCTTCGCGGCGGCGGCCAGCGCGGCCTCGCGGGCGTCGGTGTCGGCGCCCTTCGCCGCGGCGAGCTCGGCGCGGTCGTCGGCGTCGTTGTCGTCGTCACTGTCACGCTGGGCGCCGAGCACCTTGCCGGAGTCCGGGGCGATCCGCACGTCGTACTCGGTGCCGTCGCCCTTGACGACGGTCACCTCCCACGTGTCGGCGCCGTCGTCGTCGAGGTCCGCGGAGAGCGCGGTGCCCGGGGTGTGCTTCAGGGCGGCCGCGATCGCCTCGGCGGCGGTGACGCTGCCGCTGCGGACCGCCGTACGGTCCTCCGAGGCGTCGTCGTCGCGGTCCGCGGCCGACTGGGCGCTCGTGTTCGTCTGGCTCTGCGTCGCCGTCGCGTCGTCGTCCCCCGCCGCGAAGGCCGCGACCGTGCCGCCGGTGGCCAGCGCGGCGGCGGTGAGGGTGGCGATGACGATGTTGCGCTTCATGGGGATTCCTCCAGAGCGGTTCTGCTTCGTTCTGCTTCGGTCGCTTTCGACGACGACCAAGCTGCCTGAGGGGAGCTGAAGCGGACCTGAAGCCTCCTGAAGGCGTCTTCAGCTTCGGTTTGCCACCCTGTACGCATGCGCCTGTTGATCGTCGAGGACGAAAAGCGACTCGCCCTCTCCCTCGCCAAGGGCCTCACCGCCGAGGGCTACGCCGTCGACGTCGTCCACGACGGCCGGGAGGGGCTGCACCGGGCCACCGAGGGGTCGTACGACCTGGTGATCCTCGACATCATGCTGCCCGGCCTCAACGGCTACCGGGTCTGCGCCGCCCTGCGCGCCGCCGGCCACGAGGTGCCGATCCTGATGCTCACCGCGAAGGACGGCGAGTACGACGAGGCCGAGGGCCTGGACACCGGCGCCGACGACTACCTGACCAAGCCCTTCTCCTACGTCGTCCTCGTGGCCCGCATCAAGGCCCTGCTGCGGCGGCGCGGGAACGGGGCCGGGGCCTCGCCGGTGCTCGAGACGGGGGCGCTGCGGATCGACACCGCCGCCCGCCGGGTCTTCCTCGACGGCACCGAAGTCACCCTCACCGCCAAGGAGTTCTCGGTCCTGGAGCAACTCGCGGTGCGGGCCGGCGAGGTGGTGTCCAAGGCGCAGATCCTGGAGCACGTCTGGGACTTCGCGTACGACGGCGACCCCAACATCGTCGAGGTCTACGTCAGCACCTTGCGCCGCAAGCTGGACGCGGGCCTCATCCACACGGTCCGCGGTGCCGGGTACCGGCTGGAGGCCGCGAGATGAGGCGCCTGTTCGGCTCGGTCCGGGCGCGGGCCACGCTGGCCGCGACCCTGGTCGTCGCCGTGGCCCTGCTCGCCGCCGGGGCCGCCGTGCTGCTCTCCCTGCGCTCCAACCTGATCGACCAGGCGGGTACCCAGGCCGAGCGGGCCGCGCGGAACGTCGCAGCCGATCTCTCCGGCGGGACGCCGTACACAGGCCTGGAGCTGGACGATGACGACGAGCCGGTCCAGGTCGTCGACGCGCACGGCCGTCTGGTCGCGGCCACCGAACACCTGGAGAACATCAGCGGCACGGGAGTCACCGAGGTGAAGCCGCGGTCGCCCGCGGGCGGTACGGGAGGCACGGGGGCCACGAAAGGCACGGGGGCGACAGGCGACTCCGGGGACGCCGGGGACTCCGACGACGACACGACAGGGGACGACACGACAGGGGACGACGCGGCCGGAGACGACCGCTCCGCCCTCGAGCCCGGCGAGATCGCGGACGACGTGCGGCTCACGGCCGGCTCCGCCACGATCGACGGGAAGCCGGCCGACTACCGCTTCGCCGCGGTGGAGGTCGAGGTCCCCGACAAGGGCACCCTCACCGTGTACGCGGGCGCCTCCCTGGACCCCGAACAGAGCGCGGTGGATACCGCCCAGACCGTGATGCTGGTCGGCTTCCCGCTGCTGCTCGGTGTCGTCGCCACCGTGACCTGGCTGGTCACCCGGCGTGCGCTGCGCCCGGTCGAGGGCATCCGCGCCGAGATGGCCGCGATCACCGCCTCCCAGGACCTCGCCCGGCGCGTCCCGGTGCCGGACACCCACGACGAGGTCGCCCGCCTCGCCCGCACCACCAACGAGACGCTGGCCGCGCTGGAGACCTCCGTCGAGCGCCAGCGCCGGTTCGTCGCCGACGCCTCGCACGAACTGCGCAGCCCCATCGCCTCGCTGCGGACCCAGCTCGAAGTGGCCGCCGCACATCCCGAGTTGCTGGACCTGGACGGGGCGGTCGAGGACACAGTACGGCTGCAGCACCTCGCGGCGGACCTGCTGTTGCTGGCTCGCCTGGACGCGGGGGAGCGGCCGCAGAACACGCGGTTCGACCTCGCCGCAGTGGTCCAGGAGCAGGCGGCGGGCCGGACGGACGTGACCGTCGACGCCGAGGGCGTGGAAGTGGCCGGATCGCGGGGGCAGGTGGAGCGGCTGCTGGCCAATCTCCTCGACAACGCCCAGCGGCACGCCCGTTCGCGGGTCGCCGTGGCCGTACGGCGGGACGGGCGGCAGGCGGTGGTCGAGGTCGCCGACGACGGGGACGGGGTGCCGGCGGGGGACCGGGAGCGGATCTTCGAGCGGTTCGTGCGGCTCGACGAGGCGCGGGCGCGGGACGACGGTGGCGCCGGGCTGGGACTCGCCATCGCCCGGGATGTCGCCGCTCGGCACGGCGGCACGCTGACGGTCCGTGACGCGGCGGCAGGCGGAGCCCTGTTCGAACTCCGCCTGCCGGTCGCCTAGCCGTGTCCCGGTGTCAGGGACGCCCTCGCTGCCCTCGCAGGTGCTCCGCGATCGGCTTCAGGGCCTTGTCCAGCTCCGTCAGGGACTCGGGCGCCACGAGGTCGATGAAGTGCCTCCGCACAGACGCCACGTGATGGGGCGCGACCTTCTTCATCGTCTCCATGCCGTGCTCGGTCAGGACCGCGTACAGGCCGCGGCGGTCGGACTCGCAGTTCTCGCGCCGGACCAGGTCCGCGTTCTCCATGCGGGTGATCTGGTGCGAGAGCCGGCTCTTGGACTGGAGGGTGGCGGACGCGAGGTCGCTCATCCGCATCCGTACGCCCTCCGACTCGGAGAGGTTCACCAGGATCTCGTAGTCGTTCATCGTCAGGCCGAACGGCTGGAGGTCCCTCTCGAGCTGATACGTCAACAGCCTGTTGACCTCCAGGTGGGTGCGCCAGGCGCACTGCTCCGCATCGGTCAGCCAGCGCGTGGCCGTCTCGGTCTCCATGAATGAAGTCTACCTAAAATGTTGAAAGGCGAACTAATGAGGGTGGCGTGACGGCGCGCACACGTTCGACGTCACACTCCGCAGACTACCGCTCACAGCCCGAAGCGGCGCTGGAGGTCCCCCAGCTGTCCGGGAAGGCGCGGTGCCCCCGGCTGCTGTGGCTGCCCCGCGGGTGCCCCGTACCCGCCGGGCACTCCGGGCTCGGACGGAACCGCCCCCGTGGCCTGCTCGGCCATCAGGACCTCGGTCGACTGGAGCAGTACGGTGCCGGCCCCCACGAACTCGAACTGGTGCTCCTCCCCGGAGGCCCCGCCGAGGCCCGTCATCGCACGTAGACCGCCCATCAGACCGGTCATGTACCCGTGGTCGTAGTGGTGGCACGGCGAGGGGCAGTCCGCCCAGCCCACAAGCGCTTGCGGGTCCACCCGGATCGGGGGCTCCATGAACACCACGGGGCCGTTGGAGGCGGCCACGAACTTTCCGGTTCCGATGAGTGTCAGGAAGCCGGGCACGATCGACTGCTTCAGCGCGAGACTTGGCTGAAAAGCGAGCAGGTTGCCCGAGCGAATGGTCAGGTTGCCGTCTTCGAGGTCGTACGAATTCACGTCGAAGGCCCGGTCGGCGAGGAGCATCTTGCCCGAGCCCTGCGCCACGACCCAGTCGCTCGCGTGCAGAGGCGAATGGAAGGACGTACGGATCAGACCGTCGAATCGGCCGTGTCCGATGCCGTTGAACTCCATCTGCCCGTAGTAGGCGATCATCTTCCCCTTCTGCAGGAACCACTGGCTCCCCTTGAGCTCCACGCAGAAGGTGTAGTTGTTGACGTTGTCGTCCGACGACAGCGTCATCGGGTCGTACACGGTGGGGCCCGCGCCCGGGTAGTGGCTCACAGCTTCTCCTCGGACGCCTGGACGTAGACCACGCCGTTCCCGCTGAGCTCCAGTTGGAAGGCCTCGCCGGAGCCGCGGCCCACCATGTCGCGCCAGCCGAGCGCCGTCGACAGCTTGTTGCGGACGTCGCCGTAGTGGGCGACGTAGGCCTGCGGGTCGACGTGGACCGGCCGCTGCGGGCTGATCGGGACCTCGAAGACCCCGCCGTGGGCCATGACGGCCACCGAGCCGTGGCCCTTGAGCGTGGTGGTGAAGAGGCCCTGGCCGCTGATCTGACCGCGCACCATGCCCATGACGCCGCCCTGCGAGCCCATGAACATGGTTCCCTGCTGGAGGGTGCCCTCGAAGGCGAGCAGCCGGTCCGCCTCGACGAAGAGGGTGTCGCCGGCGAGGTTGATGACCTGCACGTGGTGGCCGCCGTGCCCGAACAGGACGCTGCCGCTGCCCTCGACGGTCATCAGCGGCGTGTCCTCGTTGGCCACGCGGCGCCCGATCATCGACATGACGCCGCCCTGGCCGCCCTGGATGTTGGGGGTGAAGGACACCTCGCCCTTGTACGCCAGCATCGCGCCGCGCTGGCTGAACAGCCGCTGGCCCGGCATGACGGTCGCCTCGACCATCTTGGAGTTGATCTCACGGAAGGGCATGTCACACATCCCCCGCGATCGTGTTGCGCTCGCTGGGCTGGACGTACACCAGACCGTCGCCCTCGAAGCGGATCTGGAAGGCCTCACCGCCGCCCTCGCCCATGAACGTGCGGAACGTCACACCGGACTGGAAGGACTGGCTCAGGTTGCCTTGGTGGGCGATGTACGCGCCGGGGTCGACGGTCAGCGGGTACTGGCGGCTGACGCGCAGCACCACCGCGGGGCCGTCGGACATGATCGCCGCCTGTCCGTGTCCCTCGACGGTGGTCGTGAACAGCCCGTTGCCCTGTGAGGCGCCGCGCATGCCGGTGAAGCTGGTCCCGGTCCGCAGCCCCGCGTCGGTCGCGAGCAGATTGCTCGACTCCACGAACAGTTTGTCCCCCTGGAGACTGACGAGGTTGATCTCCGAGGCCCGGTCCGCGAACCAGCACGTCCCGTGCCCCGACACCTCCATCACGGTCATCTGCTCGCCGGTGATGCGTCGGGTGACCATGCCCCGGATCCCCTCACCACCGCCGCTCATCTTCTTGAACGCCATCTGCCCGTCGTACGCGACCATCGAGCCGTTCTTCGCCTTCACGGCGTCCCCGGTCATGTCGACGGCGAGCACCTTGCTGCCTTGAAGTCGAAACATCGCCACGAGGTGAAGGTAGCTGGCGGCAAGCCCTTCCCGACAGTGCATTCGGCGGTTGGGTGGGGTTTGGTTGTCGTGTGTCTGCGGGGTGGTGGGGGCGGGCGTTTTGCGCAGTTCCCCGCGCCCCTGGTGCCTGCGGCGGCCTCCGGCGGTTGGGCGGGGGTTTCGGGCCGGGTTGTGGGGTGTCTGCGGGCGGGTGGGGGTTGGTCGCGCCGTTCCCCGCGCCCCTGGTGCCTGCGGCGGCCTGCTTCGGCCCGGTGGGGGCTTGTGTAGCGCGTGCGGGTGTGTTGTGTGTCGGGGCCGGGGTGGGGGGTGTCCGTCCTCGGTCCGGCGGCTCGGTTGCTTCAAGAGGGGCTCGGTGACGGACGCCGGCCGCTGCGGGCGGACACCCCCCACCCCGTCCCCTTCTCGCCGTACGCGGCTTGCGGCCCGTCGTGGCGCAACCCCCAGGGGCGCGGGGAACTGCGCGACCAGCCACAACGCACCCGCACCCGCCCGACAACCCGACCCGGCACATCCATAGGCGCCCCGCCGCCGTCACTCACGTGGACGCCACAACAGCGCCCCTGACCGCACCCCCGGCCAGGATGCGCTCATGGGTATACGCATGCTCCACCGCCGGACGGCCCCCGCACAGGCGTACGCCGACCGGGCCCCGTTCTCCGTGCAGCGTCCCGTTCCGGCCCACGCGGCCGCCGCAAGTACTGCCCGCCTTCCCTTCGACCTGGCGACACTCCTGCGCCGGGCGCGAGCCAGGGTGGCAGGCGCGCGCATCCCGGCCCGCCTCACCATCCCCCTGCGGCACCGTGTGACCCGCCGCGACCGGGACGTCGTACAACACGAGGAGCCGTCCAGGCGGCGGCTGTGGGCCGAGCTGGCTTTCGGTTATCTCGCGCTCGCCCTCACCCTGCTGCCCCGGTCCCGTCCGATGCCCACCATGACGGTGTTCATCGCTGCCACCGCTGCGGACGCCGTCAGCGAGCGAGTGGGAGAGCGGCCTCTTCCCGGGCGTCGGACACCGGGGCCGGGCGCCACAGCCTGACCCCAGCGGCATACAGCAGTACCCCGAGCACCAGGCCGGCGCCCGCGCCGAAGCACAGGGTGGGGATCAGTTCCCAGGGCTTCGCGGTGGAACCCCAGTACGCCCACCACCGCGAGGCCCGCTGCAGCGCGCCCACCGTCATGCACCCGCCGATCACGGCCACGGCCCACCACCTGTCCCGCACCGACAGAGCGGCGACCCCCCTTGGCTCGGCCGCCACGGGTGCCCGGCGCAGCGCGTTCAGGCAGAACACGGCGATCACCACCGCGGCCAGCGCCGAACCGCCGTACTGGAGGTACCAGTACAGAGGGGACCCGGCCACCTCACGGTCCAGGACCGGGAACAGTCGTACCCCCCACCGGTCGTGATGCGTGAACGCGTCCCACACGACGTGGGTCAGCGCTCCGACGACCGCGGAGATGTACCAGCGCACGGCCAGTGCCGTACGCACGCGTGCGCGTGGCGTGCCGCAGCGCAGCAGCGTCGCCGGCCTGCTCTGTCGCCTGCGTGGCAGCAGGGCCACCAATGGTTCGCGCAGCAGGAGCCACAGGCCCACCAGGGCCCAGGCGACGAGCACGTCGATCGTGAGGACGCCCGGGAAGGAGTGCGTGACGGTGCCGAACTCCATCGCCCCGGACACGACACTTGCCGCGTAATAGGTCATGTCGGGCGAGAAGGATCCGGCCACGAGTACGGCCGGAACCAGTCGGCCCCGGCCCGTTCCGTCGGTGCGCACCGCGGGCAGTACCGCCGCCGCATGGCTCAGGGTGAACGGCAACGGGGCTCCTCGCGGCGGGTGTTGACCGGGCGGCGGCCCGGGACGTCGACTGCGTCCAGTATGAGTGACACCAGCCCGCACCGATCGAACATGGCCAACCGGTGAATATCGGGCACGAACCGGTGTCCGCGAAAAGGAAGTTGTCGTAGGGTCACACGGGTCACCGCGCTGGGGAGCTCGGTCGAGCGTGCGAATCAGGAATTGCCGCGCGTCACAGGGGCAACCTCCAGGACGGTTCGACTGTCACAACTGGACGAGAGCGACAGACGGAGACGGGCGCTCGGGCGTCCACAGGAGGGGTTCACTTTATGGCGGCGCAATTCGGCAGGAGGCTGGCCAAAGGGGCGACGACCACCGCCGTGGCAGCACTCGCGGTCGCGGCACTGTCCGCCTCCCAGGCCCCGGGGGTCACGGCCGACGACAACGGCAGATCGACCGCCGCCGGTGTCGAGGCCTCCCCCGACCCGGCCTCCGGGAACGGCGCGACCGGCAAGTCGCCGTACTACACGGACCTGCCGCCGCTGAACACCCCGAGCCCGGCGCCGACCGTCGGCACCCCCACCTCCACTCCGGTCGAGAGCGAGGCGGGCATCCCCGCGACCGTCCTCGACGCCTACAAGAGGGCCGCGGCCGAACTCCAGGAGTCCAAGCCCGGCTGCAATCTGCCCTGGCAGCTCCTCGCCGCCATCGGCCAGGTCGAGTCGGGCCAGGCCCGCGGCGGCCGGGTCGACGCGGACGGCACCACGACCTCCAAGATCCTCGGCCCGCAGCTCGACGGCAACGGCTTCGAGCTCATCAAGGACACCGACGGCGGTGCCTACGACGGCGACACCGCGTACGACTCGGCCGTCGGGCCCATGCAGTTCATCCCGTCCACCTGGAAGTGGGCCGGCCGCGACGGCAACGGCGACGGGGTGAAGGACCCGAACAACATCTACGACGCCTCCCTCGCCGCCGGGCACTACCTGTGCCGCAACGGCTGGGATCTGTCGGACGCGGGCGACCTGGAACGCGCGATCCTCAGCTACAACCCCTCGCAGGCCTACGTCAACACGGTCCTGTCGTGGCTGGAGTACTACCGCAAGGGCACCTACGAGGTTCCCGACGGCACCGGCACGATCCCGGACAACCGCAGCGACGGCAGCGGCAGCAGCGGCAGCGGCAGCTCGGTCTCCAGGCCGTCGTCGCCCTCGACGCCGAGCACGCCGAAGCCGAGCGCGCCCGGTTCGCCGAGCACGACCCCGCCGTCGACCACCCCGCCCCCGTCGGGCACCCCCACCACGCCGCCCCCGACGACTCCCGTCACCCCCACCCAGTCCGTGGACCACCTGGAGGACTCGGACACCGCGAAGCTCACCGCCATGGCGGGCGACGCGTTCACCGAGCAGATCAGCACCAAGGCGGAGAACGCGGCCGGCAAGGGCGTCGCCAAGGTCCGCATCCGCTACACCATCGTCGGCGACACCGACGCCACCTTCACCGGCGGCGAGAAGGTCGCCACCGCTCTGACCGACAGTTCCGGCGTCGCCACCGCGCCCGCGCTCCAGGCGGGCGAGACCACCGGCACCTTCGCGGTCAGGGCGACCCTCATCGGGCGTACGGTCACCGGCCCGATCTACTCGGCCACCGTCACCCAGCGCGTCGCCGACACCCTCGTCCGCACCAGCGACACCGCGCTGACCTGCACGCCGGGGGGCCAGTTCGCCGACCCGGTCCAGGTGAAGGCCACCTACAAGGACGCCGTCGCCGACAAGGTCGCCGCCACCGCCACCCTGATCAAGTCGGCCGACGACGCGACCGCGAACGACAAGGGCCCCTACTTCAAGGACGCCGACGGCAAGACCGTGCGCACCCTGACGGGCCTCACGACGGACGCGGACGGCCTGCTGAAGCTGCCGCAGCTCTACGCCGACGACACCACGGGCACCTTCGTGCTCCGCATCACCACCGCGGGCGGCGCGACGCTCGACGTGACGCTGACCGTGGCGGCCGCCGCGGACACCTCCGCGAGCCCCTCGCCGAGCCCCAGCGCGAGTTCGTAGCCACCGAGCACCTCGAAGGGCGTCCTTTCCGCTACGGCGGACGGGGCGCCCTTCGTGCGTGTCCGACCTGTTCTCATCTCGCCCGGGCGTTGCTACGGTGCCGGACCTGACGATGCATCAGTTCCCGTCCGCAGGGAGGCAGACATGCGCGCCCTGATCGCCGCCGCGACCGGCCTCGCCCTCGCGTTCGCGCTGGTCCTCACGATCACCGCGCTGGGCACGCCCACCGGCAAGACATCCCCCAAGCCGCTGCTGACCACGGTGCCGGCACACCCGTAACCGTCCGCCCGGGAGGCCGAGATGCGCCGCAAGACCAGCCTGGTCCTGCTCGCCCTCGCCGTGTTCTTCGCGGCGCTGTCCCCGCTGCTGCGCTGGTACGCCTTCCCGCGCCTGGCCAAGATCCCCGCGAACCAGTACCAGGACATGGTCCTGGAGGCCAAGGACGCGACCCTCATCGACTACGGCTCGATGACCGCGAAGAAGGTCTCCAAGGTCACCATCGTGCAGACCCTCAAGGGCAACGTCGAGGCCTCGGAGAAGATCGAGAAGACGGCCGGGAAGGACGTCGTCGTCTGGGACGGCCTGTCCTACGTCGTCGGGCCCGACGGCAAGATGGTCTCCAGGATCCCCGAGCGCTACATCTTCGACGCCCACACCCAGGACCCCGTCCACGCCAGCGGCGAGATGGTCGACGGCGACCCCGTGAAGCGTGCGGGCATCGAGTTCAAGTGGCCCTTCCTCACCGAGAAACGGGACTACGTCTACTTCGACGCCCAGGCCCGCACCTCGGCGCCCATCCACTACAAGGGCACCCAGAACTTCCGCGGCGTCGACGTCTACTACTTCGAGCAGACCATCCCCTGGACCAAGGTGCCCTTCCCGAAGACCATGCCGGTCCAGGGCATCACCCCCGAGTCCATCGCCAAGACCGGCACCACCCGCTGGTACACCACGGTCCGAAAGTTCTGGGTCGAACCCCTCACCGGCGCCCCCGTCTACGGCGAGGAACTCCACAAGGAGGAACTGCGCGGCGGCACCCTGCTCGGCGGCCGCGACAAGGTGACGGTCTTCGCCGGCGACGTGAAGATGCGCGAGGACTACATCAGGCACACGGTCGACCTGGTCAAGTCGAACCGCACCCTCGTCCTCCTCATGACCTCGTACCTGCCGTGGGGCTTCCTGGCCCTGGGCGTCCTGCTGCTGGCGCTGGCCCTGTTGCTGGAGGCCCGCGGCCGCCGTCCGGCCCCGGCGAAGGTCGACGAACCCGAACCGGTCACCGCCTGAGCCGCGCGTTGGTGTGCCGCGTCGGCTCGGCGCCCGCCGGGTCCTCGGGCCACGGATGCTTCGGATACCGGCCGCGCAGCTCCGCCCGCACGCCCTTGTAGCCGTCCTTCCAGAACGAGGCGAGGTCGGCGGTGACCGCGACAGGGCGCCCGGCGGGGGAGAGGAGATGGACGAGGAGGGGCACACCGGCGACCCGGGGCGAGTCCTGCAGCCCGAACATCTCCTGCAACTTCACCGCGAGGACGGGCTGTTCAGGGGTGCCGTAGTCGATCCGGATCCTGGACCCGCTCGGTACGGCGATCCGCTCGGGCGCCAGTTCGTCGAGCCGCGTGGCCTCGCCGGAGGCCCACGGGAGGAGCCTTTGCAGGGCCTGTCCGGCGTCGATGCGTGCCAGGTCGGCCCGTCGCCGGGCGCGGCTCAGCTCGGGCTCCAGCCATTCGTCCACGCGCGCGTGCAGCGCGTCCCCGGAGACCTCGGGCCAGGGGTCGCCGAGGTGGTGGCGCAGGAACGCCAGCCGCTGCCGCAGGATTTCGGCGTCGGGCGTCCACCGCAGCAGCCGCAGCCCCTCCTGCCGGAGCCCTTCGAGGAGCGCCTCGCGTACGAGGGCGGGGTCCGCGTCCCGCAGCGGCCGTACCGCGAGCTCGATCGCCCCGAGCCGCTCCACCCGCCGCGCCACCACGTCCCCGTCGGCCCAGTGCACCTCCTGGCGCTCGGAGTACAGGGAGGTGGCCGCCGACCGGGCCGTGTCCTCGTCGATCACGGCGGCGAGCTGCACACGCGCGTGCCCTTTTCCGACGGGCCGGTCCGCCACCGCCACGGCGATCCAGGGCGAGCCCCGGAGCGGGGAGCCGTCGGAGAGTTCGGCGCGGGTGCCGGAGGCCATGAGATAGGAGCCCGAGTCGGCCCTGGCCACCCGCTCGGGAAAGGCGAGCGCGGCGACGAGACCGTCGTTTCCGGCAGCCGCCTCGGTGAACTCCGTCGAGGCGGACCGCAGCCGCCGCACCTCCGTCCGCCACCGTGCCGCATAGGCGTCACCGCCTCGCCGCGCGGTCCTGACGGCGGCCGCCAGGTCGTCGCCGTACTCCCGCGGCGGCTCCTCGGACAGCAGCGCGACCGCCTCGGCGCCCGCGCCCAAGGTGTCCAGCAGCGCTCGCCCCAGCCGGGGATGCAGGCCCAGCCGGGCCAGTCGCGCGCCCCGCTCGGTCGCCCGTCCCTCCGCGTCCACCGCTCCCACGGCCCTCAGCACGTCCCGCGCGGCCGCCATCGCCCCGCCCGGCGGCGGATCCAGCAGGGCAAGGCCGGACGCGTCCGGATCACCCCAGCAGGCCACCTGCAGGGCGAACGCCGTCAGGTCGGCCACCTTGATCTCCGGCGACGGGAAACGCGGCAGCCGGGCGTCCTCGGCCTCCGCCCAGCACCGGTACACCGCACCCGGCGCCTCCCGCCCGGCCCGCCCCGCCCGCTGCCGCCCGGCAGCCTGCGAGGCCCGCACGGTCGCGAGCGCGCTCAACCCGCGCGCGTGGTCGACGCGCGGCTCCCGCGCGAGCCCCGAGTCGACGACCACACGCACCCCCGGAACCGTCAGGGACGACTCGGCCACGGCGGTCGCCAGCACCACCCGGCGCCGCTCCCCACCCGTCAGCACCGCGTCCTGCACGGCCGCCGGCGCCCGCCCGTGCACCTGGAGCACCTCCACGTCACCGAGACCGCCCAGCTGACCGGCCACACGCGCGATCTCGCCCACGCCCGGCAGGAAGCACAGCACGTCCCCGTCCCGCTCGGACAGCGCCCGCCGGACGACCGACGCCAAATGCGTGAGCAGCACGGGATCGACCCGCATGCCGTGCGGCGGCCGTACGGGACGCGTCGGCGGCGTCCACACGACCTCCACCGGATGCGAGACACCCTCCGCCTCGACCACGGGCGCGTCGCCCAGCAGCCGCGCCCACCCCTGGGCGTCGGTCGTCGCGGACGCGGCCACCAGCCGCAGCTCCGGGCGCAGCGTCTGCCGTACGTCCCACAGGAACGCCGCCGTCGTGTCCGCGTCCAGATGCCGCTCGTGGCACTCGTCGAGCACCACCACGTCGACGCCCGTCAGCTCCTGGTCGCGCTGGAGCCGCTGGAGCAGCACGCCCGTCGTGACGACCTCCACGCGTGTGTGCCGTCCGACCACCCGTTCGCCGCGCACGGTGTAGCCGACGCTCGCGCCGACCTTCTCGCCCAGCAGCCACGCCATCCGCCGGGCGGCCGCGCGGGCGGCGATACGGCGGGGTTCGGCGACCACGACCTTCCGCGCGGGTGCGCCGGAATCCAGCAGACCCGCGAGCACCAGCGGGACGAGGGTCGTCTTGCCGGTGCCGGGCGGTGCCACGAGGACCGCCGTGCCGTGCCCCTCCAGGGCGTCGCCCAGCCTGGGCAGGGCACTGCGTACGGGAAGGGCGTCCAGGGCGTCGTAACGGATCACGTCACCAGTGTCGTACGGCCGCCCGGACGCCCTCGCACGTCAGTCCCGTTCGCACACGAAGATCGCGGTGCCCGGGATCAGGTTGCCGCGCAGCGGGGACCAGCCGCCCCACTCCGAGGTGTTCCAGACCGGCCACTCCGGCTCGACCAGGTCGACCAGGCGGAAGCCGCCGGCGACCACGTCGCGCACCCGGTCGCCGATCGTGCGGTGGTGCTCGACGTAGACCGCGCGGCCCTCCTCGTCCTGTTCGACGTAGGGCGTGCGGTCGAAGTAGGAGGCGGAGACGGAGAGGCCCTCGGGGCCCGGCTCGTCCGGGAAGGCCCAGCGGATCGGGTGCGTCACCGAGAAGACGAAGCGGCCGCCCGGGCGCAGGACGCGGCGCACCTCCTGGAGGACCCGTACCGGGTCGGCGACGAACGGCAGCGCCCCGTAGGCCGAGCACGCCAGGTCGAAGGAGCCGTCCGCGAAGGGCAGCGCGCCCGCGTCGGCGCACACCAGGGGGAAGGACGTACCGATGCGCAGGGCGTGCTGGAGCTGGCGGTGGGAGATGTCGAGGGCGACCGGACGGGCACCCTGCTCGGCCAGCCAGCGTGCGCACTGGGCGGCACCGGCGCCGATCTCCAGGACGTCCCTGCCCTTGAGGTCCTCGGCCGGGCCCAGCAGCTCGGCCTCCACCTCGTCGAGGCCCTCGGGGCACCAGACGAAGCGGTCGTCGCCGAGGAACGTGCCGTGCTCGACCTGGTACTCGTCCGCGTTGCGGTCCCACCAGCCCCGGTTGGCGCGGGCGCTCTCGGTGACGTCCGCGTCGCGGCGCGTGGCCTGCGACTCCGCGTCCGGTCCGGACTCCTGCGGGTGTGCTGCGGACTCTTGGATGATCGGCTCCCTCGTACTAGTCTGCGGCTCTTCCGTCCGACCCGTCGCGACGTCACGAATGGGACGGCGTCGGGCCCGCGTGGCCTCGTGAGACAGGTTTTGTGCCGGGTATGCGGCGATCCGCCCCGGGTGTGCGCCTTCGCGCATTGACCCTGCCCGGCTGCCCCCGTATGCTACAAGTTGCGCTGCGGGCCTGCGCACCTCAGACGTAGCAGGTCGCGCTCGCATCTGTTGTATGTCCCCTCGGTTGTCGAGGCGCCACCAGTGGTTTGTGTGGCGCTTCCTTGGCTGTCCGGCTTCTTCAGAGCGAAACGGGCTCCCGGCGTAAGCAGTACCTACGACTCTCTGTCCGTACCGGAGCCCTTTCCCACATGACGAGCAGCACCGAGACCACCTCTACCACTCCGCAGGTAGCGGTCAACGACATCGGTAACGAGGAAGCCTTCCTCGCCGCGATCGACGAGACGATCAAGTACTTCAACGACGGCGACATCGTCGACGGCGTCATCGTGAAGGTCGACCGGGACGAGGTCCTGCTCGACATCGGTTACAAGACCGAAGGTGTCATCCCGAGCCGCGAGCTCTCGATCAAGCACGACGTCGACCCCAACGAGGTCGTCGCCGTCGGTGACGAGATCGAAGCCCTTGTTCTCCAGAAGGAGGACAAGGAAGGCCGCCTGATCCTCTCGAAGAAGCGCGCCCAGTACGAGCGCGCCTGGGGCACCATCGAGAAGATCAAGGAAGAGGACGGCATCGTCACCGGTACCGTCATCGAGGTCGTCAAGGGTGGTCTCATCCTCGACATCGGCCTCCGTGGCTTCCTGCCGGCCTCCCTCGTCGAGATGCGCCGTGTCCGCGACCTCCAGCCCTACGTGGGCAAGGAGCTCGAGGCGAAGATCATCGAGCTGGACAAGAACCGCAACAACGTGGTCCTGTCCCGCCGCGCCTGGCTCGAGCAGACCCAGTCCGAGGTCCGCCAGACGTTCCTCACCACCCTGCAGAAGGGTCAGGTCCGTTCCGGCGTCGTCTCCTCGATCGTCAACTTCGGTGCCTTCGTGGACCTGGGTGGCGTCGACGGTCTGGTGCACGTCTCCGAGCTCTCCTGGAAGCACATCGACCACCCCTCCGAGGTTGTCGAGGTCGGCCAGGAAGTCACCGTCGAGGTCCTCGACGTGGACATGGACCGCGAGCGTGTCTCCCTGTCGCTGAAGGCGACCCAGGAAGACCCGTGGCAGCAGTTCGCCCGGACCCACCAGATCGGCCAGGTCGTGCCCGGCAAGGTCACGAAGCTGGTTCCGTTCGGTGCGTTCGTCCGCGTGGACGAGGGCATCGAGGGTCTGGTCCACATCTCCGAGCTGGCCGAGCGCCACGTGGAGATCCCGGAGCAGGTCGTCCAGGTCAACGACGAGATCTTCGTCAAGGTCATCGACATCGACCTCGAGCGCCGTCGCATCAGCCTCTCGCTGAAGCAGGCCAACGAGGCGTTCGGCTCCGACCCGGCCTCGGTCGAGTTCGACCCGACGCTGTACGGCATGGCCGCGTCGTACGACGACCAGGGCAACTACATCTACCCCGAGGGCTTCGACCCCGAGACCAACGACTGGCTCGAGGGCTTCGAATCCCAGCGTGAGGTGTGGGAGAACCAGTACGCCGAGGCGCAGACCCGCTTCGAGCAGCACCAGCAGCAGGTCATCAAGTCCCGCGAGGCCGACGCGGCTGCCGCCGCCGAGGGCGGGGACGCCGCGGGTGCGGCTCCGGCCGCGAGTGGCGGTGGCGGTGGCGGTTCGTACTCCTCCGAGGGTGCGGACACCTCCGGCGCGCTGGCGTCGGACGAGGCGCTTGCCGCGCTGCGCGAGAAGCTTGCCGGTGGCCAGAGCTGAACGCTCACTGAGCAATAGCTCTTGAACTGAAGGGCCGTACCTTTCGAGGTGCGGTCCTTCAGTGCTGTCCGGGCTTGTTCTTGGCTGACGGCCGGTGGGGGCCTGTCGCGCAGTTCCCCGCGCCCCTTAAAACGGGGCGCTCTCGTCATCCCCTGTCATGAAAAGGCCGTAAGAGATGGGCTGATCAGGGCCGTGGATGGGAATGCCGCTGTTCCAGGGCGTGTTGTGCTGTGTGAACACGAGGAGGAGCGGTCACTGTGCTTGATCCGCAGGGTTTGTACGCATGGGAGCCCAAGGGCCTCGCCGTCGTCGACATGGCGCTCGCCCAGGAGTCGGCCGGCCTGGTCATGCTCTACCACTTCGACGGATACATCGACGCGGGCGAGACCGGCGACCAGATCGTCGACCGGCTGCTCGACTCGCTGCCCCACCAGGTCGTGGCCAGTTTCGACCACGACCGGCTCGTGGACTACCGCGCCCGCCGTCCGCTGCTCACCTTCAAGCGCGACCGCTGGACGGAGTACGAGGAGCCCACGATCGACGTGCGGCTCGTCCAGGACGCCACCGGGGCGCCCTTCCTGCTGCTGTCCGGCCCGGAGCCGGATGTCGAGTGGGAGCGCTTCGCCGCGGCCGTCCAGCAGATCGTGGAACGACTCGGCGTCCGGCTGTCCGTGAACTTCCACGGCATCCCCATGGGCGTCCCGCACACCCGCCCCGTGGGCCTCACCCCGCACGGCAACCGCCACGACCTGGTCCCCGGCCACCGCAGCCCCTTCGAGGAGGCGCAGGTGCCCGGCAGCGCCGAGGCCCTCGTCGAGTACCGGCTCATGGAGGCCGGCCACGACGTCCTGGGCGTCGCGGCGCATGTGCCGCACTACATCGCGCGTTCGCCCTACCCGGACGCCGCCCTGACCGTCCTGGAGGCCATCACGGCCGCCACCGGCATGGTCCTGCCAGGCATCGCCCACGCCCTGCGCACCGACGCCCACCGCACCCAGACCGAGATCGACCGCCAGATCCAGGAGGGCGACGAGGACCTCGTGGCCCTCGTCCAGGGACTCGAGCACCAGTACGACGCGGCGGCCGGAGCGGAGACCAGGGGCAACATGCTCGCCGAGCCCGTGGAGATTCCGTCGGCGGACGAGATCGGGATGGAGTTCGAGCGCTTCCTGGCGGAACGGGAAGGCGACAACTGACGCGCGCGGAGCGTCTAGGCTTCCGGTCATGCTGAAGGTGGGCCTGACCGGCGGTATCGGCGCCGGCAAGAGTGAGGTGTCGCGGCTCCTCGTGGAGCACGGAGCCGTCCTGATCGACGCGGACCGCATCGCGCGCGAGGTCGTCGCACCGGGCACGCCCGGCCTCGCCGCGGTCGTGGAGGCCTTCGGCGAGGACGTACTCGCCGAGGACGGCGGCCTGGACCGCCCCAAGCTGGGCTCCATCGTCTTCGCCGACCCGGACCGGCTCGCCGTACTGAACTCGATCGTGCATCCCCTGGTGGGCGCCCGCTCCCGCGAGCTCGAATCAGCCGCCGCCGAGGACGCCGTCGTCGTCCACGACGTCCCGCTCCTCACGGAGAACGCCCTCGCGCCGCTCTACGACCTCGTCGTCGTCGTCGACGCGAGCCCCGACACCCAGCTCGACCGGCTCGTCCGGCTGCGCGGCATGACCGAACAGGACGCACGCGCGCGTATGGCCGCCCAGGCCACGCGCGAGCGACGCCTGGAGATCGCGGACGTCGTGATCGACAACGACGTACCCCTGGACGAGCTGCGCCGACGCGTTCAGGAGGTGTGGGACGATCTCCTGCGCCGGGCGCGCGCGTCGCGGACCTCTCCGGAATAGCGTCCCCCGGTCCGGGCGTTGAACCCTTCCAGTGAGGGAAGGACTCTGCCGTGCCCGAGATCAGCGGATCGACCGGACGTACTCCGGAGACGCATGTCATCGACTACCGCGCAGCCGAGCAGTTGCTCTCCGCGCGGGACCCGCGGGGCGCGGTGAAGCTGCTCGACTCCGTCATCGCCGCCCACCCGGAGAACACCGCGGCCCGGCTGCTGCGCGCGCGGGCCTTCTTCGCCGCCGCGCAACTGCGGCCCGCCGAGCTGGAGTTCACCATCGTCCTGGAGCGCGAACCGGACAACGCCTTCGCCCACTTCGCGCTCGCCCGCACCTATGAGCGGCAGGGGCGGCCCGACCAGGCCAGGCGGCACTTCCGGCTGGCGGCAGCGCTGGACCCCAACCCGGAGTTCCTGAAGGCTGCGCGGTTCGACACCTGAGCGCGTCGTCCCGCTACCTGGGCCGCTTCTCGGGCGGCCGGTACGGCGGGATGTCGGGGCCCGGCTGGTAGTGCGGGCCCTGACGGATGTGCCGGAGGATCACCGTCGTGTCGACGGTGATGACCAGCCAGAGCACTCCGCAGGCGATGGCCCACCCGGGGCGGCCCGCCAGCGCGAACGCGACCGTGCCGAAGATCGCCCAGACCAGCCCCCACACGCTCAGCCAGAACCGCGCCCGCAGCGCACTGCGCGCTGTCCTCGGCTCACTGCCTGTACGCATCGGGATCACCCACTCCTCCCTTGCAACGTACTCTTCGAACGGACGTTGACCAAAGGGTCGAAGAGGGGGTCGCCGCGTGCTTCCGGATGCCGACGAACTGGCCGAGGTGCTGGTGGAACTCGCCGTACCGCATGAGGACGTCAACGAACTCGTACGGATGGGCCGACGGGTGATGGACGACCCGGAGCTGCGGCGGTTCCTGGAACACTCCGTCGACGAACTGGTCCGGGACATGGGCAGGGCCGACGACCCGGTCGTCCTGCCCGAGCTCGACTGGCCGGCCGGCGCCCTCCAACGCTGCTTCCCCGCCTACGTGTTCGTGGCGGCGCTGCCCCACACGCGCGCGTACCACCGCTCGCGCGGCATCCCGGCCGAGGTCTCCCGGCGCACCCTCGCCGACCTCGGGCGGAACATGGCCGTGCACCGCAGACGGTACGGCAGGGCGGGTGTGCAGTCACCGCGCTGGCTGACCCGGCACTCGCGGGGCGAGCTGTACCAGCTGGGTCGACTCCAGTTCGAGCGGGCGCGGTACGGGCCGTGGCACAGCCGGACGCTCGCCGGGGCCGGACCGGACATCGCTCCCGGCACGCCCTGTCTGAGCCTGCACATTCCCGACTTCCTCGGCCCGCTGACACCGGAGGCCTGCGATCGCTCGCTGGCCCTGGCCGCCGAGTTCTTCGCCCGGCACTTCGCGGAGGAGCCGTATCGTGCCGCGCTGTGTCATTCCTGGCTGCTCGACCCGCAGTTGAAGGAGTACCTGCCCGCGGACTCCAACATCATCCGGTTCCAGAAGCGTTTCCGGCTGGCCCCCGAGGACCGGGAGCCGGAGGACACCGAGCCGGTGCAGTTCGTGTTCGGGGACCCCGAGCTGCCGGTGGAGAGTCTGCCGCGGCGGACGGCGCTGGAACGTGCCGTCGGGGATCACCTGCGGGCCGGCGGGCACTGGTACATCGGGCACGGCTGGTTTCCCTGGTGACCGGCGTGAGGATGTTCCGCTGTAACTCGGACGGGTGAACCCGTACGACTCGGGGAACGGCCGTGCGAATACGGGCCGTTGGACGGGCATGGAGCTGAGCGGCGAGCGGGACATCAGGGGACGAGGAAAACGGTCGTGCGGCGGCGATGAGTTCGGGTGCGGGTGCGGGTCTACCTCTGTGACAGCACCACGGACCGCTTACCGCAGGAGACCCCGATGTCCGAGACCACCGTCCCCGTCACCAGCACCGCCGCTTCCGCCGCCTCCCCTGTCATCGCCGAGTCCTCGACCGCCCGTGGCCGCCGGGCCCGGATCGCCCTGCGCACCCTGCAGGTCGTGCTCGCCCTCTTCTACGTGATCGCCAGCGCGCTCCCCAAGCTGATCGCGCACCCCTCGGCCGCCGAGGGCTTCGACAAGATGGGCTGGGGCAGCGCGGGGATGTACATCATCGGCGTGCTCGAACTGGCCGGTGGGATCGCCCTGTTGGTCCCGGTACTGCAGTCGGTGGCGGCCGTGGCGCTGAGCGGGCTGATGGTCGGGGCATTCGTCGTCCAGCTCACCTACTTCGACGGCGAGAACGCGGCGACTCCGCTCATCCTGATCATCCCGCTCGCCCTGATCGCCTGGGCCCGGCGACAGCACAATGCGGACCTGCTGCGCCTGGTACGACGACGGGCGTGAGGAGAACGACCGTCACGGTCACCGCGCTGAGGCCGGCGCCCTGCCCTTCGGGGAGGGGGCCGGCCTCAGCGTGGGTACCGGCTGTTGCTCGGGCGTTCGGCTCAGCGCGAGTGCCCGCTTCTGCCTGTGTTCCCGCCCCTGTCCGAGCGGCGGGGCGGGTCCGAGCGGCGTGCCTTGCCAGCTGTCGCGCCTGAGTCGGCTGTCGTCTCGGCGTCGCCTGAGCCCTCCGGGCCGGCGGGTCCGCTCAAGCCGCTCGGTCCGGCGAAGCGGCCGCGGCGGTCGCCTTCCGCGAGGCCGCGGAGGCGTTCCAGTTCGCGGCGGTCGCGCTTGGTCGGACGGCCCGTGCCGCGGTCGCGGATGCCGGCGGGGGCGAAGGCCGCGCGGGGCGGGGGCGGGGGAGAGTTGTCGACGTAGCACTGGGCGGCCACGGGGGCACCGACCCGCTTGCGGATCAGACGCTTGACGACGACGATCCGCTCCCGGCCTTCCTGACGGACGCGGACCTCGTCGCCGACGCGCAGGGAGTGGGCGGGCTTCACCCGCTCGCCGTTCACACGCACATGCCCGCCCCGGCAGGCGGTGGCTCCCGCGGAACGGGTCTTGACCAGCCGTACGGACCAGATCCAGCTGTCGATCCGCACGGTCTCGCCGTTCTGCGGCCCGGCGGCCTCCGCGGCGGCGACGGCGGCGGCGATCTTCGGGTCAGGTGCCTCGGGGGCCCGGGCATCGGGGGCCAGGGCCTCGGAAGCCGTGGGGTCCTGGTCGGCGACCTTCGCGCCGGGACCGTCGGCCGTCGTGCCGGCCCGGCCCGTCCCACCGGTCTCGTTGTCGTCCGTACGTTCCACGCCCATGGCTCCGACCTTAGTACCCGGGGCCGCGCACCCCGGGCGGGTTTTCCGGGCGGTGCCCGTCGTCACGGCGGCCCGACCACCCCCGCCTCTGCAACCACCACCTCGGCGACCTGCCCGTACGGTGGACCCATGGACGCCCTGGCCGATCTCGACCGCCGGATTTCGGGCTGTCGTGCCTGCCCGCGGTTGGTCGACTGGCGGGAGGAGGTGGCCCGGACCAAGCGGGCCGCGTTCGCCGACTGGACGTACTGGGGGCGCCCCGTGCCCGGCTTCGGGCCCCCGGACGCGCGGATGCTGATCGTCGGACTCGCCCCGGCCGCGCACGGCGGGAACCGTACCGGGCGGATGTTCACCGGCGACCGTTCCGGGGACGTGCTGTACCAGGCGCTGTACGACGTCGGGCTCGCCTCGCAGCCGACCGCCGTGACCGCGGACGACGGACTGGAGCTGTCCGGCGTGCGGGTCACCTCGCCCGTGCACTGCGCCCCGCCCGCCAACAAACCCACCCCCGGCGAGCGCGACACCTGCCGGCCCTGGCTGGTTCAGGAGCTGAACCTGCTGCGGCCCACGCTCCGTACCGTGGTCGTGCTCGGCGCGTTCGGCTGGCAGGCCGCGCTGCCCGCGTTCACCGCGGCGGGCTGGAGCGTGCCCCGGCCGCGGCCCGTCTTCGGACACGGCGCCCGCGTCCGGCTCGACGGACTCGAACTCTTCGGCTGCTTCCACGTCAGCCAGCGCAACACCTTCACCGGCAAGCTCACGCCCGAGATGCTGCGGGACGTACTGCGCACGGCGGCCGAGGCGGCGGGACTGCGTGGCCGAACCGCGGAAAAGGAGGGGACGAGACCGCCGTACGACGGTTAGGGTCCCCGGATGCCTCTGTATCCGGAGATCGAACCGTACGACCACGGCATGCTCGATGTCGGCGATGGCAACCGCGTGTACTGGGAGACCTGCGGGAATCCGGAAGGCAAGCCGGCGGTCGTGCTGCACGGTGGGCCGGGGTCCGGCTGCACGCCGTGGGCGCGGCGGCTGTTCGACCCCGCGGCGTACCGGATCGTGCTGCTCGACCAGCGGGGCGCCGGGCGGTCCACGCCGCACGCGAGCGCGTACGACACCGACATGAGCGTCAACACCACCCCGCGTCTCATCGCGGACCTGGAGCTGCTGCGGCGGCATCTGGGGATCGAACGGTGGCTCGTGTGGGGCGTGTCGTTCGGGTCGGTGCTGGGACTGCGGTACGCGCAGACGCATCCGGACGTGGTGACGGAGATCGTCCTCACGGGTGTCGCGACCGGTTCCGATGCCGAAGTGGCCCTGCTCACCAGGGGAGTCGGGAAGATCTTCCCCGAAGCCTTCGAGCGGTTCGTCGGCGAGTTGCCCGTCGGCGAGCGGGACGGGAACCCCGCCGCCGCCTACAACCGGTTGCTCGAATCACCCGACCCCGAGGTGCGCGAGCGGGCGGCGCGGGCCTGGACGGACTGGGAGACGGCGACCATTCCCGCGCCGCCCAGGTCGGTCGAGCGTTTCGAGGACCCCGTGTTCCGCCTGGGTTTCGCCCGTACCGTCACCCATTACTGGAGCAACGGCCACTTCCTCGGTGAGGACGGCCTCGTCCTGCGCGAGGCACCCCGGTTGAAGGACATCCCCGGCACCCTCGTCCAGGGCAGCCTCGACTTCGGCAATCTTCTCGGCACCGTCTGGCGGCTCCATCACGCCTGGCCGGGCAGCGAGTTGACGGTGATCGACGAGGTCGGCCACAGCGCCGGGGCCCCCGGAGTGGTCGAGGCGATGGTGGCGGCCACGGACAAGTACGCCCACCGCTAGCCGGTCAGCCCGTCTCGCCCGCGTCCCCGAACAACTGCCGAACCGTCGACTCGTAGTTGGTCCGCACGTGGGCCAGGGCGTGCGCGCGGGCCCGGTCCGGGTCGCCGGAGGCGATCGCCTCGTACAAGTCGCGGTGTTCGAGGAGGAGTTGGGGCCATTCCTCGTTGCGCCGGGTCATCCAGCGGAGCCGTCCGGCAACCGGTTCCAGCGCCTCGACCAGCAGGCTGTTGCGGGCCATGGCCACGATGCTGTCGTGCAGACGGCTGTTGACGTCCGTGATGGTCTCCGCGTCGCCCGCCTCGGTCGCGGCCGCCGCCAGGTCGAGGAGCCGCTCCACCTCGGCGAGGTCCTGCGGGGTCGCTCGGGCCGCGGCAAGTCCCGCGGCGTACACCTCCAACGCCTCGCGCAGCTCGAAGAGTTCCTTGACGTCGTTCGGGGTCAGCCGCCGTACGACCGTGCGGCGGGGTGTCTCGAAGTGGACGAAGCCCTCGGCGACCAGCGCGCGGATCGCCTCGCGGACCGGCACCCGGGAGACCCCGAAGCGGTCGGCGAGCTCCCGCTCGACCAGCCGGTCGCCCGGTCGCAGCCCGCCCGCGATGATCTCCTGCCGCAGGGTGGCCAGGACCCGCTCGCGGACGGCGCCGAGGGGCTCGATGTTCGTCGTGGAGCTCATGAAGTCATCTTCTCCGACGCCGGAGCTGTTTTACGAAGCGTTAACGAACGCGACATCGGTCAGGACTCTTGACGGCGCGACCATGTCGGCAGTTTGGTATACCAAAACCGGATGCCAGGCGGCCGCCATCCTCCTGTCCCCCGTCCTTGGAGGCCCTGTGTCCCTCGCCGATCGTGTCGAAGCCACCGGCACACCAGCGTTCGTCCCCGATCCCCGGCTCACCAACGAAGACCTGGCGCCCGCCGACAAGCGCAACTGGAAGGTCTTCGACCTCTTCGCCATGTGGATGTCCGACGTCCACAACCTGGGCAACTACACCTTCGCGGCCGGTCTGCTGGTCCTCGGCATGAACGTCTGGCAGGTCTTCACGTCCCTGCTCGTCGGCTTCGTGCTGATCTACGTCGGCATGAACTGGATGGGGAGGATCGGCCAGCGCCACGGCGTGCCGTTCCCCGTGGTCAGCCGCATCAGCTTCGGTGTGTGGGGCGCCAACATCCCGGCCCTGATCCGGGCCGTGATCGCCATCATGTGGTACGGCATCCAGACCTACCTCGCCTCCGTCGCGGTCAACGTGATGCTGCTGGCCGCCTGGCCGGGCCTGGAGTCCTGGACGCACAGCTCCTTCCTCGGCCTCGACGCGCTCGGCTGGGTCTCCTTCCTCTCGCTGTGGCTGGTCCAGGCGCTGATCATCAGCCAGGGGATGGAGTCGGTCAGGAAGTTCCAGGACTTCTGCGGGCCGGCGATCTGGCTGGTCATGATCGCGCTGGCGGTCTGGGTACTGGCCAAGGCCGGCTGGAGCATCTCGCTCACCAGCACCCCGCACCCGGTCTCCGTGGGCGAGCAGTGGCGGCAGTGGTTCGGCGCGATCGGCCTGATTCTCGCCACGTACGGCACGCTGATGCTCAACTTCTGCGACTTCTCCCGCTTCGCGCCGGACTACAAGACCGTCCGCCGCGGCAACTTCTGGGGCCTGCCCATCAACTCCACGGCCTTCGTGGTCGTCTCCGTGATCGTCACCGCCGGCTCGCTGGAGGTCTGGGGCCAGGCCATCACCGACCCGGCGGAACTCGTCGCCAAGGTCGGCAACACCTGGGTGATGGTCCTGGGCGCGCTCACCTTCGCCGTCGCCACCATGGGCGTCAACATCGTCGCCAACTTCGTCTCACCGGCGTACGACCTCGCCAACGTCTGGCCGCAGAAAATCACCTTCAAGATCGGCGGCATGATCAGCACGGTCGCCGCACTGGTCGTGACCCCCTGGAACCTCTTCTCCAACCCGACGGTCGTCAACTACTTCCTCGGCGGCCTCGGCGCCTTCCTCGGCCCGCTGTTCGGCGTGATCATGCTCGACTACTACTGGGTCAAGAAGGGCCGCATCGACGTCGACGAGCTGTTCAAGGCCGAGCCCGGCTCCCGCTACTACTACCGCAAGGGCGTCAACCCGAGGGCCCTGTGGGCGTTCCTGCCGGCGGCGGCCGTCGCGGGTGTCCTCGCCCTGGTGAAGACGTTCAGTGACGTGGCCCCATACTCCTGGTTCATCGGGACGGCCCTCGCGGCCGGGCTGTACGCGCTGCTGTGCCGGAGCGAGCGAGCGGCCGCTCCCGAGGTCCCCGAGGTCCCCGAGGCCGTGGAGGTCCGATAAACGTGCGGATCGTCGTCACCAACTGCAACACCACGCAGGAGATGACCGAGGAGATCGTACGAGGTGCCCGGGCCGCCGCAGGCCCGGGCACCACCGTGCTCGGGCTCACCCCCGCGTGGGGCCCCGAGTCCGCGGAGGGCTGGCTCGACAGCTACCTCTCCGCGGCGGCGGTCATCGACCTGCTGCGCACGTACGAGGGTCCTTCCTACGACGCCGTCGTCATGGCGGGCTTCGGCGAGCACGGACGGGAGGGCGTCCGGGAGTTGGTGGACGTGCCGGTCGTCGACATCACCGAGGCCGCCGCCCATCTGGCCTGTCTGCTCGGCCGGCGCTACGGCGTGGTGACCACCCTGGAGCGGTCCTGCGGGCAGATCGAGGACAGCCTGGAGCTGGCGGGGGTGGGGCGCAACTGCGCCGCCGTCGTCGGGACGGGACTGGGGGTTCTGGACCTGGGCGACGCCGACCGCACGGAGGCCGCGTTCCTGGCGGCAGCCGAGCGGGCGCGGGAGGCGGGCGCCGAGGTCCTGGTCCTGGGGTGCGCGGGGATGACCGGGTTGCAGCGGACGGTGGGGGAGAAGCTGAGGCTTCCGGTGGTCGACGGGGTGGGCGCGGCGGTGAAGCTCGCGGAGTCGCTGGTGGGATTGGGGCTGAGCACCAGCCGGGCCGGCGGTTATGCGAAGCCGGTGCCGAAGAAACGGGTGTGGGGATCGCCGGTGGCTCCGTGACCTCCGGGGCTAGGGCTCAGGGCCGCCACACGTACCGCACGTCCGGCTCCCGCTCCTCGTTGCCGCTGCCGTCGGTGCGTTCGGCCTCGACGAAGCCGTGGCGTTCGTAGAAGCGGTGGGCCGGCTTGTTGACCTGGAAGGTCCACAGGCTCAGCCCTCGCGGACTGCGTTCCTTGGCGAGCGCGACGAACCGGTCGCCGATGCCGCGCCCCCGCCGGTCGGGGTCGAGATACAGCTGGGACAGCAGATCACCGGCGAGCACCATCAGCCCGACGATCGCGCCGGTCCCGGAGTCCTCGGCGACCCAGGTCTCCCGCTGCGGCACGACGACGTCCCGGATGTACGCGCGCACCTCGTCGTCGGACCGGGGCCGTACCACCGTCGGCAACGCGGCGGTGAAGGAGCGCAGATAGACGTCGGCCGCTGCGGAGGCGTCGGGGGCGGTGGCCCGGCGGATGACGACCGTGCTCACGGTGCTGCGACCTCCGGCACCACTGCCGTCGCAGTGATCTCCACCAACTGGCCGGTGTACCCGAGACAGGCGACTCCGATCAGCGTCGACGAATGCGGACCGGTGCTCAGCCCGGACGCCTCGACGACCTCCCACACGGTGGACAGCACCGCGGGCTCGCTGCTCACGACATGCACATCGGTCGACAGGACGTGCTCCAAGTCGCTGCCGACCGCGCGCAGTTGCTCCCGCAGGTTGGCGATCACCTGCTCTGCCTGGCGCGCGGGATCCCCTTCACCCACCAGGTTCCCCTTGGCGTCCAGCGGAACGGACCCGGCGAGGAACGCGAGCTTCGTACCCGCCTCGACGACCGAGGCGTGGGAGTAGGTCGGCGGCGGGAAGAGGGCCGGGGCGGTGACGCGCTGGATCACGTGGACTCCTCGGGTGGACGGCGGACAACTTTTCGATCATCGGGGGCGGCGGGACGGGACCGCACCTGAATTTCCGGGCCCGACCGGCGTGCGCACTCCTGTGCAAGGTCCGGGTACGCCTGGGAGATGGCCGCGCAGACCCGGCGCCGCAGCAGCTGTTCCGCGGCCGCGCGGCCGGTGCGGCCGGACAGTCCGTCGAGGATGTCGTCGTAGCGGGCCAGCCGATGGCAGAGGTAGTCGACCTTCCAGCGGTCGAGGTCCCGGTCGTGGCCCCGGTCGTCGGGGTTCCGGTGGTCGCGTGGGGACTCCGGACGTCCGTCCGGGCGAGCGCGGTACTCGACGGCCAGCGCCGTCAGTGTCTCCGGGGTGAGCACCGGCACGTCGATCGGCTCGGCCGCGATTCTGGCGAGCACCTCCCGCCGCCTGCGCAGCGCCGCCTCCCTCACCGCGGCGGACCGCCGGGCGGCGACCGCCGACACCGCCCTGAACTCCTCACTCCGCTCGGCCGCCTCGACCCGCTCGACGCTGTAGAGACGGGTCGGTGGGGCTGCACGGAAAAACGGGTTGGGCCGCCGCAGATCGGGCTCGCCGAGCAGCCGGCGGATCATCCCTGCGGTCCACCCGCGTGCCCGCAGTCCGGCAGCGGAGAGGTGCGTGCGGTGCGCTCGCGGGTCCGGATCCTTCTCGTACGTCGTCATCGCCGATTCCCCCGTCGTCGTAACAGTGAGTGACGACTTCATTGATAACGCGTGCCACTGACAACGGGCCTTCGCGGCGGCCCCGTCCGAAGGCGCGGGCCGCGTAATTCCATGGAGGGACGCCCCCGGGCTTCGTACGCTGCGCCCATGTCCTCCACACTCACCGACGCCGTCTTCCTCGACACCGTCGCCGACCGCCTCGCCGCCCTCCCCACCGTCCGGGCCGTGGCTCTCGGTGGCTCCCGCGCCCAGGGAACGGCACGGCCGGACAGCGACTGGGACCTGGCGGTCTACTACCGGGGCGCCTTCGACCCGGCCGACCTCCGCGCCGTCGGCTGGGCGGGCGAGGTGTCGGAGATCGGCGGCTGGGGCGGCGGGGTGTTCAACGGCGGCGCGTGGCTGACGATCGACGGGCGGCGGGTCGACGTCCACTACCGGGATCTCGACGTGGTGGAACGGGAACTGGCGGAGGCGGAGGAGGGGCGGTTCCGGGTGGAGCCGTTGCTGTTCCATCTGGCGGGCATTCCCACCTACCTGATCGTGGCCGAGCTGGCGATCAACCGGCTCCTCAGCGGCGAGCTGCCGCGTCCGGCGGCCTATCCGGCGAAACTCCGCACCGCCGCCGCCACCCGCTGGCGGGACACCGCCCGCCTCACCCTCGCCTACACCGAGGCCAACCACGCCCCGGCCGCCCGCCTCACCGAGACGGCCGGCGCCCTCGCCACGGCCGCCGTACAGATGGGGCACTCGGTGCTGGCGGCGCGGGGGGAGTGGGTGACGAACGAGAAGCGGCTGCTGGAGCGGACCGGGTTGCGTGGAGTCGACGGAATCATCAAGGGCATGCGGACGGAACCAGCGTCCTTGAGCGTGGCGATCTCCGAAGCAAAGGCCCTCTTCGACACGGCATGACAGTTGCCCCGTGAACGTCAGCCGGTCAGCAGCGGTGTGAGGAACCGGCTCGGCGCTCCGTGCCAGAAGATCGCCAGCGCGTCTCGCGAACGGGTGGCCGCGACGAAGAGAAGGGAACGGGCCCGCTGCAGCTCACGTCGGTGGCGCAGCGCGTCGGTGTGCCGCATCTGGATCACTGCTGTGCGCGGTAAGAGGCCCTCGGAGACGCCCGCGATGATCATGCGTTGGTACTCGAGCCCCTTGAACCGGAACATCGTGCCAATGTGCACGCCCTCGTCCCCGCGCGGTCCGTCCGGGCCGATCTCTGTCGCACGGATGCCCGAGTGAGCGAGTGACACAGCGACTTCCTGCGCCATCGCGTTGGTGGGCACGCAGATGGCGATCTGTTCCGGGGGAATGTCGCTCCAGTCGGACACCAGCTCCGTGATGGCCGCACGCTCGGATTCCCAGTCGGAACTCGCGTGCAGCTCCGGGCGAGCGCCGCTCAGCACCGACCGGTACCCGGCCAGTGTCTCCTGGCTGCCATCGAGGTCGTCGAACGACTCCCCGCTCAGCACTCCGAGCGCCGAGCCGAGGATCTGCCGTGTGGTCCGATAACTGAGGGTGAGTTTCGCGGACCGCCCCCGGATGTTGATACCGAGACTGCCGAGAGTCACCTGGTTGTTGTAGATGCGCTGATGCGTGTCACCGACGAGGAAGATGTCGTTGCGGTCGCGTGCGGCCATGGCTCGCAACATCTTCCAGTGCCCCGGCCGTAGGTCCTGAGCCTCGTCCACGACGATGTGCCGATAGCGGTACGGCAGCCATCCGGCGGAACCGTCCTGAAGGTGGATGTTGTCCAGGCCTCCGCTCTCCGCGCGCTGCCGCTCGACGGCCTGGATCCGTTGCTCGCGCTCCATCTCCAGGCGGGCGGCCCGTTCCGCGACCTGTGCCCACGTCTGGCGTCCGAGACGGTCCAGGCGCTGGTGAACTTCTCGGCCAGCTGCCAGATCTCGGCCCGCTCCGGCCGGGTGACGTTCCGCCCCCGGCCGGCACGGCGTGCTCGGAAGTACTCGGTGCGGGACACGACCGCCTGGCCGAGGATCACCTGCGTCCACTCGTCGTGCAGGAACTCCGCGTCCCAGCCCGCCTCGCCGAGCTCGTCCAGCATGGCGCGCCACTCGCGGAGCACCTGGTTGTCGTCGATCGTCTGCTTGCTGCTGCCCGGCTCGGCCTCGCGGACCACGCGCAGGGCCAG
The DNA here is from genome assembly GCF_040606575.1 of Streptomyces sp. NPDC005402. Lineage (NCBI taxonomy): Bacteria > Bacillati > Actinomycetota > Actinomycetes > Kitasatosporales > Streptomycetaceae > Streptomyces > Streptomyces sp. NPDC005402. The sequence continues at coordinate 169,147 of NZ_JBEXFB010000022.1, forward strand.
CTGGTCGACGTGACTGATCTCCACGCGCGACAGGAGCTCCTCTCGACCGAGTTCCAGCAGCCGCGCGCGGAGGTCGGCCGCGAGGTTCTTGTTGTACGTGGTGAGGAGCACCGGCTTGTCACGGCCTTGCGGGAGCTGCTCGACCAGATGCTTGACGCGGTGCAGAGCGACGATGGTCTTCCCCGTGCCGGGACCGCCACCGACCCGGGCGGGCCCCGAGTAGTCGCGCTCCACCAGCTTGGACTGGGTGGGGTGCAGGAACACCTTCCAGCGTCCGAAGTCCTCGCCCTCGAGCGCCTCGCGCAGCGCCTCGTCCGTGGTCGTGACCATCGTCGCCGGACGCTCGGCGGCGGTCGACCGCGCGCCCTCTCCCGCCGGCAGTGGTCCAGCACCGGCACCAGGAACGACTCCGTCTTGCCAAAACGGTGCCCGTGGTGATCAAGGTGGCCAGCGCCGGTCCGCGCAGCGTGCCAAGGGCTCAACATCCTCTTCCTCGCCCCGACGAAGGTCGCGGTGGACCAGGCACTGGAACGCATCTGCGATCTCCTGGCCACCCAGGAAGGCTTTTCGGAGGGGCTGGTGCAACGCGCGGGGGACATCGAAGTCCCCTCACTGCGGAAGCGATACGGCGAGTACGTCGACACCGAGCTGATCACCGCCCGGGTCTCCGCCCAGCTGGACGAAGCTCTCACCAGGACGACGGAGGGCCTCAAGGAAGTACGCGCCCTCATCACCCTGCACGACGAAGTACGGAGTCTCGAAGAGCAGGTCGCAGGGAGTCGTACCACTCACTCGCAGGCCGCGGCGTCAGGCACCACGGCCGTGCAGGATTCACTGAGAGCCGAGGCCCAGGTGGCCCAACTGCGCCTCAGGATCAGTGAGATAGGGCAGCCGAACGGTTTCCTGGCCAAGCGGAAGGAAGCACAGCTCGCCGCGCTCCACGCGGAACTCACTCAGGCAGACGCGGCTCTCCGCGATGCCGCCCAGCGCGCTGCGAACGCCAAGATACGGACGGGCCAGGCCGCAGCGGAGATCGCCGAGCTGAGTGGACGACTTGCCGCCGCTCGCCCCCGTCTCGCGGGAGTGCCGGACCGCCCGGTGCTCGCCGGACAGGCCGAGAGCCTGCAGAAGCAGCTCGACGAACTCGATCAGCAGCGCAGGAAGATCCAGGACACCGTGCGCTCCAAGTGCCGTGTGATGGGTGCGACCGTCGCCAAGGCCGTGCAGTCGCGCAAGCTGCTGGACCGTGTCGATGTCGTCGTGATCGACGAGGCGGGCATGGTCGATCTCCCGTCCGCCTGGCTGGCCGCGGGGCTCGCCGGGAAGCGGGTGGTGGTCGCAGGTGACTTCAGGCAGCTCCCCGCCGTGACCAAGGGCGAGAGCGACCGGAAGGCGACGGACGAGGAAAAGGCCCACTCCGGGCTGTGGGCGGCACGGGACACCTTCCACGCGGCCGGACTGGTGACCGAGTCCGGATCCGTGCGCCAGGACCCCCGGCTTGTGGCCCTGGACACCCAGTACCGTATGCGGGAGCCGATCTGCGCGCTGGTGAACGACGTCGCCTACCCGGACTCCCCGCTCACCACCGGCCGTGACGACAGCAGCAGGATCCCGTTCAATCCGCTGGTCGACTCCGCGGTCATCCTGGTCGACACCTCGAAGCAGCGCATTCCAGGGCCTGACTACAAGGCGAACACCGTGAACGAGGCCGTGGTACACGAACTCGTACGTGGCCTGCAGTACGAGGGCGTACTCCCGGGGCGGAAGTGGGGCGATGGCGAGACGGCGGCGGGCGGCCGCGCCACCGACAGGCTTGCTGTCATCGCCCCTTACAAGGCCCAGGTCAAGGCGCTTCAGGGCAGCCTGAAGTACCGGTTCGGGGAGGAGTACGAAGGTCTGGTCGACACGATCCACCGGTTCCAGGGGAGTCAGCGCCCGATAGTCGTCTTCGACACCGCCGTCGGCGCGGGCAGGTACCCAGGGATCTTCTACCAGGGAACGGGTCTCTCCTCCCAGACCTGCCGTCTCCTGAACGTCGCCCTCAGCCGTGCCCAGGACCACCTGGTGGTCGTCGCGGACCTCGAACACCTGCGTACGCACCTCGCACCGCACAGCGAGGCCCGTCTCATGCTCGACCACCTCGAAAGCCACGCGCAGGTGATGTCCGCGGACCAACTCGTGCCCACCCGGGAGGCGGCCCAGCTCTCGGCCCTCTCGGAGGAGGAGCTGTCCCGGCCCGCCTTCTTCCCGGCCGACGAGGTCTACAAGGCGGTCGAGTGGGACATCGAGCGGGCGTCCACCAGCATCGAGCTCTACTGCCCCTTTCTCGACCCGGCCCCGGTTCGTAAGTGGTCGGCTCTTCTGGGCCGCCGTGTCAGCGAGGGCGTCAGGGTCGTCGTCTACACACGTGCCGCGGAGGAACAGCGCGACGACGCGTCGGTCGAGCGTCACCAGCAGCGCATCGACCAACTGCGTTCGGTGGGCTGCGAGGTGGACTTCCGGGAGCGCATGCACGAGAAGGTGCTCATCCTCGACGGCACGGTCCTCTGGCACGGCTCGCTGAATCTGCTGGCGAACAGTGGCCCGACGGACCTGATGATGCGGTTCACTGACCCCTCGTCCTGCGAGCGCGTCAGCCGGGTCATCGAGCGGGCCCGGAAGGACAAGGCCGCCTGGAACCCGCGAGCGGCGGGTGATGGAGGCTCGCGGGGCGGCGGCGCGAGCGACGCAAGCGGTACGGCCGACGGCATCAGGCCCGGTGCCGTCGTCAACGGCCGCCTCTATCTCCAGGTGACCTTCGCCGAAAAGGACGAGGCGAAGAAACTCCTCGGCGCGCGATGGGACAAGCCGAACGGCCTCTGGTACGTCGACGCCGCACGCGTCACTCGCGAACAGGCCCGGCGCTGGTTGCCCTGAGGTGCTTGTGAGGCCTTAAGCCTGGCGGTTCTGCTGACGCTGCCAGGCGTTTCGCGCGTTGGCGGCAGCCGTGCTGTGCACGCCCCCGGAGCCAACGAAGAGGACCTTCGGGTTGTTGTTGTGCGGGCCGTATCCCACGGACCCCCGGACGAGCAGGAAGGATCCCGGCTGAGGAGCCCATCCCTCGAACCAGGTGTCCTGCCGGGCCCCGGTCTCGGTCCAGACCACGTACGCCTTGGAACCGTTCCTCGCCGTCTAGGTCCTGTCTGATAATGATCTTGTGGTGGGTCGTGGTGAGTTGACGGATGCGGCGTGGGAGCGGATAGCGCCGCTGTTGCCGGGTGTTGACG